>CAUQMR010000007.1:0-38869 GCA_963519285.1 uncultured Candidatus Saccharibacteria bacterium
CGATATTTTTCTTATTACAAAGCGATTTATACAGACTGATCTCAACAATAAAAATTCTTATTGACTATATTAAAACGCATATGCTACAATCGCGCCAAGATAGAAAATAATACAAGACATCTACTTTTAGGTAGTCGAGGAGGGTTTATATCACTATGAGCAAAGCAAACAATTATTTCCAACGGCAACGCATCGGCCTGGCGGTTGTCGGCGGCATCATGACGCTGATGGTAGCGTTTAGCTTGACACCAACGTTTGCGGGTGTTGTTGCAACCATCACCAACAGCGTAAACACCGCATCAACTGGTACGTTAGTGATGGAAGAAAAGAACCAGGACGGATCAGTTACCTGTACCACTACAGGTAGTGGTAGTGCGACTTGTGCAACCATCAACAAATATGGCGGCCAAGCACTCGTTCCAGGCGGCAGCACTGACACCACGGTGAAAATCACCAACAAGGGTAGCATCGCTGCCAGCGCCTTTACTGTCAAGGGTGGCACCTGTACAACCGAGAACGCGCCAGGCGCATCAGTCTCTGGTACCGGTAACTTGTGTAGCAAAATGACCGTTACCGTCCGCGCTAACGGTACACAAGTATGGACTGGTACGGCAGAGGCTTTCCAACAGGCAGCAGCACAAGATATCAAGACAGTCGTTGGTCACCCAATTGCACCAAATGAGACAGTTACATTGGTTATCACTGCCGCACTTCCGGCAAATACCGACGCTAGCTTCCAAGGTCGCCAAATCTCACAACCAATCACCTGGCAGTTTAGCGCCTAGTATCTCATAAATAGCCGTAAAATCTGATATACTAAAGGGCAATGAGATTTAACAAAACCAGCATTTGGGTAATCGCAGCACTGAGCCTAGGCTCAGTGCTCGTACTACACCTAGCTGGTTTTCGCTTTTTTACCATCGCCACGCCAAGCATGGGCGAAACCGCACCAGTCGGGACGCTAATCGTTACGCAGCCGCAGCAATCCTACAACAAAGATGACATCATCACGTTCTATCGCAGTGGGAGTGTGTACACGCATCGTCTGGCTAAGGTTAACGACGACCACAGCTACACCACCAAAGGTGACCTCAACGCCGTAGAAGATTCTTTGTCGGTGGCTAACCGAGACGTGATCGGCAAGGCAGTGGTGATTGCGCCTGTGTGGGGTTGGGTCTGGCGTGCTGCACCAATTTTGCTCATTGGCTGGATCATCATCTATTTGCTTTCGTGCATCAAGCGACTACACGAGCGCTGGCGTTGGCCAGTTCGCATCATCGGCGGAACACTGGTGGTTATCTTAGCCACACTGATTCTCAATCCGTGGCTCCGCGCCGACATGCTCAGTATCGCTACACATCAGAGAAATGACGTGCGATTACACATTGTCAATACTGGTATTTTCCCTATTCGTGATGACGATGGCAACCGCGTTCATACTGGTCAAACCGCCATCGTTCGCGCCACCGAAACCGACGTGCAAGGGCACTATATTTACGTGCCACGGCCATCGCTTGGACCGACGGGCATGGTGTTTGCGCTATTGTGGTGCCTACTACCACTATTTATAGCACTGCTAGTAAAGCTACCACCACCTGAAGAAGAAATTACTGGTCTACAACTCGTCCATGAGAGACATCGTAACATGGCGTTACTTGCCATTATTATTCTATTTGAAGTGGTACTATTGACCGTACAATTGTCTTCCCTGGCAGGATTTACCGCGACCATACAAAATAGCACTAACCACGTTCAAGCTCGCGCCTACTTTAAGTGCTCTGAGGCCACCTGGAGCCGTTCACAGATCCGTCCAAATCCTCAGCCGTATTTTGCCTGGGCGCTCAATAGCGACTATGCGGCTAATCCTGTAGTGACGGACCTCTCTGGAAATAACAACCATGGCAAACCTTCACCGAGTGATGGATCGCCCAGCCGCGCCAGCGTATCAAACGCTGGTTGTGTGCGTGACGACCGCCGCATTTCAGTATTCAACGGAGTGAATGCCTGCCTCACTCACGGAACATCGGCAGACCAGAAGGTCAATCCTGCACCGAACACCTTTAGCCTGGAGGTGTGGTTTAGCACTACCAAGAAAAGCAATGGACGCCTGATGGGTTTTAGCTCGCTGTATGAAGGTGATTACAATTACGGCGGACAAAGCGATCGCCATATTTACATTGATAAAGACGGGCGGGTTGTATTTGGTGCGTATAGTGGTGGCATCAAGCTTGTCACGTCACAAGCTGGCGTAAACTATGCTGATGGCCGCTGGCATCACGTCGTTGCCACTATGTCTCCAAATGGCGCAGCACTGTACCTTGATGGTAACCAAGTAGACACCAATCCATCCATGACTGCCGGCGAAAATGTACCGAATGGTGGCTATTGGAAAGTTGGCTGCGGCAAATTGACGTATTGGAAGAACGCTGACGGCAGCGAATATCAAGGACCTAAATATTTTACCGGTAGCATGCAGTACAGCTCGGTCTACACAACCGCTCTCACTGAACAGCAGGCTCGCGACCACTACTTGGCAGGTGCGTCATAATAGTGTATAATATGTAGGTACGGGAAATTAGCTCAGTTGGCTAGAGCGCACGATTCACATTCGTGAGGTCACAGGTTCGAGCCCTGTATTTCCCACCATTTTACCCATTATGCCTGCAATAATTGACGAAAAGATTATACCCTCTTCCCTGACAGTCGAAAGAGGCAGGTTCCGTAAAAAACCTGTTCCAGTGGAGTTTGAGGTGCGCCATAGAGAGGCTGCCGAGCCCACGCTTCCTGAGCAATCTCCCGTAATCCTTGGCATCATCGGACAAGTAGCTATTAGTCCTGGCTCCGTGCGCTATACCATGGACGTACGAAAAGAAGGGCTTCATAGAGATCTACGTTTGGCGCAAAACAGCGTTGAGCGAATCATCGGGACCAAAAAATCCGTCACTGGAAGCAAAGAAAATACAATTGTTGATATCATAACCAGAGGGGTGAGCGCCCAGTCGATTGACTCGGTTGTTCGTGCATGGTACGACAAAGATCATCTTAATACGCGCAGCGTAGAAGCGCAAATTGTCCCAGAAGTCTTAGCTATCGGCTGCTATGCACTGCGGGATGTTATGCGTACGCTACGAATAACTGGACAATTACCAAATGAAGTGCCGCTCACTAATGACGATATTCTTTCGTTAGAAGCAGCAAAACGCCCTGCTATCTACGTGGAGGGGGCACCTGCCTATAGCTTCAATAAGATCGTTGAACAGGCCTACCTCTAGACTGACTATATACCATGCATGAGCATTGACTTTTTCTACTCATTGTAGTATTATATATCGAGTGTTTAGGAAAGTTACGGTAAATGTGGGCGTATTTGATGTGCCTCCTCACGAATCATCTACAGTACCCATTGGCTTGGCGATCCCCGGTGCTCGTGAACCAGACGGCATAGATTTAGTCCTCAGTTCAGACGGAACACATGGAGATTTGTACGCTGCATATTTACGCCATCTGACACCAGAACAGCGATTAGCGATGCCTGGCGAAAAGAAGCATCACAACGCTGAGTTGGGACTTGGTGTGTTTGACGAGAACATTGACAGGCTACCGAGCATTATCCCCTTCAGACAAACCACTGAAAAAACCAGAGCAGTTACTGAACCAAAACGACGCTTGGCTCTGTGCGCCTTGCATGTTGTTTTGTATGAGCGATATGATCTTAGCCCGTTCAGAAACGCCATGGGTACCGTGGAGCTGTCTAAGCGCGCCATCGCCCGAGCGGCCAAAGAAATAGCATTATAATAATCACTCAAGGAATATGTCAGAAACATTATCATTTACGTCAACCATTTTAAAGCCAGAAAAAGTTAAGCATGGAAATCCCCGCCCTGCTGGGCTTGCGATATTTTCTCAAACGCCAGACCAAACAACAGCTCACCTGGTAGTCACTCCAAACGGTAGTCACCAGTCGAGCTATAAAAAATTCTTAAAATCACATCCGGCTCTAAAAACAGAGAGAAAGTCATGGAATCCTGGCGAAAAACCATGGATATCATACGAACCCTTTCTTGCTGTAGGACTTGCGTATCTACCGTTTCATCCTATCCCCGCTGTTTATGGAGCAGACCTGACAGAGTCTGGTAGACCTCCGCGTGGACTGCACGTGAGCAAGACGCAGTTGGACTTGGCTGCATGTGGCCTCTTTGTGGTAATGAATGGTATGACAGAGGAAATGAACGGACCGGAGCTGCCAAAAATTAAGCTGCAAGAAAGACCAGATGGTATCACGCGTGCTGTTACATTTACTCCTGAGCAATTGGACGAAGCACAGACATACGTGTTATAATAGCCCTAAAGGAAGGTCTGCTACTAACATCAGACCATATTTTTATGAAGGACGCTAGCAAGATTCGAAACATTGCCATTATTGCCCACGTCGATCACGGCAAGACGACCATGGTTGATGGGCTGCTCAAACAGTCGCGCACATTTCGCGACAACCAGGCCGAGATGAGCCAAGAATTGATCATGGATTCGGGTGATCAGGAGCACGAACGCGGTATCACCATCACCGCCAAACAGACGTCGATTTTTTACGGTGATTATAAAATCAATATCATCGACACGCCGGGACACGCCGACTTTTCGGGCGAGGTCGAGCGGACATTGCAGATGGCGGATGGCGTCTTACTGATCGTCGATGCGCAGGAAGGACCGATGCCGCAGACTAAGTTTGTGCTGAGTAAGGCGCTAGAGCTGGGCTTGAAGCCAGTGGTGGTGATCAATAAAATTGACAAACCTGCCCGGCGAATTGCTGAGGTCGAGGATGAGCTAAGCGATTTGTTTTTGGAGCTAGCGACTGATGATAGTCAGCTGCATTATCCGATTTATTACGCTATCGGGCGCGATGGCAAGGCGTGGCGGGAGATTCCTGCTAACCCGACTGAAGACGCTGATCTCACACCAATTTTTGAAGCAATTATCAATGACATCCCAGCACCGAGTGTCACGGCTGATGGCGGTTTCCAGATGTTGGTGACCAGCCTGCAGTACGATACCTTTCAAGGTAAATATGTCATCGGGCGGATCGCTCGCGGGTCGGTTAAGCGCGGTTTGCAAGTCAGTTTAATGAAGCATGGAGAGATGTCGGGATCAGCGCGAATCGAGAAAGTTTTTGGCTACCGCGGGCTAAACCGCGAAGAGCTTGACGAGGCATTTGCTGGTGACATCGTGGCGCTGGTTGGTGTCAGCGAGGCGCACATCGGTGATACCATTGCCGACAAAGAACAGCCAGAAGCCTTGCCAGCAATTGCCATCGAAGCGCCGACGCTGAGCATGTACCTCGGCCCAAACACCAGCCCGATGAAGGGGCGTGAGGGCGAGTTTACCACTTCACGGCAAATTGGCGACCGATTGCGGCGAGAACTAGAAACCAACGTGGCGCTGCGTGTCGAAGAAAACGGCATCGGCTTTACGGTGTCTGGTCGCGGCGAGCTGCACCTGAGCGTCTTGATCGAGACCATGCGGCGCGAAGGTTTTGAGTTTGAAGTCGGCCGCCCGCAGGTGGTGACCATCACCGAGGACGGCGTCGAAAAAGAGCCGATTGAGGAATTACAAATCGAAATTAGCAGTGAATTCATCGGCGCGATCAGCCAAGAATTAGGTGCCCGCCACGCTGAAATGAAGTCGCAGGAAACCACCGCCAGCGGCGCTACCCGCATCACCTATGTACTGCCGACCAGGGCGCTGATCGGCCTGCGCAACGTACTACTAACTGCCACCAAAGGCACGGTCATCATGAACTCCCTGCCGCATGGCTATCAACCGCTGGGAGGTAAATTGCCGAAAACCCGCAGCGGCGTACTCATCGCCTTTGAAGCTGGTACTACCACGCCGTACGCTCTGCAGGCGGCCGAGGCGCGTGGCGAGCTCTTGGTCGGACCGGGCACGGAAGTCTACGCCGGCATGATCGTCGGTATTTATAACCGCCAAGAAGACATCGAAATCAATGTCTGCAAGGCTAAGCACCTCACCAACATGCGCTCCAAATCGTCCGATGGCACGGTGCAGCTAACACCATTTACGCAGTTTAGTCTGGAGCAATGCATCGACTTTATCGAGGATGACGAACTGCTGGAAGTGACGCCAAAATCTTTGCGTCTGCGTAAACGTTACCTCGACGCTAATGAGCGAAAGCGCGCCGCCAAGAGATAAACCCGCACCTTACCTATGAAAATCGCCCCAAGCTAGGGGCGATTTTCGTGGATGGAGTAAACCAAAATTAGTCCACCAATGTTTCTTTGACGCGCTTTGAAACCACAAAATATAGTGACAGTAGTCCAGCAACGATGAAGTAGATAAATATTCCACCGATGGTGCCAACAATTCGTTCTGCATCAGAATCCTTGCGCATTGAGGCAATGATAATCTGAAGCAAGGTAAAATACGTCGCAGACGTCATGTATACGGCGATAGCCAGATAGCGGCCGACTTTTTTCTGCAGACTAATCAGCACGACAGCGGTGAAGGATAGAATAGCAATGATTGGCGCAAAGATGATCGACACAGCGCCTTCAGGACTGCTCAATCTTAGCACCGCACCAAAGAACATCAGTGTATAGATGATACCACCAAAGCCCATTAGCACTGTCAAAAATGCTAGCCAGCCTTTCACGCCCTTGAGGGAGTTTGCCATCACGACATACTGTACAGGAGCAGCTGACGGCTGTGCAAAATATTGTTGATTGGTGTTTTCTTGCGTAGTTTGCTCAGAAACATGAGCTTCTGTAACCTTTGAGTTTTCTGTTGTTTTTTCCTGTGATGCTGTTGCCATAATGATTTACATTCTCCTTATGAAAATATCTGCTCTAGATTATACCATCGCAACCAGTTATAGTAAAAGTATGATAAAGAAAAATGTTGACCAATTTAAACGCTCTTTGGTGCGCACCAGCCAGCGCATCACACCCATCAATCGTAAAGATCCTGACGAATTATTTGGGCATCTATTTCACGAAGTCCAAGCGCAGCAAATTTACCAAGACGGCAAGACATTTGTCGATGTGGTGCCAAAAAAGCGCTGGCGACGCATCCAGCGAGAATACTTGGAAGCCTCAAAAAAACCCGATTTTAATCTGCAAGAATTTGTCAATCAACATTTTTATGATTTTAATCCGTCGCATGCAGGTCACGTGCCTCAGCCAGCCGAATCAGCGCGCCAGCATGTCACGCAGCTATGGCCGCAGCTGAGGCGCCAAGCTCACAAAGCATCGGGCTCGCTCATTCCCCTGCCGTACGACTACATTGTTCCTGGCGGACGTTTTTCGGAGCAATTTTACTGGGACACCTACTTCATCATGCTAGGCTTGGCAGTTGATAACCAATGGGAATTGATCAATGGCATGATGAAAAATTATTCCTACATGATCCAACGGTTTGGTTATATCCCGACCGCCAATCGAACATATTTTCTGAGTCGCAGTCAGCCACCATTTTTCTCTGCTATGGTGAAGCTGTTGGCGATGCGTCCACGGAAAGTCGGTGGCTCGAGCTTGGTACTATTGGAATATTTCCCGCTGCTATTGACAGAATACAAATTCTGGATGAAAGGACATAAGCAGCTCGACAGCGCTGATCAAATCGCCACTGGACGAGTGGTAAAAATGCCAAATGGCACCGTTCTGAACCGCTACTTTGACAATAAAAATACACCACGTCCAGAAAGCCGCCGCGAAGACATCGAGACGGCTCAGAAAAGCCCCAATGCCAACAAAGCAAAGATTTACCTGGACTTGCGAGCTGGCGCAGAGAGTGGCTGGGATTTCAGTTCGCGCTGGTTTGGTGAGGCGTGCTGTATTGAAACCATTCAGACGACCGACATTGTGCCAGTAGACCTCAACTGTTTGCTGTATGACCTGGAAATGACTATCGCTCAGTGTTACGGTATCTTGAAACAAAAAGCGCTGCGCAAAAAGTTCATTCAGGCTGCCGAAAAGCGCGCAGAAGCCATCAGAACATACTGCTGGAATGAAGTGACTGGATTTTTCTATGATTATAATTTCCGCACTGGTCGACAGATGCCACACGCGACACTGGCTGGCGTCTTCCCACTTTACAATGGTGTCGCCACCAAGAAACAAGCCGAGCACGTGGCTGAAATGTTACAGCGCGAGTTTTTGCGCGATGGCGGGTTACGGATGACGCTAGTTGACAATGGTCAGCAATGGGACGCGCCAAATGGCTGGGCACCACTGCAATGGGTGGCGGTTTGCGGCTTGAAGCGGTACGGACTTGATGAATTAGCGGAAGAAATTAGAAAACGCTGGCTAGCCTCGACCGAGCGCGTCTTTGCCGACAAAGGCAAGATGATCGAGAAATATGACGTCGATAGTGAATCACGCATCGGCGGTGGTGGTGAATATCCGTTGCAAGACGGCTTTGGCTGGACTAATGGCGTGTACGCGGCGCTGTATGATCGGTTTGATGAGCGCTGCCCAAAGTAGGCTAATTCTTGGTTGGGCGCAGAATATCTTCTGGCAGAAATCCCTTTTCATGCTGAAAACCAGCCTGCCATTTGTAGTCTTTGGCGTAGCCTAAATCTTTCATTAGCCTGGTTGAGGCGTTACGAAGATGAAGCGGCACGGACGAGTTTGGGTATTTTTGCGCCAGAGAAAAAGCGTCGTTCATCAAGTCAGTAATCTCGCGCGACTTCTGGCTGCGAGCCAGGGCGATAGCGCAGTGAAATAGATTGTATTTAGCTTCAGGCAGCCCGACGCGCTCAACTGCCTCAAAGGTGGCGACCGCCAAACTCAGCGCACCGTTACCCGCCAGGCCAATGTCTTCTGAGGCGAAAATCACCATCCGCCGCGCGATAAACTTCGGATCTTCACCCGCCTCAATCATGCGAGCTAAATAGTACGCCGCGGCCACCGCATCGCTACCGCGCAGCGACTTGATAAACGCTGAGATGACGTCATAATGCGCATCGCCCTTTTTGTCATAGCCAGGCAAACGCCGCTGAGCCGCTGCCTTAACCACCTCGGGCGTGACCTTCCCACCAAAACTCAGCGCCAATTCCAAATTACCCAAGGCCACCCGCGCGTCGCCGTCCGCCAGTTCTGCCAGATAGTCCAGCGCTTTGGGCGACACCCGCCTGGTTTGTTTCAAAACCTTGAGCGCTCGTTTCAACACTAGTACAATTTCATCTTTGGTCAGTTGACGGAGCACCAGCACCCGCGTCCGGCTGAGCAGCGGCGTGATCACCTCAAAGCTCGGGTTCTCAGTGGTCGCGCCAATCAAAGTAATCAGCCCACTCTCGACATGCGGCAAAAACGCATCTTGCTGCGCCTTATTAAAGCGGTGGATCTCATCGACAAACAAGATTGTCCTCAACCCTAAATTCCAATTCTGCCTGGCGTGTTCGATCACCCGTTCGACGTCTTTTTTGCCACTAGTCACCGCCGACAGCTCGACGAACTCCGCATTGACCTCGCGGGCGATAATTCGCGCCAAGGTCGTCTTGCCCGTCCCTGGTGGACCCCACAAAATCAAACTGACCGGCTCAGCGCGCTTCACGATTTGACGGAGCAACTCACCCTCGCCCAGCAAATGGCTTTGTCCGATCACCTCATCCAATTTCTGCGGCCGCATCTGTTCGGCCAGGGGTTGTCGATTCATATATTCATTATACCGCATTCGCATTCTCCCGTCCTGTATAGTAAAATGGTAGTGATATCAGTTAAACGAGGAGGGTAAGTGAAACATATCACGATCAAACATCGTCTGAGTGCTTTTACCGCAAGTTTAGTATTTGCACTCGTTGCGGTCGCGGCAATCGCCTGGCCAATTGCAACGTCATCAAACGCCAAAGCCGCCAGCCCGGCGCTCAACGCAACTGCGTATGAAGTGTCTAAACCTGGCAAGCCACACAGCTTTGTCACAACATCTCAAACAGAAATCCAACAAGCAGCCAACAATGGCTTCACGACAGTGCGCCCTATTTTTATGGTGTCAACAACTGCAGGTAGCGGTTTGGTGCCGGTGTATCGCGCTGACGCAACGTTGCAAGACGGAAACTACACGAGTCTTTTGACGGTCAATAAAAATGAGGCTGACAATGCTTGTAAAAAGTATGGCTTCACCTGTAAAGGAGTCGCTTTTTACGCGCAAGCTGAGCTGAAAAATGGTGCTGAGATGGTCTACCGCATGCGGTACAAGCATTTTAATTTCCGCCAAGTCACCGCTAAAGATCGTCAAGATCTCCAGAAAGCTGGTTACATCCAAGAAAGCCGAGAGTGGTTCTACGTCAAACCAGTCCAGAACAACAACGGTAACGGTAACGTTGACCCAGTCAAAGATGGTAAATTCTCCATCGCGGTCTATCCTGACACACAGCAGGAAGTTTTCCAATGGTCAGGCAATCAATTCGCTGCCCGCACCAACTGGACCGTGAAAAATAAGGAAAAATATGACATCCGCTTCTTGGCTCACACTGGTGACATGGTCACTTCTGGTGGACATGAAGGCATTGATAAACCAGATCAATACATCGTTGCGTCCAACGCATTCAAGACTATTGACCAGGCAAACATTCCTTATTTGACCACCATCGGTAACCACGACACAAAGGCTGTTTGTGGTGGTGGCGGTGCTTGCGACTGGCGACACACCAACGAGTGGGCACGAGACACGACGGTATTCAACCGATACTTCTCTGCTGCTCGCCAAAAGCTGTCAGCTAACCAAATGTTTGAAAATGGCAAAGTTGATAACGCCTACAAAACTTTCACCGCCGAAGGTAAACAGTGGCTTGTCCTGACACTTGAGCTCTGGCCGCGCGCCGAGGCTGTCAATTGGGCTAAGAACGTTGTGGCATCACATCCAAAACACAACGTCATCGTCCTGAGCCACTCGCTACTAAACGCTGATGGTTCAATCGGTACTGGCGCTGGATACGGCACTGGCAAACAAACCCCACGCTATGTCTACGACAACTTGATCTTGGCATATCCAAACATCCGCATGGCTTTCTCAGGACATGTTGGACAAGCGGCCAGTCGCGTTGATACAGGTAAGCATGGCAACAAGGTTGCATCATTCTTGGGCGCATTCCACTCAAATGATTACAACCCAACCAGGATTTTGACAGTCGACACCATCAACAACACGGTGACATCCGACATTCAGGCCGCTTCAATTCGCGACGCCTACAAAGCAAAATATCCAAACGCAACATTGCCAAACTACGACCAATACGACGTATCGTACTCAGGCATGAACTTTGTTAATCCATAACAAACACGGCAAACAAATTATGAGCCCCGTCATCAGGCGGGGCTACTTTATGTCAATCAATACACCGCCATAGCCAGGCAGCTGTAACACATCGCCATCCACATGGATATCTGGGTTGGTACCAATGATGACACGGCCAGAGTTTGGTAACCACACCGTTTGTACTGAGTCCGCAAAGTTAATGTATATCTGCAGTTGCTGACCGTCAAGCTGACGGCGAAATCCTAAGATAAAGCCATTACCGGTGTCTAGCTTTTCCATGCTACCGTGGCGTAAAATTGGCAGTTCATGTCGCAGCTCCAATAATTTCCGACATAGCCACAACAGCGAGCTTGGGTCTTTGGTTTCTTTGGCGACATTGACTTGCTTGCGGTTAGGATGCACCGGCAACCACGGCAGCACATTGGCAAACCCGGCATAGCGAGAACTATTCCACTGCATGGGCGTACGGGCGCGATTGCGGTCATCCTGCAGCGAATGGTGAAAGCCATCTTGCGCATCATGTTGCGTCAAATCAACGTCTTCCATGCCGATTTCATCGCCATAGTACATCACGCTAACGCCTGGACACAGCAGATTAAGGAACTGCAGCGCACGGGACCGCGGCAAACCCAGACGGGACGTCACACGCGGCTGGTCGTGATTGCCCAGGCAAAAGAATGGCATATTCTCCCCTGCCGCTTCCAAATAGTTCACGATATTCCAGCCGGTATGCTCACCATGCCAATCGTTCTGCCGATGTTCCATGAAAAAGGCCGTGGCTTTCGGATGAACATGGATGACGTCATGATATTGTTGCCAGATGTCGCCAAGACGCTCATCTGGATAGAACTCAAACACCATCTGCTTGTCATCATATTCATCACAAACACTCGCCAACTCATGCAGATATTCTTGAAAATGCGGCCCGTGTTTACAGTGGTCGTGAATGTAGGCGCCGTAGCTGTTAGAATCGCCATGAAAATCATAATTCACGGTATCATCACGCAGCTCTGGATCTTTAGAAATCCCCCAGATGGCGTCCACGCGCATGCCGTCCACGCCCATATCAAACCAAAATCGCACCACATCTTTGATGGCCAGGCGCACCTCAGGATTGTCCCAGTTGAGGTCTGGCTGGGTTGGTAAGAACGAGTGCAAATAGTACTGGCCAGAATCAGCGTCAAACGTCCATGACTTGCCGCCTGCTAAACTAACCCAGTTGTTCGGCTCATGCCCGTCACTACCGTCTCGCCACACATACCAATCCCGCTTGGGACTATCCCGTCCAGACCGTGACTCAACGAACCACGGATGCTGGTCAGACGTGTGGCACGGCACCAGGTCAATCATCACTTTGATATCGCGCGCATGCGCTTCGTCCAACAACATACGAAAATCATCCAGACCGCCAAATACCGGATCAACATTTTGATAATCCGCTACATCATAGCCAAGATCAGTCATGGGAGACGTGAAAAATGGCGAAATCCAAATGGCATCAACACCGAGATCGCTAAGATAGTCCATCTTGAGCGTAATGCCGTTCAAGTCTCCGACCCCATCACCGTTCAAGTCTCGGAAACTTCGCGGATAAATTTGATACAACGATCCAACATCACGCCACGCTTTAGTCATGTTTTAAGTATAAGCGAAATAGATCAAAAATACCAATAAACTCTCACACTAGTCTACCTACTAGAGGCAAGTGGTACACTAACTTACGAAATTATCTACTAAGCTTCTCGATACCGACAAGATACAGCTTCTCTACAGTCCCATTTCCATCATCAAATTCATCAACCGCACCGTAATCAACAAATTTATAGCCTCGATGGTATAAGATATGTTTGGCCCATTCGCTATGTTTGAGTGCAGCATAAGACGTGGTTTCACGAGCATGCATCTCAATCTTATCAACACCTCGTTCACTCGTTCGTCTCAGCAACTCATCAAACATTGTTGCGCCAATATGAAAGCCTTGTGATTCGGGCAAAATAGCCATATCGGCAGCATAGACAATTGGTTCACTACGATTAGGCTCTGTTTCAGACTGTTCGAGATAAGCCATACAATACCCAATATAGTCTTTGGAAGAGTCAGCTTGACCAGCGACCAGAAAACTAAAGATGCCCATACCGTTCATATCCAATTCTTCTTGAAGCATCTCTCTGTCGCCATATTGACGCATATGACCTGGATAGATCTGCTCCTCTAGCTCCCTGATAATCTCTGAGTCATTAGGGGATAATGACCGCGTAACTATCTCAGGCAAATGATTAGGAATGTTCTCCACTTTACTCCTGGCTAATGACCTGCTTTGTCTTGACTCAGCAATCTGCTCATTCGATAGACGCAATAGTAGCCTCTGCTGATCCGCATCCGTATAGATACGGCCTAAATTATTACTAATTGTATTAGCTGCAGGTAACCGCAGTACACTAGCCTTCACGACATCTCCATAACCAGTACCCACATGCACAGTATCGATATTCCATTCACTATCTGCAGCAAATCTGTCTAAAAGATACTGAGTTAAAGCTTCTTCATACAACTCGAGTATCTTATCTGTATTACGGCCCTGATTTGCCTCAATATTATCGAGTACAAGTACGTTAGAATGGTTAGGATTAACGTAGAAATATGATTGAGCTGCTAATCGCCCCTGTGGTGTATATAACGCAAAGAAGCCAGCATTTTTATGTTTATATCCCGATTCTATACAACTAGCAGAAGCGCCACCTAGCGTCATGCAGCACCCTGTATCGACACCAATCGTCATCCCCCTCGGGTCATCTTTAGCCAATACCTCTGCTTTGTATACACCAGAAGAGGTTTGCATTTCCATCACCTGTGGTGGCAATAATGCCTCTGTTGTACGTACTGATTTATATTCACTAATTGCACGGATAATTCTGTCGCTATCATAACACCGTGATAGTTCCCATACCCAACCACCAAATTCTCCCATAACTTCAGCAGCTGTCAAGTTGTGCGGCATGCTACCTTGGCGCGTCATCTCACGCAACTGTAACCGTAGCGCATTATCACTTTGCCAGATCTCGATATCTCTTGCAGAATCATTAGCACCTTCTATTAATGCCACTGCCCTGTCTCCCCATACTTTGGTCAAACGTGCACTTGGAGAGGTCGCGTGCCGTAATAGCCAGGAAGTTGCATCATCTATATACCGCTTACGATTGTTGCCGTATTTACTTAACCGCTGGATAACTCCGGTAATATTTTCATCATCAGATAGAACAGAGTTGTTAACATTTTCTATGGCTGCAAGCAATTTTTCTCTGAGATCATCTTTGGAAATGCGATGAGTTGTCTCCTTGCCGCGTGCATTGGTTAGCCACTCGTCATAAAATTCATCAAGCCTATCAAGAGCATGGTCGCGTACAGTAGAAATATTTACATCACTATCTCGATAGACATCAGCCAATGCAAGATATAGCAGCTGGTGTTCAGGCGCAAAAAATATCTGTTGAATCTTTTGCGTCTTACGCGGAAGTAAAAGTCTGTCACGTAAATCCTGAGGCGCTTTCAGTATACCCGCCAAAAGGCCAGACTCTAAGCCAACATCATAGAATGTTGTTTTTTCTATATCGGGTAACTGAACTTGTTCGCCACTTTGGATACGTGCTTTAAGTGCAGGTATGTCATAGCCTTCCTCAGGTATTTGGAATGTCTCGAGCCATTGAGATGCATCATGGATTGACCTCTCAAGACCCGACTCAAGCCTTGAAAGGATGATCTTACCTATCGACGTCTTAATCCAGCCACCATTTAGATACGCATAACCATTCTCGGTACACCACCGCTGCTTCTGAGCATCATTTCCGCGAGCAGGAAAATCAATAGTTTTACGTGTATCAAGATGGCATAACCATCCATTCTCAATAATTTCACGAGCAGAATATCCCTGCCCCATGAGATCGATGACATCACTAGAGTCATATGCCACTGCCACCTTACCTAGGCGAACTTCGTCTATTAGGTCAATCGCTAACCCAGTCTCCTCACTATATGTATGGAGAGCTCTCATTTTATCAAGATTCTCCTTCGTAAAACCATGACAAGCCTCTACAAGCTCTCGTGTTGTCGCCTCACCTGGAAAACTATATTCTGCTACCGCATACGCAAAAGCCGTATCTTTACTAACTCCTCTATTGAGCGCCTTATGAGTGCGATTAATAAGTCCAAAGGGAGCGGTATTGATCCAATCAATCGGGGTTGCATCGCCATCTACTCCATCCTTAAAATGAAGATCCAACGCTTTCTGCGCTAAGCTCATGTGCTCGTTACGTTTTTGCGCTAGCTTCTCCCTTTCCGCCTGGAAACGTGCTAAGACCTCATCATTAGTTAAGCTGTCGATGCTTGCAAGCTTTGCGGCACCTTCCGTGATAATCTTATGTGCCGCATCATTGCCATATCGTCGATGCTGGCGCTGTATATCATCACGCGTTTTCTCCAACAGATATTCCCTGGCAGGACCAACATGATCTAGCGTTACTGTATCAGCCAGCTTCTCAATCCTCCGCCATTCTACATCATAAGGATTATCCCCTGCTTTTCCGATAAAACGCCCAATATTGTGTAGATCAATACCTCTAATCTTCTGGCGCATGCCGCGAAACTGCCTTTGTACCTGATCGCCCAGCCTAGCCCACGCCATTTGCTCGGCGAAATGTGCACGGTATGGAGAACCCTCGCTTCGATAAGAACTATTGTACTCAGTAGACTTTGCTATGATCCTTGCGAGCTCACACACCGCTGCATGTTCGATCGCCTCAGCAGTATCGTCAGGATTTTTGCGCTCTATAGCAGCTTTGACCTGCTCATACGTTTTTGCTAGTTCTGGAAAAGCGTAGCCGACAGTTCCAGCTCTTCGATCGGGATTACTAGTCACTCGCTCACCATCTCTATACTCCCAACGCGCCTCTTCGTCGGGCGGAAAAATATAAGAACGGTAGCCGCGTATTGCGGGCAAATTGTAAGTACTTCGTCTGGTGTCTTCTTTTTCTGAATCTGCCAATGTCCATCGTCTAGCCAATGACAATGCGCCCATTTCTGGAGTACCAATCATACTCGCAAACACAACATCTTGCCATAATCCTAACTTTACATTGTGCGGTTCGCCCGAATGTCTATCATCATCCGATGTATAATCGTCATCATGATCCTCATATGAAGCACTCTTAGCGATTAGGCTGTCGTATCTTTCAAGGACTCTAGCTAAATATTCTTTTTGACGTGTTGAACCGGCATTTGCAATGGCATTGACTGCGCCATGGATAGAACATAGCCTGAGAGCAGAAAGTATATCTGCCGTTTTTGAGCTCTCGCTAGCAAGTGCATCGGCCAATTCTGCACCATCCATCTCCTTTTTGGTATCAGCTTCAATAAACGCAAATACCTCATTGTGCTTCCCTTTATCTTGTTCTGACATGTCATTCAATAAATCACCGGCTCTCAAGACGCCTCGGCCTAACCCAAGTACACCATCGAGTCCATGGTCTCGTATCTCTTGTTCAATAGCAGTCTCACGATATCTCATTTTTGTTTTTTGCTTTCTCTATTATTTATAATACTCGCTCGTAACTGTTTTTTCAATGATGATTCAGAACAAAGGTTTTTCCTATTATTTTCGAAAAACTTGATGACATGAGCGAGCTGGACGAGCTTTTAAAAATGTTCTTCTCTAACTTCATAATTGAGCCCATTAAAAAAGATACTTTTAAGGAGTCAAAAGTATCCTATAAACTAAATGAACCCTGGAAAGGGTTCATTGAATCAAATGATTTCGTTTATGGTGCAACATAGTTGACGCATTTCAAACATCAGCTATCAGTGCTACCGATGATTATAAACTGAAACATCTTGTGGAAGAATTTCAATTATCTGGCAATCTGATATAGCCCCCTGTCTATGGCTAGTCTATTCGTACAAAATGATGTAAACGCACAGACCAGCTAAATTGTTGCGTATGACCAAAAATGTTTTGTTTTGATTATGTCCAACAATTTACCAACAATAACAGTGGTCAGCATTGTTAGTAAAAGATTGTTGGATAGGGGGGTAGTTGCCATACCTTTCCGCAATATACACTCCGAAGTGTAAATGCCGAATTTTCGGGGGTCATTTGACCAAGCATTTTTTATTTCTATTTAATGAACCTTTGGTTTTCTGCTGTTCGAGGTACTCACCCATTTTCTTATATCCACCATCCTTATTTCCGTGAGCAAACTCCTTTCCGCCCATATTGTTCCAAAAATCTAAAATGGTTTTCCTGATTGAGTTGTTCACGAGCCTTGTCGATGGCTTGGGTGCTCCATCAGCTGTCAGTAGTTTGACAACGTCTGTGGCTATCGTTTTTCGCTTTTGATATAGCTGTACGTATCGTGCAGGCATCTCGTCTACGGGTATGCTCGGTATCGGTGGTCTTTCAAGGTACTTAACTCGAAAACTGCGATAACCAAAAACAGTTTTATTTACCTTTACAACTTCGGCTAGGTCGCCATATGCCAAGACAAAATCACCTTTTTCTATTCCAGGATTTGTTAGTTTCGCAATAAGCGTGGCAGGATAAGTATTTGACTTATTGGCTTTTGCTAAGTCACCTAGCCAGCCTTTCTTGTTATGTATGCTCATTGCGTCCATCGCCCCAAAAACAACCTCAGCAGAGAGCATTGTAACTCGCATAAAATGACTGTCGAGAGTTTTCATTGACGGCTTTTCATCTTTTATTTTTGCTTGTCCAGGATGAAGATTGGAACTTTGAATACTGTAACTTTCGTAAGATATACCCGCCATCAGCCTTTGATTAGGCGTCATCCAGGGCAGTACTCTATCAAGTCTTTGCTTAAAACTAGCAATCTTATAGCGGGCGTTCTTTTTAGATGTAGCCGCTTCAACGTACCAACACTTGGCTGGGTCGAGTTTGGTCATCATCTGGTCTGCCTCACGTCTTAAATCTGTAAGCTGGTATTCTATATTCCTATTTTTCGCTCCGTGGTAGTGCTTAAAGTCAGAAGATATTTTCTCAAGCCTCTCCATCTCCCTAAGCAGTATGTAGTGGCGGTAATAGTCATCCTTACGGATGTGTCTAAACCCTATAATGTCGACTAGCTGTTCTGTTAATTTACGCTCCCAAAGAACCATCTCGTCAATGCGTGATTGAAAAATACTATTCTCAAGTTCGGGTATTTCTGCTTTTATCTTGTTTTGCTCTTCGGCTATCTCCTCAGCATTACTCTCAAGAATAAAATTTGAGGTAAGCATACTACTTATTGCCGCCTTTTCCACTTCGTTCAGCATCCCAGAAATAACGTAATCACGAGCTTTTGGAATGTAGAGAGGGTATATTCGCCCACTGTCCATACTGTTTAGGTCGAGATGCTTTCTTAATTCGGCGACAGATTTAATCGCCATTTTAGTAAACATCTCGTGGCGTTCTTCATCCTCATTCTTTATCGGCTCAAGTTGGGGTGATTTAGGCTTGGATGTTTTCATACACTACGCAGCTCTGAACAGACTTAGAGTTCGTCGCAGATAAAGGCTTTCTCCGGCAAGTACGTCAGGATAATACTCACCAGTCGAAAGCGTAATCCAATTATGCGCATCCTCTTTGTACTCTTCAAAGTATTTCATTTCTTTTCTTTCCTCTCAGTATTTTTTCTAGGTCTTCACGCCTGTACCGCCTGTCTCGACGAGTGCCAAATCTGACTGCTACGAGATAGCCTTTCGCATCCCACTTTCTGAGTGTATTTGGATGGCAGTTTAGTATTTCACTCGCTTGTTTTAGCGTCAATAACTTCGGCCGCTTTTTCTCAGATTGTGTCATGCTATAATTATACACAACTTGCTATGGCAAGACTATGCGTGAGTTATGTGATGAGTAGAGTGAACAGCCAGCTATTGAAAGTTATGAGCATCCTAGACGAGCAAGCCAAGCTCAATCCTAAGGATGCTGATATTCAGCTGCGTCTTGAATTGTTTACTGACTGCCCCGACCACGCACCTCTGCTCAACAAACTAGAACAAGAGTATAAGGTCATTAACATCCTGTAACGCCCTGACGAGCGTGGTTTTGGCGAATTACACAGACCCTACACGATGAAATTGCAACTGACTTAGAAAAGCGGCAGCAAGAATTGAATGACCGTCTAAAGTTACCAATAAGTGATAACAAAGACTTTCAAGTAACCGCATCCTATCTGTTAGACTTGGCACAAAGGGCAGAAATGCTGTTTAAAGAGAGCGATGATGACCTACGACAGAAGTTATTGGAATATGTACTTTCAAACATTGAGTTAAAGGACAAAAAGTTGTCTTACATGCTAAATGACCCCTTTAAGACTATCGTTGAGGCAAAGAAAAAGAGCCTTTCGGCTCATAATTCTAACATTTGGTGCGGGTAAGGAGACTCTAACTCCTGGCCTCTTCCATGGCAAGGAAGCGCTCTAACAACTGAGCTATACCCGCATGTGTTTCACGATTTATTGTAACAAAGCCGTGAATAAAATGCAATATTTGGTGGCTCCTCCCAGACTTGAACTGGGGACACAAGGCTCTTCAGGCCTCTGCTCTACCAACTGAGCTAAAGAGCCACAAACTTGCTATTTCATTGTACTAAAGTTGTCGCCATCTGGCAAGAGTGATATACTTTTAAGAGCGCGGGTGTCGTATAACGGCTATTATGTGACCTTCCCAAGGTTGAGACGGGAGTTCGACTCTCCCCATCCGCACCATAATTCACCATCACGAGCTTTCCGGCGAGGCTCTTTTTATTTGTCCTGCAAACTAGCAGAGGCTAAACGGTTATTTCGCCATACTCTGCGTAACCACACTCGTCCAAAACTTCCTGACCAAGCTTCCTAAGATTGTTGATTCTTTCTCGTTCTTTGTCAAAATTTTCCTGTGTATGAATAGCGTCATACACTGCCCCCATATCATCATCTTCGGGGCTACTGGCAACTGCTCTTATAAGTTCTCGCTCCACTAGGTCATGATTAGCACGTGGCATATTTCCGTTCCTCCTCTTTTGGATCCAAATGTGTCTTATGACTATCTATACCACATTGAATTAAATTTTGCAATACCCTATTTTGCGCCGACATAACAAAAAGTCCTCGACGTGCATCGGGACCACTTGATCAACTATGATGGTTCTCGTAGGAACTTGGTGAGGTGCGCCTCCCCATAACTACGATTGTCCACCACAACAATTCCGTTTTGAACTGGCACCTCACCTATTCCTGGGTGTGATAATATCATACATCCGCCCGGTTTGAGAAGCCCCATTAGTCGTGAAACTGTGGAAAACTGAGGATTATGATATGGCGGATCAGCAAAAATAATATCGAACTTCTCTGTTACGCTCATGCTTTCCAACCAATTTGATATCGTTGTTTTTATTACAATAGATTGTTCATTGACGCCCAAATTGGCTATGTTTTCGGCGATCACGCGCTGCGCGACCCGGTCTCGCTCCACAAAAACCACCGACTCGGCACCGCGACTGAGTGCTTCCAGGCCAATCGCGCCAGAGCCAGCAAAAGCATCCAGCACCCGCGAACCGCGAACCGTCTCGCCCAGTGAATTAAACATTGCCGAACGGACTCGCTCACCCATGGGATGTGTCGTCGAGCCTGGTGGAGTTTGAATGAATCGTCCGCCAAATTCCCCAGCGATGATGCGCACCCTCACCGTTTAGCCTCAAGTTTCCAAACCGACGCTAGCCAGCCCAACATGACGGCTTTGATGATGATCGGCATCAGTTCATGGTTAGTTTGCCACGCCAAATCAGTCGTCCAGCCGTTTTTGCCAAAATTGTCATACATCTTTAGGTCAGCCACAGCGTGCACTTGCTCTAGATAATATTTCCGATAGCCCTGTTGTTTGACCTGTAAAATCTCAGCCTCACTCGGCACAGCATCCTTAAAGCGCGGATAAGCCACTACGCTCGCCACACCAGCTTCAAACGCCACATGCATGGTCATCATGCCTTTAGCACCCCAAAACTTCCAGTTGTTTTTGATGAGCTCAATCCCCGTGTCACCCTTCATGACATTTTTCTTGAGGATGGAGGTTCGCGTCTCTAGACCTTCGCCGCCGCGCAGCTCCTGCATGGCATGTTCCAGCGGGAAATGATGCGCTGGCGTCAAACCATCGGTGATGGCATGCGCCATCCACGCCGCTTCAAAAGCGGCTCGTTCAGAATTATGGTTCTGTAGCGCCTTCGCCAGATTATCAATATGCTGGTCGATCATCTCCAACAGTGCCGTGTCGTTCGGGTCGTCTGGATTGATGAAATGCCATGGTTCGTCGACAGCTGGACTTTTGCGCTTAACGCCATCGGGGCCGTTTTTGCCCTCAAAATGCAGAATATTTTTAACATCAGGAAACTCACACCAATCAGGTAGCATCGCTTCAAGGTGTCGCCTGGCCACTCGATCTATCTTTTGATGAACACCGATAAATCGACCAGAGCTATCTCTAATTGTTGTTCCTGCATACATATTAATTCAAAATGGTTAATCGCTGATAGCGACTGACGGCACGCGCCAGGTGGTTATATTGTAACAAATCCTGCCCCTCTTTGACAAAGCGCTCGGCCTCCGTTTGCGCACGGGCAATTAGCGGCGTGTCGCTCAGCGAGGCAATTTTTAGGTTCAATGCGCCATGCTGCGCTCGGCCGTAAATCTCGCCAGGACCGCGCAGTTTCAGGTCAACTTCCGCCAAGTAAAAGCCGTCTTGGGATTTCTCAATTTCTCTGAGGCGCTGGGATGGTTTATCATGACCCGACATCATCAAATGACAAAAACTCTGATGCTGGCCGCGCCCAACCCGCCCGCGCAGCTGATGAAGCTGGCTGAGACCAAAATGATCGGCATTTTCGATGAGCATGACCGTAGCGTTCGGCACGTTGACGCCAACTTCCACGACTGTGGTACTCACCAGCATGTCCAGCTCGCCGTCCGCAAACTGCTGCATGACTGCTGCCTTTTCCTCGGGCGGTAGTTTACCGTGTAGCAATCCGACCTGACGATGACGAAACATCGTTTTTGCTAATTTGTGATATTCCGCCTCGACCGACTTTTTGTCATTGTCAGGATTATCATCAATCAATGGGCAGATGACGTAGGCTTGGCGACCCTGAGCTAGTTCATGGTCGATGGTTTCATAAAGCTTCGGCGCCGAGGCTGGCGACCAAATTTTCGTTTCAATCGGCTGACGCCCAGCTGGCAGCTCGTCCAAAATCGAGATGTCCAGTTCACCGTACAACGTCAGCGCCAAGCTCCGCGGGATCGGCGTGGCGGTCATGCTAAGCAGGTGTGGCATGTAGTCTGACTTTTGCAACAATGCCTGCCGTTGTTTGACGCCAAATCGATGCTGCTCGTCGATCACCACAAACCCCAGCTTGTGATACGCCACTTTTTCCTGAATCAGCGCGTGGGTACCAACCACCACATTGATGTTGCCATTTGCTAAATTGTCCAGCAGCTGCCGCCGCTGAGCACCCTTGACGTGTCCCGTCAGCAGTGCCACCGACACACCAAATGGCGCCAATAATTCATCCAGTGTTTTAGCGTGCTGAGCCGCCAAAATCTCCGTCGGTGCCATGATGGCCGTCTGAAAACCAGCCTGCGCCACCTCCGCCGCTACCAACCCAGCGACCACCGTTTTGCCCGAGCCGACATCGCCTTGCAATAGACGATTCATCGGATGCTCCGACTCCAAATCTTGCAAAATCTGCCACGCGGCACGGCGCTGCGCGTTGGTCAAGGGAAATAGCAGTTGCTCAACAAATCGCTTAACGACCGGCTGATTGAACGGGATGCGCCAGCCGGTTAGCTTGGTCTGCTCTTGCTTATTAAATTGTGCCGCCAAGATCATTTCAAACAATTCTTCAAATGCCAGCCGCTCACGACCGCGGGCAATTTCCTCGTGACTATTTGGCGCGTGGAGGAACTTCACAGCTTCAGCGCGGCTGACTAACTTTTGTCGCTGGACGATGTGCTCCGGCAGCGTCTCGGGCAAAAACTCCATGATAGGTCGCAGATTTTTCAGCAAATCCTGCACGGTTTTTGGGCGAAGATTTTTGATGGATTTGTAGACGGGATGGATGCCTGAGGTGGGCTGAGCGTCGGACGAATTTGTTTGTTTGGCGAGCTCGACGGACGGATTGCTGATCTGATAGCTGTTATACTGCATACCAAATTGGCCAGAGAACATAAACTCAGCGTCAGATCTCAGCTGGGATTCGCGGTACGGCTGATTGAACCAGACGGCCTTGACTTTGCCGGAATCATCCGCCAGCACCGCCGTGGTAATCCTCAAGCCTCGGCGAACAATCCGCGTGGAAATCGATTCGCAGCGCGCCCGCACCGTCACCTTGCCCGGCTGGAGATCAGCGATATTGACCGCCGCCGAATAATCATCGTACGCCCGCGGCAAAAAATCCAAGGCGTCCGCCACCGTCTCCAGACCCGCCGCCGACAGCGCTTGGGCGGTTTTGGGGCCGACGCCTTTAATGTGTTCCAGTGGGGTTGTTAGTTTCATCTACGAAACAGCGTTGATGCCTTCCAGCGCGTAGGCGGTGTCTTCCCAACGCTCCACAGCGATGCAGTCAATACCCATGTTTTTGACTGGGAAATCATTACCACCTTCTTCTAGCTTGTCGCCAAAGAATAAAATTTCTTCCTTGGTTACGCCTGTCGCTTCCATCAGTTTTTTCATGCCATGTGCTTTGTCGATACCAGGCTTAGTGACGTCCAGACTAGTGGTGCCGGCCGTCCGAATTTCAAATTCTGGAATGCGCGCTTTGACAGCGTCGTTGAGTAATTTACGTTTTTCCTTGTTGGCTTCAGCCCATGCGTATTTGTCTTCAGGAGTAGCCTTTTGACCCAGCGCAGAATACGTTACCTGACTGAGACGATCTTCGATGATTTCGCCAGCTGGATTGTCCACCCACATATCAAGCTCCTTAGCTGAGGTCTCAATTGCCTCAAAAATCCGAGCTTTTTGCTCTTCAGTCAAGTCCTCCTGATATTGCAATCGCCATTCGCCGTCCTGGAAGCGATAGTAACGAGTGCCACATGTCGGCATGATGTGCAGCCGGCTAAGATCAACACCCGGAACTTGTTCAATTTGCCTGACAGTGTTTGGATAGATCACCCCTTCAAAATCAGTACCAGAAATGATACACACATCGTAATGCTTCAATAATTCTGCCAATAAACCAGCCATGCGTGGTGTCGCTGGCATTTTTGACAGGACAATGGTGTCATCTGAATCAAAAGCTATGATTTTTTTCATTCTTCGTCTCCCTCCATGATTAGCACAAATGTATTTTTACCTTTTTTCAGTAGCGACGTGGTGTTGACAGCTTGGTCTTCGGCTATTTTTTCGCCGTTGAGGCTGATGGCACCAGATTTCAATAGGCGTTTTGCTTCGCCGTTGGAGCTGACCGCACCAGACACCACCAATGCTTCAATCACGCCGACGCCGACATCAACGCGCGGAATTTCCTTGGCGAGAGCATCCAGGTCATCGTCTGATAATTGGCGGAAATCACCGCCGCCAAACAACACTTCAGTCACCCGCTCCACTGATTCGCGCCGATTGACGCCGTGAACGATGTCGGTAACCTCGCGCGCCAAAACTTTTTGGGCCGAGCGCGCGCCAGGATTGACGGCATGGTTTTCAGCGATGGCCTCAATGGTGTCGCGATCGAGCATGGTAAAGATTTTCATGTACTCGATGGCGCTTTCGTCATCAACGTTCAGCCAGAATTGATAGAATTTGTACACGCTGGTTTTGTTTTCATCCAGCCAGACGGCACCACCTTCGGACTTGCCAAATTTACGCCCGGTTGATTTGTTGATGAGCAACGGCGCAGTCATGGCGTAGACTTCGGCGTTTTCTTTTTTACGGATCAATTCCACGCCTGAAACCAAATTACCCCACTGGTCGGAACCGCCGATTTGCAAATTGACACCGTGGTGTTTGAACAAATGCCAGAAATCATACCCCTGCAGCAACGTGTAGGTAAATTCAGCAAAACTCAGCCCTTTACCGTTGTCGATGCGTGCCTTGAAAAATTCACGACCGATCAAATCTGCCATGTTGAAATTCTTGCCAATATCGCGGAGGAACGGCAATAATTCCAAATTGCCCAACCAGTCCGCATTGTCCACCAAGGTAAAATCGCGTCCGGCGAAAATTTGTGACACCTGTGCTTTCAAAGCTCGTTTATTGTGTTCGATTTCTGCATATGAAAGTAGGCTCCGCTCTTCGGTGTCGCGCATATCGCCAATCATACCCGTGCCGCCACCAACCAGTAGAAACACCTTGTGTCCGCGCTCCAAAAAATGCCGCACCATCATATAGACCGCCAAATGCCCGACATGCAAACTGTCAGCTGACGGATCTGTCCCCAAATAGAGCGTAAAATTCTCCGAATCGATAAGCTTGTCGTTGGTGAATGTGGTCTGGTTCCAAAACCCGCGCCACTGTAATTCCTCTGATAACTGCATATTTTCTCCTTGGTCAGCTAATCTTAGTATCAGTATATCAATTTTTGGCAGTTGATGCGAACCATGTGCGTGATATAATAGATTACGTGAATAAGAGTAGTACAAGTAGCAGCAACAAATCGCCTTCTAGTCCCAGGAAATCTGCGACAAAGCGATTAAGCTTATACGCCAATTTGGCACATAAGCGTAAAGTTAAAAAAGATAAAGATTCGCGCGAGCGTGCTGAATATTTGGCAAGCTTGCCGAAGCATCCAGTGAAGCGATTTTTCTATCGCTTACATCCAAAGCGGTTAGCTAACTATTGGTTCTCCAAACGCGGCGCAAAGATGGCGCTGAAAATTGCTGGTGTTACTCTGTTATTGATGATCTTGTTTATCGGTGGGCTGTTCGCATATTTCCGCAAAGACCTGGACAAGATTCGACCAGGCGAAATCGCCAAACGCGTCCAAACGACGGTCACGAAATATTATGACCGTAACGGCGTACTGCTCTGGGAAGATAAAGGAACTGGCAACTACAAACTGGTGGTCGAAGGTGACCAAATTAGCAATCACCTGAAGCACGCCACCGTTGCCATTGAGGACAAAGATTTTTACAAGCACCACGGAGTTAGTGTCAGTGGCTTGACGCGTGCTGTGTTCTCAACGGCATCTGGAGGACAGGTCCAGGGAGGATCAACGTTAACTCAACAGTTGGTCAAACAGGTGTTCTTTGCCGATGAAGCTGGTGAACGTGGCCTCAAAGGTATCCCGCGTAAGATCAAAGAGATGATTTTGGCGATTGAGGTTGAACGCATGTACAACAAAGACCAAATCTTGTCACTGTACCTCAACGAATCACCATATGGAGGTCGCCGTAATGGCGCTGAGTCAGCTGCACAAACGTACTTCCACAAGAGTGCAAAAGACCTAACCATAGCTGAAGCAGCCCTGCTGGCAGGAATTCCTCAGAATCCGTCCTACTTTAACCCATACAATACTGCCGGTAACAAGGCGTTGATCGAGCGCCAACACACCATCTTAGACTACATGACAGAACAAGGCTACATCACTCAAAAAGAAGCAGATGAAGCCAAAAAGTACCCAATTCTTGACAATCTATACCCGCAAGTCGAACAAACTGAAGGTATGAAGGCGCCACACTTTGTGATGATGGTCCGATCACAACTCGAGAAAGAGCTCGGTCAAGCGGTTGTTGGACGAGGCGGACTGACCGTCAAAACAACGCTGGACTGGCGCATCCAAGAGAAATTAGAAAATGAGATGAAAGCCTTCTTTGCGACCGGCCGCCCAGCTGCCATCAATGCTCACAACGGTGCATCAGTCATAGAAGACGTGCAAACGGGTCAAATCGTTGCCCTGATGGGTAGCCGTGACTTTAACTATCCGGGCTTTGGTCAGGACAATGCGGCCACAGCCTTTGTCCAGCCAGGTTCATCCATCAAACCATTTGTGTTCACTCACCTGTTTAGCAAGCGTGGTAGTCAGGCATATGGGAGTGGCACCATACTAAAAGATGAAAATATCGACTCAATTTATGGCGCTAAGCTGAACAACTGGGACAACAAATTCATGGGCGACATCACCATTCGCCGAGGGCTCGGTTTGTCTCGTAACACCCCAGCAGTGAAAGCTATGTACATCGCTGGTAACGGCAGTCCAAAGCCAACTGTGGAGTTCATCCGAGGTCTTGGTAACTCAGAATACTGTAAGCAGGAGGAAGACTCAGGTGGCTATGGTCTCTCAGCCGCCATCGGTGGATGTGGTGCCAAACAAACTGAACTGGTTAATGCCTATGGTACTTTGGCTCGCTTGGGTGTCAGTAAAAAATCCACCTCAGTGTCGGAAGTGATCAATTCTCAAAACGAAACCCTTCTCAAATGGAAAGATGAATCAAAGCAAGCTGTCGATCCGCAGGCCGCCTATATCACCAACGACATCCTAGCTGACCGATCAAACACACTAGTGACAGGAAGCATTCCGGGTGTGCGCGCTAGCTACAAGACCGGAACCTCCGACAAGGGCAATCAACCAAAAGACATCTGGCTGGCGAGCTATACACCAGCTCTCGCCATGACCCTCTGGCTTGGTAACTCCGACAGTCGTACATTGACCTCCATAAACTCGTCAACTGGTCTCCCGGTGATTCAGAAAGTCATGAGCTTTGCACATACCCAGGTCTACCAGCCAGCTGGCAAGTGGAAATCAAGCATGTGGTACACCCGCCCATCTGGTATCAAGCAGAATGGCAAAGAATTGTACCCATCATGGTGGAACCAAAACCAAGGACAAAGCTCGTCCAAGATGACATTTGACCGCATTTCTAAAAAGAAGGCTACTTCCTGTACTCCAGAGGGCGCACGAGAAGAAGTTGACGTGATCAAGGCGGTCGACCCAATCACCAAGAAAGAGTCTTTCAGTGCGCCAGCAGGTTACAACGCTACCGCTGACGACGATGTGCACAACTGTAGCGATGCCAAGCCTCGTGTCGCTAGCATCACCGCGTCCGGCTCGAGTAATAAATACACTATTGATGTCAGTGTTGATGGAGGAAAATTTGGTCTAGCGACGCTTGATATCTTGGTTGACGGACGTTCAGTCAAATCAAGCAATATCAGCGGTAACAGCGCCTCAGACCGCGTCTCAGTCAATGTGTCATCAGGATCACACACTATCACCGTGAATGTCCGCGACGAAGGGTACTACACCGCAAGTAGCTCAAAAACTGTCAGCGACGATTAATTGTCTTGGCTATTCGCCAACCTAATCAGCTCAGCCTCGCGCTGGGCTGATGTTTTTGTCGTCGTAGAACGACGACGAGTTTGCTGCACAGGCTTCTGAGTTTTTACTGCTGGCTTTTTAGTAGTCTTCTTGGCTGATCCTTCTGGACTAGTCTGCACTTTCCGGCCAACAGAGCGACGTTTTGTGATGACAGCTGTTTGTCGTGTTGGCTCTGGCGGAGTTACCTGTTCAACAACCTTCGCAAACATCATTTTACCAGCGTCAGTTTGTAGGCTACGGATGATTTCAATGCGTTTTTTCTGGCCCAGGAACTTTTTGGCCTGTTCAACCACCACCATTGTGCCGTCATGCAAGTAGCCGACCGCCTGGTGAGAATCCTGACCTTTTTGCGTTAATTCAAGCACCAGCTCATCGCCAGGCAGGTAACTCATGCGTAAACTTTTAGCTAGCTCATTGATATTGAGGATCTGAATGCCTTCGACTTGCGCCACCTTGTTCAGGTTGTAATCCAGCGTCAGAATAGCACCGTTCATTTCCTTGGCAAGCTGCAACAACCGATTATCAACACCCTCAGGAATGCGCGTCGCATCGTCAAGCAACGTGAACGAGCCGCCCAACACATCCTTTAGTTCCTTCATGGCGTCCATACCGAAGCGGGCGCGCTCGCGCTTGGCGTGATCAGCACCGTCAGCCAACAGCTGTAGTTCGATCAGCACACTCCGCGGCACGATGATCTGCCCCAACAAGAAACCAGTCTTTGCCAAGTCAACCACCCGGCCATCCATTAACACCGAGGTGTCAACCAGAATCGGCAGCTGCGTACCGCTGCCTGCGTGCCGTCGCGGCTTGACCAGCAGATATATCTCTGCCATGATAGCCAGCAGCATGATAATGATGATAAGTTCAATTGTTTTTTCCATAATAATTTCCTTTTATATAATAATGTTATTGTAAATAATCAATTAGTGCCTGGCGTAAATCACCGACGCCGCGCACAAATGAGTCTTTGTGAGTTTTTGGCGCGATGGCATAGGTAAAGCCGAGCTTCTTGGCCTCTTTGACGCGGGCGTGCCAGCCTTGAGCCGAGCGTACTTCGCCGCCCAAGCCGACTTCGCCAAACACCACCGCTTCGTCGCTGAGTTTGCGGCCAGCTGAGGCTGAGGCAATGGCCATGGCGACCGCCAAGTCCGCCGCTGGATCGCTGAGTTTCAAGCCGCCAACCACGTTGATGTAAATATCTTTGTCAGAGAGATTGAGCTTGGTGCGCTTTTCCAGTACCGCCACCAGCAGGTTCAAGCGGTTGAGGTCAAAACCGCTGGCTGCGCGTTTGGGATAGCCAAAATTCGTCGGATTGACCAGCGCCTGGATCTCCACCAGTAGCGGCCGCGCACCCTCCATGGTCGCGAGGACGATTGAGCCGTCGAGGTTTTGCCGCTCCGCTAGCAAGCTAGCCGATGGATTAGCCACAATCTGTAGACCGTCCTCGTGCATCTCGAAAATTGCCGCCTCATTCGTCGAGCCATAGCGATTTTTCTGCGCCCGCACCACGCGAAAACCACCGTAGCGATCGCCCTCAAAATTCAGCACCACGTCGACCAAGTGTTCCAGGACTTTCGGCCCGGCAATTGAGCCTTCCTTGGTGACGTGACCGACCAAAATCACTGTGGTGTTCGAGGCCTTGGCGGCGCGAATGATGACGTTGGATGAGTTGGTGATTTGGCTGACCGAGCCTGGCGCTGAGGCAATTTCTGCGAGCGACAATGTCTGGATGGAATCGACGATCACCAGATTGTACTGGCCAGTCTGGATGGAGGCGGCGATGTCCTCGGCGCTGTTGCTGGACGCCAGCTGCAGACTCTCTGAGTCAACCGCCCCCAACCGCTCAGCCCGCAATTTGACCTGCGACACTGACTCCTCGCCGCTGACGTAGAGCACTGGTTGCTGCCGAGCGATGAATGCCGCGACTTGCGCTAGCAGGGTACTTTTCCCAATTCCCGGCTGCCCTGCCACCAGCACCACGCCGCCTGGCAAAAAGCCGCCGCCGAGTACCGCGTCAAGGTCAGCAATGCCGGTTGCTAGCCGTGCTTGTTTGGCCTCGGCGGTCGCTTCGCTGAGCCTAAGCGCAGTCAGCGCTCTACCTTTGCCGCTACTGCGGGCTACCGCCGACGCGCCCGTATCAACTGGTAATTGCTCAACCAGCGAATTCCACTCGCCACAGTTTTCGCACTTGCCGACCCACTTTGGATAGCTGGCGCCACACTGCTGGCAGATGAACTGTGATTTTGCCCGGGCCATCATTCTACCGCCCTTTGGCTGTCGAGGCTCTGACTGAGCCGATCAGCTTGCTCACCTAGCGCATTCAATTTTTCAACGTCAGCATTGTACTGATCGATCTGCTGGAGTAACGCAGCCTTCTGACTGCTCAAGCGTTGACCTTCGGCTTGCAATTGCGAACGCTCAGCCTGGAACTGCTGTTGCGAGCCAAACCCGCCGCTGGTAGCCCGTTGATTGAAATCGCGAATCTTCTCATTTAGCGCTGTCATCGACGTATCGTAACTTTCTTTTCGCTGCTCAATCACCGCTCGTTGCTGTTTCAACTTCGCCTGCAAAGTAGTCACTTGCCGCTCCAAATCAACAAATCGCTGATTGTATTTTGCGTGCAAGGCAACCACTCGTGATCGGTCACTGAAAAATCGAGCATAGTGCGTTTCCAGCTCTGAGCCCAAATCAGCATGCTCGGTGCCCAAAATGGAATGAAGCTCGTTAGACCGAGACCCGGGCTGTGCTCGGTCGTAATACGCCATGCGCTCTTCCAGCTTGCTGTCTTTGATCCTCGCATAGGCGTGTTCCAACAATTGACCCAGCCGCTGCTTTTCCGCATCGGATAATCGCGACCACGCCGCGTGTAACATTTCGTGCGCCGCCGTCACCTCTTTGATACCGTCAAGTTCAGGGTTTGGCACATTGTAAATATGGATAGTATCCTCTCCTGACTTGTAGCAGCCCAAAATCGGACTGGCTTTTTCCGACCGACGGCACTCAGCATTGAACTCATTGGACGACTCCAGCCGTGGCTGGGTTACGTAAAATTGAAATCTGCCGTGCTCCGACATACCAGCATTTGTCGCTAATTGAGCAATCTCAGTACTGGGCTGAAATTGCCAGGCCCGCACATGATCGAGCACGAATTGCCGATTGAGCACCACCCAACCACTAAAGGCCAATATAGCTACTGACAGTAAAAAGCTGCATAGTTTGCTAATCTTCGACATCAATTATCACCTCACCTTTTTTCATTGACGCAACTAATGTTGATCCTGCGTGCGCTTTCGACAACACTGCTTCACTCAACGGATCTCCCAGCAAGGTCTGCACAGTCCGTCGGAGGCGCCTTGCTCCGCGTTCAGCATCAAAGCCATGGTCAATAATATGGCGTTTGACACTTGGTTTAATCATCAGTTTCATGTCATGATTCTCAATCGCCGCGACGAGCTCACTAGCGATAGCATCAAATATTTTGCCAGCCACTGCTCGGCTCAACGCCTGGAATACGATGATAGCATCAAAACGCTCAATCAACTCTGGCTTCAAGAAATCCTCCAGAGCCTGTCGCGCCGTCCGGTCATTGTGTCGCTGCACGTCCTTGGCGCTGCGTTTCTTTGCGCCGCCAAAGCCCAGCGCTTCAGTATTCATCATGCCCGCCGAACCAACATTGCTGGTCAAGATGATGATGGTATGGCGAAAGCTGATCACTCGCCCTTGCGCGTCAGTCAATTGACCATCTTCCAGTAGTTGCAGTAGCAGATTCATCACGTCTGGATGTGCTTTTTCAATCTCATCAAATAACACCACACTGTACGGCTGCCGACGAACTTTGTCGGTCAATTTACCGCCATCTTCATACCCCACATAGCCCGCTGGAGCACCGACCAACCGACTCGTCGTGTGTTTTTCGGAGAATTCACTCATGTCAATTTTGATGAGGCTCTGCTCGCCACCGAACACTTCCCGCGCCAACACGCGAGCCAATTCAGTTTTACCAACACCTGTCGGCCCCAAAAATACGAAAGATCCCATGGGTCCACTATGCCGATGTAGTCCGGCACTGTTTCGTCGAATAGCCTGAGCCAGCTCAGTGATTGCTTCGGTCTGTCCCAACACAAATTTACCTAATCTATTTTCCAGCTTGATCAAACTTTTAGCTTCGGTGTGTGCCAATTTTTTCACTGGCACACCAGTCATGGCACTGACCGCCGACCTCAAATACGCTTCATCCAGCCGCGGCAACATGTCCTCGCTCGCACCCAGATCACTAGCACGTTTTTCCAATTGCTTCATTTGCGTCTTGAAACGCGCCGCGCGTTCATAGTTTTCCGCTTCTACAGCCGCATCAATTTTGCCCGCCAGGCGCTTGATTTGCTGAGCTATTTTTTGGCGTCGACCTGGTTTGAGCGGCTGCTTTGAGCGCATCAATGCTGCCGCTTCGTCCAGCACGTCAATTGCCTTATCTGGCAAATATCGATCCATAACGTACCGCTGGCTCAAATCCACCGCCAGCTTCACAACCTCCTCGTCGATACTCAGCTGATGGTGCAGCGCCAAGCGACCACTCAGCCCCATCACCATCCGTACAGCCTCTTCTGTCTCTGGCTCCGCCACTACGACCGACTGGAACCGTCGGCTCAAAGCAGCGTCTTTTTCAATGTATTTGCGATATTCATCAAAGGTCGTCGCCCCGATCACCCGCACCTCGCCGCGCGCCAAGGCTGGTTTCAGGGCATTAGCAGCGTCCATTGAGCCCTCGGCAGAACCAGCGCCAACCAACAAATGCAGCTCATCGATAAACAAAATAACTTCTTGATGCTCCTTGGCAACGGCTAATACTTTTTGCAAGCGCTCTTCAAACTGTCCACGAAACTTCGTCCCCGCCACCATGGAAGCTAGATCCAGCTGAATGATCCTTTTGCCTTCCAAAAATGCCGGCACGTCACCATCAACGATTCGCTGTGCCAAGCCCTCAACAATTGCGGTCTTCCCCACGCCCGGCTCGCCAATCAAGGCTGGGTTATTTTTGCTGCGCCGACCCAACACCGTGATAACACGCGACAATTCTTTGTCCCGCCCAATCATTGGATCCACCAATCCCTGCCGAGCTCGCTCCGTCAAGTCATTGCCAAACTTCTCTAGCAGTTTGATGGATTTACGCTCAGTCGTCGATACTGACTCAGTCTGTTGATCCGCGTCTGATTGCTGCCTATCAAACACGCCCTCCAAGTCGCCACGAAGAGCCTCCAAATCAACATTCATGTCACGTAAAATCCTGGTCGCTCGTGCTTCGCGCTGCGTCAAGATGCTATACACCAAATGCTCCGTACCGATTCGCGACTGCCCAAACTCCAGCGCCAGCTCCCACGCCATGCGCACTGTCGCCAAAACATCAGCCCGTACTCCGTGGTCAACGACCGCAAACACCACCGCACTTGGTGTCAATTCCAGCGCCGTCTCAACGCGGTCAAGCGTCACGCCACTTTCCGCCAAGATCTTGGCACCTAGCGAAGAATTCTGAGCCAATATCCCCAGAAGAATATGCTCAGTCCCCACATACGGGCTTCCCTGATTTTGGGCAATCACACCAGCTCGCTCAAAGCTAGCCCGCGCCGTATCTGTCAGGCGCGATTCCAGCTCAGAGAAGTCTCTTGGCTGTTCCATTATCGCCTCCTTTCATCGCTTATCGGCGAATGTCTCAAGTATTTCGCCAATCTTATTCTGCTGTTTCCTCAATGGCATTAAACAAGCTGTCTTCTACATTCTTGCGAGGCTTATTTTCAGCTGGTTTAACAGCTGCCTTTGCCTCGATATCTAGTTCGTAGCCAGTCAGACGACTTGCCAAGCGAACATTCTGCCCAGCCCGACCGATGGCCACTGACTGCTGATCCTCGCTGACGTAGACCGTTGCTCGCTTTTCATCTTCATTGACCGTCACACTCAATACTTCCGCTGGACTCATGGCGTTGGCGATGAAACCAGCCGCGTCTTCCTCGAACGGAATGATATCAATTTTTTCCTGCTCACCAATTTCGTTCATCACCGCCTGAACACGCGTTCCGTGACCACCGACAAAGGTGCCGACTGGGTCAACACCCGGCAGCGCTGATGCGACCGCCAGTTTAGTGCGGCGACCGGCCTCACGGGCGATTGCTTTGATCTCTACAGCGCCCGTTTCCATCTCTGGCACTTCCTGGCTAAACAAGAAGCGTACAAATTCCTCATTACCACGGCTCAAAATCAATTGCGGACCACGACCTTCGCGCTCGATGTCCTTGATATACACCTTGACGCGGCGACCAACGCCATAGTATTCGCCAGGAATTTGCTCGGACTGCGGCATGATACCGACGGCCTTACCTAGCTCAATCCGCACCACGCGCGGCTCAACCCGCTGAATCGTACCGGTCACCACCGTGCCAATTTTATCTTCAAATTCTGCCAGCACTACCTCGCGCTCTGCCTCACGCAACCGCTGCAAGATCACCTGCTTGGCGGTCTGGGCTGCCACCCGGCCAAATGTCGTCACGTTGTGGGTCTCGACCGTCACTTCGCTGCCCAGCTCAGCTGCCGGGTCAACGGTTTTAGCTTCGTCGAGGCTCATTTGATTGACGTCATTCTCAACTTCTTCAACCACGGTTTTGACAACCGACACCACAGCCGTGCCGCTGTTGATGTTCAGGCTGGCGCGCACCAATTGCTCGCGCGTGCCGTTATCACGCCGCCACGCCGCCGCGATAGCCTGCTCGATCACCTCTAGAACTGTCTCTTCTGGTAGGTTCTTTTCCTCGGCAATCGTCCGCAACGCCAACGTCAACTGCTTAATGTTCAAATCTTCCATATTACTCTCCTTTATCACTTATGATTATTATATCACGATACGAGGCTGCGCTGCGATACGCGTATCCTCATATGAAAAATTCCGACCTTGGCGGCCGGACGTACATTGCATATTCTATAGCAACTCAGCAGCCATGTCAAGCATGCCGCGTAGCCCACGCCTTTTCCGCGTTACCTCACACAAAGCCACCATACAAGGTCCAGTTGTAAACTCAGTAAATGGCTGATCAAATAGAGTGAATACTTCGGTATATTCTCTATTTTCCGTCACCTTGACGCCCGAAAAGATATTTGCACCCTCATTATATTCACGTCGCATATCATTGATCAACACTCTTGATGCAAAACGTCCAATCACCCTATCAATCTTCCGCTGGATACGATTCAGCTCCTCCATGATGGCATAATAATTACGGTTGTCCTTGTCCATACCATATTGTTCTCGCAATGATCTACCCGGAGCTCTCTCGATAACACCAGCAGGTGGTGAATAACCATCCCCCACCAGCGCTAATACCCGCGAAGTAGTAATGTCTGATTCATGTTCCGCGAATGTCATATTTAACGTATTTAGGGTAGCAGCCTGTATCCCAGCCTCTCTCTTAGTTCGATACCGCTTAACCATATATGGCGATTTCTTTTCTAGAGGTGATTCTTTTTTCGGATCTAAAACATAGGAGTGTGGTATATTCGCTGCGAGGAACTTATTTTGTATCGCCGCTGCCTCATCGCTCACCCAGCCTGGGTTTCGACTAACCGACGCAATAGCCGCCAGCGCCAAGGCTTGCTGAAAATCTGCATTATCAAGCTCCTCTGGGTAAAGCACCCGCTCCGTTACCTGATGATGCTCTCGATCCATCGGTGACTTGACCGAATACTGGCGAATTTGCTCACTTCTCACCTTATTATAATAGCATTTTATTTCTTTATTGTCAATGTAATTGTGTCCGTACTGTTGCTTATTTTGTCTTTCTATGACATAATACTACTATGTTTACCCTCCGCTCGACCGATAAAGATGGCCAGCCAAGCCTTCAGGTGGACATTGCGCCAAACTGGCCTATTTTAGACCAAGCAAAAACAAATTGGTTGACTGGCAAACCGGCTACTGTCGACAAAGTTCCTATATATCCTGAAACACGCGACTGGGTACTTGGGCCGGCTATTCAGGTTTATAAAGAAACAACGTTCTATCTAAAAGATAACCGGATTCCAGATTCTCCAATCAAGACAGCCAATGATGAAGCACGTTGTAGCCTAATGGATTGCTACGTTAACCCTGAGGATGTCACAACATTATTATTGATGCCCCACCTCGATAAGGTATTTGACATTGATTCGCCCGAAGAAGCCGCGTCAGCTGAATCGTATTTGAACCGCAAAATAGGTTCAAAAGTACTCCGCATGATATTTAAAAATATTCCTGAATTAAAGGACCCAATTTTGCGAAGAACAATCGATAATTCCCTGGTTGAAACAAAAGCTGATATCACCCTAGCCGTTGAAGCCCGTAAAATTTATGAGCTACCGGCAGACGACGAGTCGGTGAACCTCATCAGGCAAACTGCTTGCAAAAAAGTTGATAGACAACTCTCCGCCATGCGAGATGCCATGACAGAACTTGCATATGTCAGTGGCACCTATCGACCGAAACACAAGCCAGAGCTAAATACTGCTGACAGAAGAGAGATCTTCGCTGAGATGATCGCAGCCAAATACGAGCCGCCAGCTGAGTCTTAGCTCACCCCCTACATTTTTCCAGAACATTGGCAGAGGCTTGCTTCTCAGCGTCAGTGACCCACAAGTGGTATTTTTTCTTCACCGCAATTTGCCGCGCGACATATTGACAGCGAAAATCCTTATTGGGTGGTAACCACGCCGAAGCGTCACTATCACCCTTGTTCTGATTTGCCTGCCCTTCTGATGCCAACAAGTTCAGTGGATCATTCGCCAATTTTTCCCTGTCAATCGCTGATAAATTCTGCGCGCCCTTTTGCCAGGCGTCGCTCAGCGCCACCACATGGTCAATCTGTACTTTGGAACTGGTTTTTTCACCGCGCTGAAAATGAATGGTTTGACCAGTATATGGATCTTGCAAAACACCAGAAAGTACCTTACAGCCTTCACCCACTTTCTCATCGCTCAAGTCCCTGGCTAAAATCACTTCACGCACCGAGCAACCATCGATTTTGCCCCAGCCATTACCAAATTGCTTGCGCGTATAGCCCGTTTTGGGTGCACGCCCTTTTACTTCTAGTTTGTTCAATTCATCAAGCGCGGTTGAACTGCCAAAATACTGTTGCTGTAGATCAGCCGGGACAGGAGCCAGCTTTGGCTGCGACAGCTGTGACGACCACACCGCCAAAACCGACAGCACCACCACAAACAAGGCCATGATACGCCTGCGCTGTAATTTTACCCCCTTCATATTGCTAGTATATCGAATACTGTAAGCCTTTTCCAACCAGTCAGTCTCGCAGCCAGCAAATGATATAATGAGACTATGACAAAACTCAAGCATTTACTCGATACCTTTATACCCCATCACTATGACCTAACCCTCGACCTGACACGCGCCGAAGAAAAATTGTTTTCTGGCACAGTGATCATTTCTGGTGAGTCGACTAGCAAGTCCATTTCACTACACGCCAAAGATTTGACTATCCATACGGCGTCGATCGATGACCAGCCAGCTGAGTTTTCTCATGGTGAATTTGATGAATTACGCCTGTCGTACCCAGAGTTGTCCAGCGGTGAGCACACGGTTTGCATCAAATTTTCTGGCGCTATCACCGACGCTATGCATGGGCTGTATCCATGTTATTTCACCCACGATGGCGTGAAAAAGCAGCTGTTTGCCACTCAATTTGAGTCACACCATGCCCGCGAAGTGTTCCCGTGTGTTGATGAGCCAGCCGCCAAAGCCACTTATGACGTCACGCTCGTGACTGCTCCAGGACTAACTGTCCTTGGTAATATGCCCGTCACTGAAGCATCTGAGAGAGACGGCGCGCTGACAACCAAATTCGCCACCACGCCGCGAATGAGTAGTTATTTGCTGGCCTTTGTCGTCGGCGAACTCCACAAGAAAACCGCTCGTACCAAATCTGGCGTTGAAGTTAATATTTGGGCAACGCCAGCCCAGAGCGAGGAGACGCTGGATTTTGCGCTAGACATCGCCACGCGCTCCATTGATTTTTATGATGAATACTTTGGCGTGCCATATCCGCTGCCAAAGTCTGACCACGTGGCGCTGCCAGATTTCTCGTCGGGCGCCATGGAAAACTGGGGGCTCATCACCTACCGCGAAAGTTGCCTGCTGGCTGACCTGAAATTAACGCCAGAATCATCCAAGCGCTTCATCGCCACCGTCATCGCTCACGAACTCAGCCACCAGTGGTTTGGCAATCTGGTGACCATGCAGTGGTGGAA
>CAUQMR010000008.1:0-33808 GCA_963519285.1 uncultured Candidatus Saccharibacteria bacterium
AAACGCTCAAGGCCGGCTTTACGCTGGGCAATAATCCGCGCACCAATCCGGGAACAGCCCGCGGTTCGGGAACGGTGTCGAACAAAGACATCGACGCGGTGAAGAATCTGGAGGGCGTAACAGACTATGTCAAGCGCCAGAACGCCACGGTCGATTTTATCAATACCAAACTGGTGCCACTACCGAGCGGTGGCAGTGGCTATGATGCCGAGAAAGACAAACAGTTTGGCAACGCTGCGACCATCATCGGCGTCAACAAATCTGAGTCCGAGAAGAAGTTCCGCGCCGAGTCGCTCAAGCTCATCGCTGGCCGGCACATCACCGAGAACGATTCGCACAAGATTTTGGTGCACGAAGATTTCGCCAAGGCCAACAACCTGAAGCTTGGCAGTAAAATTAAGTTAAAGGCCAATCAATACGACACCGATAATGAGCATCCGTCCAAGGACGAGGTTGAGGTGGAAATCGTCGGTATATTTAACGGCAAGAACCCAAAGCAGGCGACCTATCAGGTGGAGTTGTTCGAGAATTTGTTCCTGACCGACCTCGCGACGACCCGCCGATTGAATGCCTATACCGAGCAAAATGAGATTTATCAGGACGCCACGTTCTTCACCAAGGGCACCAAGCAGCTGGACGAGGTGATGGCGCGGGCAAATAAATTGCCGGTCAATTGGCAAAAATATCAATTGAATAAGAATAGCCAGGAGCTGGCCGGCGTGACTGGCGCAGTCAACGGCGTGTACGGCCTGATCGACGGTATGTTGTGGGCGACGGCGCTGGTCAGCGTCGCAGTGATCGGCATGGTGTTGTATTTGTGGATGAATGAGCGTAAGCGCGAGGCGGGCGTGCTCTTGGCGACTGGTGTGCCGCAGTCAAAGATTGTGCTGCAATACATCGCCGAGCTGGTGATGATCGCGGTGCTGAGCTTTGGTGCGTCGTACTTTACCGCAGGGCTGATTGCCCAGCAAATGGGCGATCACGTGGTGTCGCAGGCGGCACAGAGCGCCACACGTCAAGCGGGCAGTTCCCTCAACGGTGCATCGCTTGGCGCTGACGCTGACTCAGTGACGTCATCACGCACGCTAGAAAAGGTGACGGTTGGTGTGCAGCCGACGGATCTGCTGGCGGTGTGGGGCGCTGGACTGGCGGTGATTATCATTGCGGTGCTCTTGGCTTCTCGACCAATTACCCAGTCAACGCCAAAAGAATTACTAACCGAAGTGGACTAGGGGCGGATGATGACAATTATCAAACGAGCCTGGACGGCTGTGACGCGTCGGCGGCGTCGCAGCCTGACCATCGCCCTGATCATGACGCTGATTTTCACGCTGCTGATCGGTACGCTGACGGTGCAGCAAACGATGGCACAGCTGAAGCAATCGGTCGAGCGGAACATTCGTGCCGGCTTCAGCATCGCCAGCAAGCAGCCATCAGGCGAAGTGCCGATGGACATCGCGCAGCGGGTGCAGCGCCTGGACAAGGTTAAAGCACATAATCTCCAATCAGAAACTACCGCGGGACTGCCAGGCAAACAATTGATCGACACGGCAGGCAGCGGCGTGCAGCTGGACGCTAACGTGGCTGGCGAGGCGAAGGTCACGGGCGCGACACAGAGCGATCTGCTCGGCGAGTTCACCGGTCGATTCTACCAACTAGAGCAGGGCAAGCACCTAACGGCGAACGATCAAAACGCGGCACTGATTCACAAAACATTTGCCGAGAAAAATGGTATCAAGCCAGGCGACAAGCTGGACATCACCAAAGACGGCCGGCGGGTGACGGTGACTGTCGCAGGTATCTTCGGCGGCAAAGGCGAAAAGCCAGCGGTCTTGCAGTCCGACATGGCAGAGAATCATCTCATCACCAACTTGACTGCGGCGCAGCTGCTAACGGGGAGCAAGCAACTGACGCGGGCGACATATTTCGCCGAAAATCCACATCAGTTGAAGTCGTTAACTGATCATGTCAAAAGCCTACCAAATGTCGATTGGCAAAAATTCAGCCTGACTGACAATGGGGCCGTGTTCGCTGGAGTTCTCCAAAACATCGCTGGCATTCAAAACATCTTGACGATTGCCACCATCGGCGCAGCCGCAGCGGGGCTGGCGGTGCTGTCGCTGGTGCTGGTATTCTGGGTGCGCGGTCGCTTGCATGAAATTGGTATCTTGCTGTCCATCGGCACGTTGAAGCGGCAGATTATCGGGCAGTTCTTGGCGGAACTCGCCATCATTGCCGCAGTCAGTTCGGTGTTTGCGCTCGCCATCGGTTCGGTCGCCTCGTCGCAGATTTCTACCGCCCTCACAGCGCAAACCGACCAAAGCCAGCGCGTAGAAAAGACTGTGGTACAAGCCGCACCAGTAGCGACCTACCTAGAGGCTTTCGCCTTCGGCTACATGGTCGTTCTGCTATCAGCCATCGCTGCCACCGCGCCGATTATGCGCCAATCACCAAAGCAAATTTTAGCAAAATTAAGTTAGGAGTTATCATGTCACTACTTACGTTACGCGATATTATTTACTCATACGCCGACGGCGCTAGCAATGTGCTTAACGGCATCAATTATCAATTTGAAAAAGGCAAGTTCTACGCCATCGTCGGTAGTTCTGGGGCTGGTAAATCGACGCTGCTGGGGCTACTAGCCGGGCTGGACACGCCGACTGGCGGGCAGATTTTGTTCGACGATGAAGACATCACCGAGCAGGGTTATTCACATCATCGCAAGCACAATATCTCGCTAGTGTTTCAGAATTATAACCTAATTGATTACTTGACACCGCTGGAAAACTTGAAATTGGTTAATCCTAAAGCCACCAACGAAACCTTGCATACCATGGGCTTAGACGACGATCACATTCACCGCAACGTCATGAAACTTTCCGGCGGTCAGCAACAGCGTGTGGCGATCGGGCGAGCGCTTGTGTCCTCCGCACCGATTATCTTGGCGGACGAGCCGACCGGCAACCTGGATGAAACCACCGCTGCCGACATCATCGATATCCTGCGCCGGGCCGCCCATGAAAACGACAAATGCGTCATCGTCGTCACCCACAGTAAACAGCTGGCTAAAGAGGCGGATGTGGTGCTGACACTCAAAAATAAACTACTCCAAAAAAGCAAGGAAGATAAAAAATCAGCCCGTAAGAAAGCTTAATCGTGGTACAGGTAGTGCTGCAATGTGTTAGGCAAATTAGGAGCGAGCATGTCATAGGCCTCATCGGTCAAGGCAATTGACAGCCGGTCGCGCGGCTGACGCTTAGACAATTTCGTCATGCCAAAGAGTGCTGGACTTATTTGTCCACCAGGGAGATTGTCGAGTCGGCCAAAACCGGCGGTCAGTCGAACCGTATATTCATCCTGCGCTTGAGCGAAATCAACGAGTTCGCTAAGCAGTGGAACAAGTGTATCATTACCAAAATCAGCTCGCTGCTCGCGTGAGAAACGCGCGTTGCTCTGTGGTAGTGGCACGGCAAGATTCTGCCCGTCGCCTGTCCAGTCGATCAGCTCGCCGCCATAACGTTGCACGGCAGTGATTGCTTGGCTACCAAACCAAACGATGAATGAGCGCAGTTCTCCATTATCACGCGCCATCTCCCTGGTTGAGTCCGACACATCCCACGTGGTGAGTATTGCGTTTGGTGTGGTGGGTGATTTGAGCGCCAACATGTCGGCAACCGACTGAGTTGGGTGTGACTCTCGCGCTAATGTTTGCAACGCTGTGATGCCAACACTGAGTGCAGTTTTGGTTCTGTCATATCGCCATAGTGTTTTCAACTTGTCCAGTTGAGGTTTTGTCGGCGCACGGTCTTTGGTAAAAGCAGCTTGCAGAACGGCGTGTTGGTCGGGCAGCGGCAAGTTGAGGACGCGATGATCAGGATTCATCGCACTCTCAGTAAGGGTAATGTCGTCTTGGTTGCCTTCAATGACACGTCCAGCAACTGACGACCCATCAACGCGGTGCCCTGTGATATGTGCTTTTTGAAAATCAAATCGGCCGTCAGTCGGAGCTTGCGGTGAGCATGCGGTAGCGATTGCCCCAATCGAATCAGGATTACATTCATCATGCACAAAGACAGTTGCTGCGTCTGGCTGAATCTCAGTCGTGTGTACGTGCTGCAGAAAATTACCCACAGTTTGCGTGAGTCCTTGCTGATGAGTGCGAGCCACAGTTTCGCAAGAAGGCTTCCGATGCATTTTGCATATTATATCATATATTTATGAATATGGGAATGATGGGGAAATTGACTTCCCTAGATTTTATATGGCAGCCGTCCTATTATGGAGTTAAAAGGAGTGTAGATCATGAGTTTAGAGGAAAAGGTACATAATGCACAGATAAAGATATTGCGAGAACTACTATTCTTGCCAACTGCTCATTTCGCTGCACTGCAGCGAGCCACTGGGCTCGATAGTGACCATGTTAAATTCCACATCAAACGACTCGTGGCGTTGGGCTACGTGACGAAAACAGCTGATGGCTACATGCTTTCGATCAAAGGTAAAGAATACGCCAATAAGTTAGACACTGATGCTGGTATGATTGAGCGTCAGCCAAAGGTAGCGGTGTTGTTAGTCGTTGAGCGGCAGCACCATAATGAGAAGCAATACCTCCTGCAGCAGCGGCTTAAGCATCCATACTATGGTTTTTGGGGTGCGCCAACTGGCAAAGTACGTTGGGCGGAGTCTATTGTTGAGGCGGCAGCACGTGAACTCGCTGAAGAAACGGGACTAGACGGAACTTTCGTACACCGTGGTATCTATCACGAGCGGGTTCGTCACAGCCAAACAAATGAAATTGTTGAGGATAAATTATTCCATCTGATGTTTTGCGATAGTGTTTCTGGCACAATGGTTGAAGAATTCGAAGGCGGCAAAAATGCTTGGCGCACGCGCGAAGAGATGGAGGGCGAGCCAAAGAAATATAAAAGCTTCATGCACGAAATGACAGCATGTATCGATGGGCACGGTGAACTGACGGAAGTGATATATGAATATGACGCGACGGAATTTTGAGCCACCTCGGGCGGTGCTTTGCGGTTCATACAAGCGTGACAGAGAAGGACTTTTCCGGGCCTATGATGAGCTTGTTGTGACTGGCTGCCAAGTTTTATCACCACGACGGATGTGGTTTGATGATGCAGCATTTGTGCGAGACACTGCCGAGCAAGATATACCGCCACAAGCAGTCGAAACATGGCATTTATCAGCAATTCGCCAAGCAAATTTTGTGATGCTTTATGCTCCAGACGGATACGTTGGATTAAGCGCGGCAATGGAAATTGGTTTTGCTACGGCTCAAAAATGTCCAGTTTTTTCACGCACAGCACCGCAAGACATTGCCTTACGCGGGTTGGTAAAAGTAGTACCAAGTGTATATGACGTGCTGTGTGCAGTAGGTCTACGATAGATAATTTTATGCTGTATAATGCGTAATCAATCTAGCTATATAATGTAGAATAAATAATATGACTAGGTATTGCGCTGGTCTATATTAATTAAAGCACAAAGGCTAATAGCAATATGTATGATGACATTGTGGCAAAATTATCAAAGCTCGCTGAGGGCAACAAGACGTATGCTGAGTTTAATAAGCGCATCGTCAATACCGAGATGCCGGTCATCGGCGTGCGTGTGCCGGATTTGCGGCGCTTGGCGAGGGAGTTAGCGCCTGATATGAGCGCAGCGGATATTAGTGAATTGCTGACGGTTCAGGATGAATCTTTCGACTACGTGCTGCTGTGTGGATTGTTGATTACGCACGCTCGGTTTGATGATCATACGGCGATTGACTTGACTAAACAATATTTGCCGCGCGTTGATTCATGGGCTCACATTGATGTATTTGTTGAGAAAAAGCGGCGATTTGCCGGCGAAGTGTGGTGGGATTTTGCGCTGGCATGTTTGCAGGGTGAGGCTGAATTGACAGTGCGCTACGGTGTGGTTTCTTTGATGACTAATTTCCTAGACGAAGCACATATTGACCAGGTTTTCGCAGCGCTGCGAGACATTAAACACGACGGCTACTATGTCAAAATGGCACTGGCTTGGCTATACGCCACGGCGGCGGTACAGTTTTTTGAGCTGACGCTGGCTGAACTAGAAAACGGACATATTGACACTTGGACGCGCAATAAAGCTTACCAAAAAATGCGCGAATCACGGCGATTTACGCCCAGACAGCAGGACATCATTGCTTCGTATAGAGCAAAAGAATATCGCTAATCATCGCCAGCCTATAGCCTGGCTTTATAAAAGTCGAATAGTTACAGATAAGATGGTATACTAGTAACTAGTATGAAAGTCAGCCTAAACCTTATCAAACAATTGATTAATTTTGAATTACCGCCAGTGGACGAGTTGGTGGCGCGGGTCAATCAGCAGCTTGGCGGTGTCGAAGAAGTGATCGACCTGAAAGCCAAATATGGCGGCGCGCGAATTGTCCGGGTGGTTGAATGTGCCAAGCATCCTGACGCTGATCGGCTGAGTGTGACCAAGATTGATGATGGCGGCGTGGTCGCGGATGTGCCGCGTGATGAGAATGGTCTAGTACAGGTGGTCTGCGGCGCGCCAAATGTACATGCGGATATGTGGGCGATTTGGTTGCCGCCGAAAAGCGCGGTGCCGGCGAGTTTTGATGAAGACGAGCCATTCGTGCTGGATGCACGACCACTACGCGGCGTACTCAGCCAAGGTATGTTGGCGGCGGCTGATGAGCTGGCAATCGGTACGGATCACGAGGGAATTATTGAGATCCATGAACACGACGTGCCAGCGGGAGTTGAGCTCACGGCGGGTGCGAGTTTCGCGGAAACGTTTGGGCTGGATTACTATATATTGGACATTGAGAATAAGATGTTTACTCACCGGCCGGATTGTTTTGGGCAGCTCGGCGTGGCGCGCGAGATTGCCGGGATTTTTCATCAGCAGTTTACCAGTCCTGAGTGGTATAAATCAGAGCAGCAATTTACTGGTGCTGAGGGCCTGGAGCTAACAGTAACGAACGAAGCACCTGAACTAGTGCCGCGATTCATGGCGGTGGCAATCCGTGACGTTACCGTGGGTTCAAGCCCATTGTGGCTACAATGTCAGTTGGTGGCGATGGGCGGCAAGCCGATTAATAACATTGTTGACGCGACAAATTACATGATGCTGATGACGGCGCAGCCAACGCACGCCTATGATTATGACAAATTACGTGGGTCTAAACTTGAGGCACGGATGGCTCGTGATGGCGAGAAAGTTAGCTTGCTTAATGGCAAGAAATATGAGCTGACGACGGACGACATCGTCATCGCTGATGGCGAGGGCGTGATAGGTCTCGCGGGAATTATGGGCGGTGCCGACACTGAGGTTTCAGATGGCACGAAAAATATCGTTCTCGAATGTGCTAATTTTGACATGTATGCGCTGCGCCGCACAGCTATGCGCCACGGTATTTTTACTGACGCGCTGACGCGGTTTAACAAAGGTCAGTCGCCACTCCAAAATGCTGCCGTGTTGAAACAGCTGATGGGTATGGTTGGCGGGGTACAGGCGAGCGAAGTGTTTGATTTGAAACAATTTAGTGACGAGCTCGATGATTATTTTGATGGAAAATACACACCAGCTAATATTGATATCAACAGTAAATTTATTAATGAAAGATTAGGCTTAGGCTTATCTGACGATGATATTTGCGACTTGTTGAATAACGTGGAAATAAAGAGTCATGGTCCGGAAGAAGAATTGGATTATATTTGCATCCAATCGCCATTTTGGCGCACCGACCTTGAGCTGCCAGAGGACATTGTCGAAGAAGTCGGTCGGCTGTACGGCTTTGATAAACTACCGCGTCAATTGCCAATGCGCAGTATCAAATCAACACCGAAAAACCTGCGCCGTGAACTAAAAAACGCCGTTCGCCAAAGTCTATCGCGCGCTGGCGCTAATGAAGTTGTAACGTACAGCTTTGTTCACGAACGCATCCTGAAAAACGTCGAGCAGGACATTAATCAAGCATACAAATTGTCAAACGCCCTCAGTCCTGATTTGCAATATTACCGCTTGACGGTGCTACCGAGTTTGCTCGACAAGGTCCACGCCAACATCAAGGCTGGGCATGATGAATTTGCCTTGTTTGAAATGGGCAAGGGTCACAGCAAAATGCATGGCCCAGGCGAAGATGGCCTGCCAGAAGCCAGCCAGTTCACCGACATCGTCTATGCTGCCAAAAAGCCAGGAGCGGGTGCGCCATTTTACAAAGTTCGTCGCTTGGTTGAGCAGCTAGCACACGACCTTGGTGCCGAGTTAGTATTTAAGCCGATTGAACAGGAACGTAATTTCCCAGTCACGGCACCGTTTGACCAATCGCGTAGTGCATTGGTCGAGACAACCGACGGGCAGTTTATCGGTATGGTCGGCGAATTGAAGCAGTCGGTCATCAAGAACTTCAAACTGCCGACGTACGTGGCAGCGGCGAGCTTGGACACAGCTGGTTTGGAGGCTGTCTACGCCAAGCGTGCCAGTCACTACCAGCCGCTCAGTCGCTATCCATCAACCAGTCGCGATATTTCTCTCAAACTGCCAGCTCATGTTAATTATGCGTCCGTCGCCCAAAGCATTGACCGTGCCCTTGAAACGGTGGAGATTGATGCGGCCTTTCATGCGGTGTCCATCTATCAGCCGCCAAACGACACATCAACGAAGACACTAACTTTCCGCTTAGTCTTTACGAGCCACCAACGCACCTTGGTTGATTCTGACATTACGCCTATCATCGAATCGATCCAGCAGACCATGCAGCAAGCTTACGGCGCGGAGCTTGTCTGATGAAATCGCTGCTCCGCACCCTGGGCTATACGCACAATATGCTGCCATTTTATGCCAAAATTAGCCTGTGTTCTATATTGGTGGCGCTGACTGGTATCGCCATGCCGTATGTCATATCGCGGGCTACTACTTTGATGGTGGAAGTGGTTGAAGGCAACAACATCGGCGTCGGTCAGGTATTGTGGTTAGCGGCTTTGCTGCTGGTGTTTGATGTTGCCAATGTGTTGATTCGTAACTTAGGCGGCTACTGGGGCGACGTCATGTCCACCAAGCTCAAAGCGCAGCTATCGACGCATTATTATCATCATCTGCTCAGCCTGCCGCAGAGTTATTTTGACGGGGAACTGACTGGTACCATCATCAACCGCCTAAACCGCGCCATCACTGAGATGAGCAATTTCCTGAACATGTTTGCAAACAATTTCCTGCAGATGCTCCTGACTAGTTGTATCACGATTGGCATCGTGCTGACGTACAGCTTGGACTTGGCGCTGTTGGTATTGATATTGTATCCGTTGTTCATCTGGCTGGCGGTATTGACCAGCAAAAAATGGCGCTACTTCCAGTCAAATAAAAACCACGAAGTCGATATGGCTAGCGGCCGATTTGCAGAAGTCGTATCACAAATCAAAGTGGTCAAAAGCTATGTTCGTGAAAGTTTAGAGTATCGACATTTTACTAAACGTTACCGTAAAACCATCGCCGTGACGCGCAAGCAATCGCGCTATTGGCACAAAATGGACGTCATTCGTGGGCTGATTTTGAGCATCGTTTTTTTCCTCATCTTTGCGTACATTTTTGTTCAGACGACCGAGAAAAAGTTTACGATTGGTGAGATGATTTTGCTCATCACCTTGATCAACAATCTGCGAACGCCACTCTTTAGTATGAGCTTCATCGTTGATGGCTTTCAGAAAGCAGTGTCGGGGAGTAAAGACTTCATTGCGGCTATGGAACTCAAACCTGGTATCAAGGACGCGCCTGATGCAGCTCACCTGAACACAGAAAAGGCGACGATTTCCTTTGACGATGTGTCGTTCCGATACGCTAGTGTGCCAAATCGTCCAGTCCTGCACAACATTTCCTTCACAATTCCTGCTGGCAAACGCGTGGCTTTGGTCAGTGAATCTGGTGGCGGTAAAACTACAATTACCAATTTGTTGATGCGACTATATGAGCGAGACAGTGGTGTTATTTCAGTCAATGACACTGACATTCGTAACCTGACCCAGCGCAGTTTGCGCGGACACATTGCAACAGTCTTCCAAGACCCAGTGCTTTTCTCTGGTACAATTCGTGAAAACATTGCTTATGGTAAGGCAGATGCAACGGACAAGGAAATTTTTGCCGCCGCCAAAGCCGCCAATGCTGATGAGTTTATTCGTCAATTGGACTACGGCTACGACACGCAGATCGGTGAGCACGGTCTGAAGCTTTCAGGGGGTCAGAAGCAGCGCATCGCCATCGCGCGTGCGGTGTTGAAAGACGCGCCGATCTTGATACTAGACGAAGCAACTAGCAATTTGGACAATAAAAGTGAGCATTTGGTGCAACAAGCGCTTGATCGGTTGATGAAAGGCCGCACGACATTGATCATCGCTCACCGTTTGTCGACCATCGCCGCGGTTGATACCATCATCACTCTGAAAAATGGGCGAGTTGATGAGATTGGGTCGCCAGATGAATTGGCCAAAACAAATGGTATCTACGCTAAGTTGTTGGAGCTGCAAAAGAATCCTGGTGTAGCGGGCGAGCGGCTGGCTGCGTATGACATTGCCGCCGAGCCAAAAGTTGATGTATAATAGGACAAATAGAGGAGGATGAGATATGGCGATAGCAAGATCGCAAAGAATAGGAATTTGGATTATTACAATCACGATGTTGGTGGGTACGGTTGGCGGATTTATCGCCATGATGGTGGCCCCGGGCAATGAAGCCAAAGATCAAGCTGAACTACAGCGAGCGCAAGAAAGCTATAAAGCAGCAAATACAGAACGCCAAAAGAAAGTTGAGGCGCAAACAGCAGAATTGAACGATAAGTATTACAGCAAGTTTGCCGAATTTGGCTCACGAGTCGGTGCGTTTGAGGCGGGCGATGTCAAAGAGCTCGGCAAAGAGGACTTGGTGGAAGGTGACGGCGCAGAAGTCAAAGATGACACCAAATTTGCAGTGTATTACATTGGCTGGAACGCCAAGGGTGAAGTATTTGACCAGTCAATCGCTGACGGTAAATTGAAAGCACCATTTGCTATAAACGGTCCGGCGAATACGGCAGTCATCCAGGGTTGGAAAGAGGGCCTGATTGGGATGAAGATTGGCGGTGTGCGTGAACTGACGATTCCAGCTGACAAAGCGTACGGCAGTCAAGGCCAGGGTGACAAAATTCCTGCCAATGCACCACTGAAATTTGTCATCATGGCTATCGAAAAGCCAGCAGATATCCCACAACCAGAAATGCCAGAGATTATTAAACGATATTACAAGTCAAGGGGGCTCAATGTCTAAAGAAGTTATCATCGTTGGCGCTGGTCCAAGCGCACTCACGGCCGCAATTTATCTGTCGCGTGAGGACGTGCCAACGACACTATATGAACGGGGCGTAGTCGGTGGTATGGCGGCTATTACTGACCAAATTGACAATTACCCAGGGTTTGCTGAGGGCGTGACCGGCATGAAGTTGGCGTCCGAATTGCAGCAGCAGGCTGAGCGGTTCGGTGCGGATATTGAGTACGGTGACGTGACGGAGCTGAAGCAGGTTGACGGTGAGTTGGAATTGACAATTGATGGTCAGCCAGTGCGAACTAAAGCCGTGCTGCTGGCGACTGGTTCAAATCATCGCAAGCTGGGTGTGCCAGGCGAAGATGAATTGTATGGCCGCGGTGTACATTACTGTGCAACGTGCGACGGTGCATTTTATCGCGATAAGAAACTGATCGTCGTTGGTGGCGGTAACTCAGCGGTGCAAGAAGCGATATTTTTGACTCGCTACGCCAGCCACATTGACCTGTTGGTGCGCAGCGAATTACGCGCCAGCGACGTCCTGCAAAAAGAACTACAAAAATACGTTGACGCAGGCAATATTACCGTCCACATCGGTGCAACCACCGATGAAATTATCGTCAAAGATGACAAATTTTACGGCGTCAAATCAACCCAAAACGGCGAGCAAAAAGAATTTACTGCAGATGGGTTGTTTGTATTCATCGGCTTGATTCCAAACACGCAGTTTTTGGCAGACTCAGATGTGGAGTTGGACCTCGGCGGACACATCGTCACTGACGAGCATTTACGTACCAACATTCCCGGTGTCTTTGCTTCGGGTGATGTGCGTTCCGGCGCGACCATGCAAATCGCTTCGGCAGTTGGCGAGGGTGCAGTTGCAGCATTGCAGATTCGTGAATATTTACAAGAAAAAGCCAGAGAGGAGTAGCATATGGCAGACTTCAATCAAATTTTAACACCGGGTGACGTAGAAAATGGCATCGTTAATGTCGTTGTTGAAATCCCGCAAGGCTCAAACCACAAAATCGAGTGGAATCGTGAGCTAGCGGTCATGCAACTGGACCGCGTCGAGCCAGCAATTTTTGCCAAGCCAACTAACTATGGTTTCATCCCGCAGACCTTGGACGAGGACGGCGATGAATTGGACGCTTTAATCATCACCGACCAGCCACTGACAACGGGTATTTTCATGGAAGCAAAGGTCATCGGTGTACTGGAGTTTGTTGATGATGATGAAGTTGATGACAAGGTGATCGTGGTGCCAGCTGATGACCGCAACACCGGTGATGCTATTAACTCATTGGAAGACTTGCCGCCACAACTGCTCAAGCAAATTGAACATCATTTCAATCACTACAAAGATATGAAGAAGCCAGGCTCGACAGTTGTCAAGGGTTTTGGCGATGTTGAGCGAGCCAAGCAAATTATCCATGATTCGATCACTCGCTGGAACGAGCAAGCGTAAGGATATTCACACCGTAAAACAATATCACGTCTCACCAGAGTGCTCTTTACAGGTGACCTATGGTCAGCCTGTGGCGTCGACTGACGGGGCTATCGCGCCCGTCACAGCCTCTGGAATGAGAGTGATATTGTTTTTTTATACTCTACTTATTTACTATCGATGCCGAAACAGTGACGAAACGCCACCGGTCAATTGCTGGAGGATGCCGCCGCTACGTGACAATTGCAAACGCAGTTTGTCCTTAGCATGAGGCGTTATGATCAGCTCGCGCCAATCCGGCTTCGGGCGGGCGGACTTATTGGTTAAGACTTCGATGGTGTCGCCGTGCCGCAAATGATAGGTAAACGGCTTCATGACGCCATTGATTTTAAAACCGCTAGCGTGCGCCGCGATGTCGGAGTGAATGCGATATGCATAATCTAGCGGGAAAGCACCGCGCGGCAAATCATAGATATCACCCTTTGGAGAATACACGAAAATGCGGTCTGAGAACAATTTCATGCGGAACTTGTCAGAGTCAAATCGTTTGCCCTCGCCAGCCAGCGCCGCCGCTTCCTGAAGGTCGCGAATCCACGACAAATCCGCCGGCATAGCGCCCATACGACCCTTTTTGTACGCGTCGGTTAATTTCTGCTCATTGTAGTGGAAGCTGGCCGCCAAACCACGCTCAGCGTATTCGTGCATTTCTTTGGTGCGAATTTGAAATTCAACAATTTGCCCACTCGGCGTTTGCACGGTGGTGTGTAGACTTTGATAGCCATTCGGCTTGGGGTTGGCGACATAGTCTTTGATTCGCTCGTACATCGGCTGATACATATCGTGTAGAATTCCTAATACCAAATAGCCTGTCGATAAATCATCGACAATAACCCGCAGCGCAATTAAATCATAAATCTTATCAATATCGCCGACCTTATCAAGTTTTTTGAATAGGCTGTAGACGCTTTTGACGCGGCCATCCATCTGGAAAACCAGCTTTTCTTCCTTTAGTCGCGCCTCGACTTCGCGGCGAACACGGTCTAGTTTTCGCTGCGATTTTTTCAAGCGACTATCCATTAAACTTTTGGTGCGGTGAAAATCTTTCGGCATCAAATATTTGAAGCTCAATTCTTCCAGCTGCACACGCACGCGTCCCATGTTCAACCGATCCGCCAGTGGCGCAAACACCTCGATCGTCTCGCGAGCAATTTTCTTCTGCTTCTCCGGCGACATAAATTGCAGCGTCCGCATATTGTGTAACCGATCCGCCAGTTTAATGATAATCACCCGTACATCTTCGCCCACCGCGATCATTAGCTTGGTCAAATTGTCCTTGGTGTGCGGCAAATAACTGTCTAGGTTGCGCATGCCAGCACGTGCCTGCGAAACCTTGGTCACGCCATCCACCAAAAATGCCACATCGCGTCCAAATAAACTCTCCAACTCATCCAGCGTTGCGTCAGTATCCTCGACCGTGTCATGCAGCACACCCGCCACCACCGTGTCGATATCCATACCCCACTCAATCAAAATCTCGGCCACCGCCAGCGGGTGCTTGATATACGGCTCACCGCTTTTGCGTTTCTGCCCGGCGTGTTTTTCGGTCGCATAGTCAATGGCACTTGCCAAAACCAGCACTGGCACTTCGTCGTACTTTTGCTCAGCTGTGGCGAGTAGCTCTTCACGCGTCATATGTTCATTATACAACTTTGTAGTATAATTAAGAAAAGCTAAAGCGAAATATCTAACGGGGAGGGTATATGTCAGCAACAAGAATAGCAATTAACGGCTTTGGGCGGATTGGACGCAATGCGTTTAAGATTGCGCGTGAGCGTAGCGACCTAGAGATTGTCGCCATCAATGATTTGACGGACACTAAAACATTGGCATATCTGCTCAAGCATGACAGCAACTATGGTGAATATGGACGCCAGGTGACATTTACAGAAAATGAGCTTATCGTCGATGGCCAATCTGTCAAGGTTTTGGCAGAGAAAGAGCCGCAGCAATTGCCGTGGAAAGATATGAATATCGATGTAGTGATTGAATCGACTGGCTTCTTTACTGACAAAGAGGGCGCAGGCAAACACCTGGAAGCTGGTGCGAAACGTGTCGTCATTAGCGGTCCCACCAAGTCTGATGGTGTTGATACGATTGTATTTGGTACCAATGACGACAAGATCGCCTCGGCGACGCCGATTGTGTCAAATGCCAGTTGTACCACCAACAGTTTGGGCGCAGTGATGGCTGTCCTGGACGCAGAGTTTGGCGTGGAAAAATCAATGCTGACGACAGTGCACAGTTACACTGCTAGCCAAAGATTGCAGGACGCACCAGCTAAGGACCTGCGCGAAGGTCGCAATGCCGCTGAGAACATGGTGCCAACAACAACAGGTGCAGCAATCGCCGTGACAAAAACCCTGCCGCAACTAACTGGTAAGTTTGACGGACTGAGTGTTCGTGTACCAACACCAGTGGTATCGCTCAGTGACGTGACAGCGTTGCTCAGACGTGACGTGACTGTCGAGCAGGTTAACGAGGCGTTCAAAAAAGCAGCTCAAGACACGTTCTATCAGGGTATTTTGGGTGTCAGTGAAGAGCCTCTCGTCAGTCGCGACTTTATCGGCAATTCGCACTCTGGGGTTGTTGATTTGCCACTCACCAAAGTCGTTGGTGGTAATTTGATCAAAGTCATGGTTTGGTATGACAATGAATGGGGCTATTCAAACCGTTTGGTGGAGTTGGTGGCAGACATTGGCGCTGTATTGAAGCGCGCTGGCTAATTTGCAAAAAGCTCCTAAACCGCTTATACTTATGAGTATGAAAATTTACTTGGGATCTGATCATCGCGGCTTTCTGTTGAAAGAAAAAGTCTTTGCGTATTTGGTGAAAAATAACTATGAAGTCGAAGATGTTGGCGGGCGAGAATTAAACCCGGACGATGATTTTCCTCAGTTTGCGCAAGCGGCAGCCCTGCGAGTGATTGGTGACGAATCAGACGATCCGCGAGCGATTTTGATTTGTGGTGGCGGCCAAGGTATGTGCATGGCAGCGAACCGGTTCAAAGGTATCCGTGCTAGTGTCATTTGGGATGCCTACGAAGCCAAAATGACGCGCCAGGACAATAACTCAAATGTGTTGTGTTTGCCGGCTCGTGTTTTGGAGGATAATGAAGCGGCGTGGAAGGGAATCATGGAAACATGGCTCAACACTCCGTATATTAATGCACCAAGATTTAATAGGCGCAATGCGCAGTTGGACCAATTATTATGAACACAGTAATTACTCCTAGTATTTTGGCAGAAAATGTTGATCAGTACAAAGAGCAAATTGAGCGAATTACCGGTTTTGCCGAGCGAGCGCACATTGATATTTCTGATGGGCAATTTGCGCCAAACTTGACAGTTGGTTTGCGAGATTTGTGGGCACCAGAAGGCTGGCAAATTGATATTCATGCTATGGTGAAAAATGTCGATGAATACATCGAAGATTTGGTGGCGCTGCGCCCAAATATGATTTTACTCCACGCCGAGTCTGACGGCGACGTCCTCGGCGCGCTGCAGAAAATCAAACAAGCAGATATCAAAGCTGGCTTGGTGTTGATGCGTCCGACCGTTCCCAGTACCGTCGTTGACCTTATCAAGGCAGCGGATCACGTCATGATATTTTCTGGTGAGCTTGGCCGTTTTGGCGGTAGTGCCAGTTTGATGCAATTGGAAAAAATCCGGCTCATCAAAGACATCAACCCGGCTGTAGAAATTGGCTGGGACGGTGGCGTTATGCCAGACAACGCCTATGGCTTGGCGCACAGCGGCGTCAATGTTTTGGTGGTTGGTGGTGCCATCCAAAAATCGCCAAATCCTCGAGAAGCCTATCAAAATATTCAAAATGAAATTAACAAAAAGGGTATGTTGGGTTAGTGCAGCCAAACGTCACATGTAAGCAATTGGAGCAGCACGCCGCGTCGGTACGCCGCTCCATCATCACCATGTTGGAGCACGCCGGTAGTGGCCACACTGCTGGTGCATTGGGCTTGGCGGACATCATGACAGCCTTATATTTTGCGGTGCTTCACGTCAGTCCAGAGAATCCTGATTGGATTGAGCGAGACCTCTTTGTGATGAGTAATGGTCACTGTGCGCCAGTGCTGTACGCGGCCTTGGCGGAGCGCGGCTTCTTTCCCAGGTCAGAATTGGCGACACTCAGGCAGTTTGGCTCTCGACTGCAAGGACACCCAGAACGTCAAGCGCTGCCCGGTGTTGAAACAACCAGTGGACCATTAGGCTCAGGCCTGAGCCAATCTTCGGGTATGGCCTACCATGTACGGCACTTACATCCGCAGCCTAAGCGATTTATCTATTGTCTGATGGGTGATGGTGAATTGGACGAGGGTAATATTTGGGAAGCGGCAATGTTTGCCAGTAAATATAAATTAGGCAATCTCATTGGTATTGTTGATCGTAATGCCATTCAAATTGGCGGCAGCACCGAGGATGTCATGCCGCTGGAAGATTTGCGAGGCAAATGGCATAGTTTTGGCTGGCACGTTCAGGAAATTGATGGGCACAATATGGAGAGTATCTGTGAAGCCATGAGTATGGCTCGTGCTGTGACGGACAGACCAAGCGTCATCATCGCCCACACTATACCAGGCAAAGGGGTTGACTTCATGGAAGGCGATTATCATTGGCATGGAAAAGTTCCTACTGCCGAGGAGGCGCAGCGAGCGCTGGCTCAGCTGGAGGGCAGAAAATGATGTATCTGCGTGACGACTGGCAAACGCCCACGTATGCTTCGGTCCGAGGTGGCTTTGGTGAAGGCCTGGTTGAGGCGGCCAAGCAGGATGACCGCGTCGTGGCGTTGAGCGCAGACTTGGTAGAAAGCGTCGGTTTTGGCGAATTTGCGCAGCGCATTGGTGCGCCGCGACTGATTGAAGTTGGTGTGGCAGAGCAGAACTTAGTGACGGTGGCGTCAGGGCTGGCAGCTATGGGCAATATCCCGTTTGCCGCTAGCTACGCTTCGTTTAGTCCAGGACGTAATTGGGAGCAGATTCGGACGACGATTTGTCTGAACAACCAACCGGTCAAGTTGGTCGGTTCACATGCCGGGCTGAACGTGGGTCCAGACGGTGCGACCCACCAAATGCTGGAAGATATCGCGCTGATGCGGAGCTTGCCAAATATGGTAGTGCTGGCGCCGGGCGATGCCCATGAGGCTAAACTGATGGCGGCGGCGATGGTGGCTGATTCACGGCCAAACTATGTGCGATTGCCGCGGGCTGATATACCACTGTTTTTAAATCAGGCAACGTTTGAAATCGGCAAGAGCTATACTCTGCGCCAGGGAACAGACGTGGCGTTGCTGGGCACTGGCACGATGACTTATCAATTGCTACTGGCAGCGGAAATACTGGCAAATCAGCATAGCATCCAGGCAGAGGTTGTTCATTTCCCGACCATCAAGCCGTTGGATGAGGCGGCGGTGCTGGGCGCCGCCCAGAAATGCGGTCGTGTGGTGACGGCCGAAGAGGGGCAAATCGCTGGCGGGTTTGGTTCGAGTGTGACAGAACTACTCAGCGAACAACTGCCAATGAAAGTGAGGCGCATCGGCGTCAATGATGTGTTTGGTGAGTCTGGCTCAATGGCCGAGCTGTGGCAAAAGCACGGCTTGGACGTCAACTCGGTAGTTGGTAGCGTGGTTGATTTTCTCCAATGAAAATAGCCCACCGAGAGGCTCAAGCCGAGGTTTAAATACCTCAAAGGCGAGCTATTTTCGGTGGGCGTTAGCCCTCTAGGTATTTCTGCCATATTGCAGAAATGATGCCAACCACTACCGCTACCCATAGCGGTAGTGGTGGCTGGTCCATGTAACGTGCAATAAAATAGGACGTCACATAGACAATACCACCCGTGATGCCCCCTAAAATGAAGGCTATTTTCCACGACATTTTTTCCTCCTTTCAGAGAGAATGTGCTCGAGGTCAAAGGGCTCTTCTGCCCTCAGACAAACCTCGAGCAGAAGTTACTTGTAGTATATCACATAGTACCGTAAAAGTCAACCTATCAACTGCACACAGGCCTGACGCGTAGCAGACTACCCTTGGCAGAACGCGTGCTAATTGCTATAATTACCATAAGTATTTTAGGGGGCAGTATGGGACTATCGATTTCAGAGATTCGGCAAAACACGACGCGGGCGCGTCATTTGATGCAGCGGACACGGGCGCAACATTTTGCGGTCGGGGCGTTTAACATTGACAATCAAGAAACGCTAATTGCCGTGGCACGGGCAGCACAGAAACTCCAGTCACCAGTGTTGGTCGAGGTGTCAGATGCTGAAGTGAAAGCCATGGGGCTGGAGAATGTGCGTGATCTGGTGGATAACTACAAGGCTGAATACGGCATTGAGATGTATTTGAATCTGGATCACGGACCGACGGTTGAGGGTTGTAAACGGGCTATTGATGCGGGCTATGAGTTTGTGCATATTGACATTTCTCAGGCAAATCATGACGCTTCCGACGAGGAAATCATCGCCAAAACTCGCGAAGTGGTGGAGTATGCCAAGTTTACTGGCGCATTGGTGGAGTCTGAGCCGCACTATTTTGGTGGCAGCTCCAACGTCCACACTGAAGCCATTGACTATGAAGAAATCAAGAAAACCTTTTCTACGCCAGACGGTGCGCGGGCGTTTGTCGAGGCGACGGGGATTGATACTTTTGCGGCGGCAGTCGGCAACTTGCACGGTAAATATCCAGTACCGAAAGTGTTGGATTTGGAATTATTAGCACGCATTCGCCAGGCACTACACTGCCAGATTTCGCTTCATGGTGGGTCAGGTACGCCGCTGCACTACTTTGAAGATGCGGCAAAAATTGGCGTCTCCAAAATCAACATCAACTCCGACATGCGCTATGCTTTCCGCACCACACTGGAAAAAACTTTGCGTGAAAATCCAAATGAATATGCCATCGTTAAGCTAATGCCTGAGGTGTATTTGGCAGTCCAGAAGGTCGTCGAAGAAAAAATCATGGCATTTGGTTCAAGTGGAAGGGCGGTGATCTAATGGCCAAAATCATTACCATTGGTGCTGCCGTTCAAGACGTATTCCTGAGCCATTCGCCAGCTTTGGCACCAGTTTGTGAAAGCCCAGAACGTTGTTTTCAGCGTCTGGAGTTGGGCTCAAAAATTGATGTCAATCAGATTCATTTTTCTACCGGCGGCGGCGCTACTAACGCAGCAGTTACCTTTGCTCGTCAGGGCCATCAAACGCAGTTCATGGGGGTTGTTGGGCGCGATCCAGCAGGCCAGGCAGTGTTGGATGCGTTGGACAGTGAAAGTGTCGGCACGCAGCTAGTAAACTTCTCTGACAAATACAACACGGGGTATTCAGTCATGCTCCTAGCGCCAAATGGCGAGCGGACTATTTTGACCTATCGTGGTGCCTCCACGCACTATCATCCAAGCGATTTTTCTCTGGAAAATGTTCAGGCGGATTGGCTGTATGTTTCCAACCTGGCGGGACAAATGCAAACACTCAGTAAACTGTTTACCCAAGCGCGCGAACGTGGCATCAAGATTTGTTTTAATCCTGGCAAAAAAGAGTTGGCACAGCGCGAATTGTTACTTGGTTTACTGCAAGATGTAGATATTTTGACCGTCAATAAAGAGGAAATGCAGCAGCTTGTTGAAGGCAGTGATTTGGAGAGTTTGATTCGGCATGGGCTGTATTTGGTACCGACACTACTGGTCACAGACGGCGCCAACGGATCCATGGCGAGCGACGGCAAGACAATTGTCCGCGCTGGCATGTATGAAGACGTCCCAGCCATTGACAGGACAGGGGCTGGTGATGCATTTGCCTCAGGATTTTTGAGCAGATGGGCAGAAGGCGGCAGTTTGCGAGATTCGGTCATTTTTGCCAGCGCAAATTCCAGCGCTGTCGTTGCAAAAATTAGTGCTAAAGCAGGTATTTTACATAAAGGTGCTCGCCTCCACGAGATGCCGTTACAGGAAAGGAGTATATAATCATGGCGCAACATTTGGCTCGACTACTGGGAGAAGGTGCGAACGTACAAATTGCCTTGCAGGAGCTGAATCGGATGACGCGTGATGATAGTGACATCCGGTTGATGTCGGATGTGTTGGCGCGAACACATAGTGTGCTGCGTGCTTTGGGGCTAGACCCACGTGATACGACAGCAAATGAAGTCTACCAGGCGCTGATGGCGGTTGCTCCAGAAATCGACAAGCGAGCTTGTTTCAAAGCTAGTGACTGGGTGCTGGCAGACATAGACGGGCACATTATTTCTTTTCATCCTGTGGACATTGTTGAAAACTATCACCATCAGCTGTCGCTCGGCAGGAATACCACCAAACATGGCAAAGTTGCCTTGGGTCAGGAAATTTACCGCCGTTTCCGGGATCATCCGCAGACGCACAACCCAGCCGTTAGTCGCATCATTTGTGATGGCGGCATCTGTCGGCGGGTTGATGACATCTTGGATTAGTGATCACAATAGGTTTTATTGGACGTGACGATATCGATGATTTCGTCGACACTGTCGGTGATAGTGTAAATGTCAAGGTCTTCTTTGACGATTGCTGATTCGGCTAACATGTGGTTGCGGAAGAAAGCATCCAAGTCGCTCCAGAACGCTGTGTCAAACAGGATGACTGGCACGCGATTGGTTTTCTGTGTCTGGATCAAGGTCAATATCTCCGCCAATTCATCCAAGGTGCCAAAACCACCAGGGAAATAAATATAGGCGTCGGCGTACATGGTCATGACGATTTTTCGGGGAGCAAAATGCTGAAATTCAAATGCCTCAGTGGCGTATTCATTGAGATCTTGCTCGTGGGGTAATTTGATGTTAAAGGCGATTGATTCACCACCAGCAGCGCGCGCACCTTTTTGGACCGCTTTGTTGGCTCCTTCATTGGCAGCACCCATGATGCCGTGACCGCCACCAGAGACAACCGCATAACCCAAGCTTGCCAAACGCTCCGAGGCTTCTTTGGCAGCTTGGTAGTATGGGCTATCCGGACAGGTACGCGCCGAACCGAAAAAGGTTACAGTCTTATGATATTTTTTGAGGATCTCATAACCTTTTTGGATTTCCTCATTGATATTGCCCAAACGGAACATTGCAGCTTGGAGTTCAATTTCGCGTGGTATACACACCAGATCTTTTTTGTCTGTCATTTTTCTGCCTTTTTATGTTTTAATTCACGTATATTTTGATTATAGCACAAAAAGCTTGTGTTTGTCAAATCTTTGGCAGATAATCAGTAAAAATCTATAATTATTCGCCTAGGAATGACTGTTTGACCTGCTGGTAAGCGTCGCGGAATGGCACACCTTTTTCCACCAATTCATTGATTTTGGCAACGGTGTAGAGCTCATCGGTCATCGCCTCAGCCAATCGGTCAGTGTTGGCCTCCAACTCGCTCACGCAGAGTGCCAAGACCTCCAGGGTGTCGAGCGCCGAAGTGAAGGCGTCCATGGTGATTTTTTTGGTCAACTGTAAGTCACGGTGATAGCCACTGCCGGCACCTGTCGAAATAGCTTGGAGTTGCAAAGCGTAGTTCGGATAGGCGTGGGCGGTGGCGCGCATGATCTCAAAGACGTCGTAGTTACGCTTGTGCGGCATGATGGACGAGCCGGTGGTCATGGTGACGGGCAGTTTGAAATAATTAAACTCCTGAGAGGTAAACAGCAACATGTCTTCAGCGAATTTGCCAGCAAAGACCATGATTGGATTGAGCGCTTGCACGGCAATGAGCTCAAACACGCCGCGCGATAGGCCGCAGTACATTGGATTTTCCTGTACTTTGGCAAAGCCCAGTTCACTGGTCGTCATCTGGCGGTCAAGTGGCAGGGTAACACCAAAGCCAGCAGCACTGCCCAGCGGGTTTTGGTCGATGGCAGCGATGCTGTGTGCTACCAATTGCCGGAGATCATTGAACGCATCGTGGTAGGAACCAAGCCACATACTGACCGTGGTTGGCATGGCTTTTTGGGTGTGGGTGTAGCCAGGCATTTCGGTCTGGCCGATGGCAGCGATCTTACCAGCATAGGCCTGGGCGACTGCCTTCAATTTGCCCGCTACTACTGCAAGCTCTGCTTTGATGAACAAGCGCATCATCACCAAAGCTTGGTCGTTGCGGCTTCGGCCAGTGTGAACCTTTTTGCCAATTGGTCCGAGTTTTTCTGTCAAATACAGCTCAATGGCGGTGTGGCCATCTTCGTGCTCGCTGGTGAGGGTGAAGGCGCCAGTTTTCCACTCGTTGAGTAGCTCGTCCAAGGCGGCTGCTAACTGCTGATATTCATCGCTGGTCAGTACGCCAATTTTTTCCAGCATGTGTGCGTGTGCTTTGGTGGCAGTGATGTCGTGACCGAGTAGATACTGGTCTAATATCTGATCGTCGCCAACGGTGTATGACTCGACCAATGGATGGAGTGAGCCAGTTGCGGTTGATTGCCATAGTTTACTTGCCATATGAGTATGCTCCTTCAGCTGTTCGCTGACTTAATGAATATAATTCAATGAATCCGGCGGACGAATTCTGGTTGAATGCGGTGTTGGAATCAAACGTTGCAAGATTGATATCAAACAATGAATGTGGTGAGTCCACGCTGACCACGGTGATGGTGCCTTTGTACAGGCGGACTGTCGCCGTGCCAGTGACTTTTTGGTTCTGGTCGTCGATGTAGGCGTTGATATGATGGACGGCTGGCTCGTACCACTGAGCCGCGTAGGTGAGGTAGGCCCATTTTTTGTCCATTTCGGCTTTGAGTTCATTTTCAACACGGGTCGACACCAATTGCTCGAGCTTTTGATGAGCCGCGATTAAAATGGCAGCGCCAGGATTTTCATAGACGCCGCGTACCTTCAGCCCGACCAGTCGATCTTCGATGAGGGTTGATACGCCCACACCGTGTTTGCGGCCAAGTTGGTTACAGTGTTGGATGAGCGCCTGGAGTGAAAAGTGACGGTTATCAACCGCGACAGGTACACCTTTGATAAATTCAATGGTAATGTCCTCGGCTTCGTCTGGCGTGTATTTGATGGTCGAGCACCAATTGAGAATGGCGTGGTAATTTGGCTTGAGCGATGGTGATTCAATTTCGCCGCCTTCGCTGGTGATACCCCACATGTTTTCATCGGTTGAGTAGGGTGATTCCTGGGTGTGCGGCACGGGGATATGGTGCTTCTTGGCGTACGCCAGCTCTTCCTCTCGGCCCATACTCCACTCACGCACTGGTGCCAAGATTTTGAGTTTCGGATTGAGCGTGGTGATGTAAGTTTCGAAGCGAACTTGATCGTTGCCTTTGCCGGTGGCACCGTGTGCGATGACTGTGCAATTGTACTTTTCGGCATATTCGACGGCCAATTGCGAAATGATGATGCGCCCGAGTGGCGTACAGAGGGCGTAGCCACCTTGATAATCAGCGTTGGCTTTGATGGCCAGCGACAGCAGCCCATCGGCGAAGCGGTCGCGGGCATCAACCGTGATGGTTTCAATGGCGCCGAGTTTTTTGGCTTTTTCGGCGATGGCGTCGAGATCATCAACTGTCTGGCCAATGTTGACTGTTAGGGTGATGACCTTGCAATTATATTTTTCTTGTAACCACTTGAGCATGACGGATGTGTCGAGGCCTCCGGAGTAGAGCAAGAGGCACGTATCGAACTCACCGTTCACGGCTTCGTGACTGGCAACCTTGGTGTAGTGAGGCGCGTCGTGGTCCATATCCTTCCTTTCTATGATAACAAAAAGAGCCGCTCGGACGAGGGCTCTCTAGTTTTATAATAAATATACGACTAATTAGCCCTCTGAGTCAGAGCGGCGACGACGAACAACGATGTTGTGTCGATATGTCATATTGATACCATACCATACTGTGGGCGATTTTCAAAATATTTTTATATATAAATTGTGATGCGTTACAATAGTAATGATATGAGCGCCTTTAATCTCGTCTCCAAATACCAGCCGACCGGCGACCAGCCGACGGCGATTGCTCAGCTGGTGGATGGTTTGGAGCAGGGTGAGCGCGAGCAGACGTTGCTGGGCGTGACGGGGTCGGGCAAGACGTTTACTATGGCGAATATCATCGCTCGAGCTAATGTGCCGACGCTGGTGCTGGCACACAACAAGACTTTGGCGGCACAGCTGTTTTCTGAGTTTAAGGAGTTTTTTCCGGACAACGAGGTGCATTATTTTGTTAGCTATTTTGATTATTATCAGCCGGAGGCCTATATCGCCAGTAGTGACACCTACATTGAAAAAGATTCGAAGATCAATGATGAAATCGATCGGCTGCGGCATGCGGCGACGTCGGCACTGCTAACGCGGCGCGATGTTATCATTGTGGCGAGCGTGTCTTGTATTTACGGCATTGGTTCGCCGGAGACGTACGCTGATATGGCGATTCAATTGACGGTCGGCGAGCGGCGGGTTCAGGATAAGTTTATTCGTTTGCTGACTGACATTCAGTATAAGCGCAACGACATTGATTTTGCGCGCGGCACTTTCAGGGTGCGTGGCGATGTGGTGGATATTTTCCCGGCCGGGCAGGACACGGCGGTGCGGGTGGAATTTTTTGGCGATGAGGTCGAGAGACTCACGCGAATTGATCCGCTGACGGGCGAGATTTTGGAGCAGCCAGCTAGCCTGACGATTTTCCCGTCCAGCCACTATTCGACGCCGCGCGAGCGAATTGAAAAGGCCATCATCGGCATCGAAAAAGAGTTTGACGAGCGGCTCAAATGGCTTGAGTCGCACGATAAGTTACTCGAGGCGCAGCGCCTCAGTCAACGCACCAAATATGACCTGGAAATGCTTAAAGAAACTGGCTTTGTCAAAGGTATTGAGAATTATTCGCGCTATCTGACTGACCGCGAGCCGGGTGAGCAACCAGCGACGTTGATTGATTATTTTCCGGACGATTGGTTGCTGCTAGTCGATGAGTCGCATATGACTTTGCCGCAAGTGCGCGGTATGTATAACGGCGACCGGGCGCGCAAGGAAGTGCTGGTGGAGCATGGGTTTCGTCTGCCGAGTGCGCTGGATAACCGTCCGCTCAGGTTTGATGAGTTTGATCAGCATATTCACCAGGCGATTTATGTTTCGGCCACGCCGGGCGACTATGAAATTGCCCATTCTCCAAAGCCGGCTGAGCAGCTGATTCGGCCGACCGGGCTGCTTGATCCGCCAATTGAGGTGCGGCCGACTGAGGGGCAGGTTGATGATTTAATGGAGGAGATTCGCCAGACCATCGCTAAAGGTCACCGCGTATTGGTAACGACCTTGACTAAGCGCATGGCTGAGGATTTGAGTGCTTACTTGACCGACAATGGCGTGAAAACGGCGTATCTGCACAGCGAAATTGACACGCTGGAGCGCGGTGATATTCTCAAAGATTTGCGGCTGGGAACGTACGATGTACTGGTCGGTATCAATTTGCTGCGCGAGGGGCTGGACCTGCCAGAAGTCAGTCTGGTGGCGATTATGGATGCTGATAAAGAAGGCTTCCTCCGTAGTGAGCAGGCGCTGATTCAGACGATTGGCCGGGCGGCGCGGCACGTGGACGGGCGGGTTCTGATGTATGGCGATAACGTAACTGACAGTATGCGCCGAGCGATTGATGAGACGAATCGTCGGCGAGCGATCCAGCAGCAATATAACGAAGAGCATGGCATCACGCCGCAAACCATCCAGAAGAAGATTGACGATGGCCTGCGTTCCATCATTCCGCAAAAAGAATCGGACAAAAAGCCAAAACTTGATTTGAAGAAGATTCCAAAGGACGAATATCCGACGCTGATCAAGGAACTGACCGGTCAAATGGAGCTGCATAGCGCCAATCTAGAGTTTGAAAAAGCCGCGGAGCTGCGTGATTTGATTGCAGAAATTAAGCAAACAATGGTACACTAAAAATAACTATAATAAGGAGGAGAATTATATGGCAGAATTGAAAACAACAGAAACTCCAGTCGTCGAGCAAGCTGAGTACATGGCTCCACGCGCTGCTTCGCAAGCAAAATGGCTTACATTTGAATACGCATTAGCAATGGTTTCGGTAACATTTGCTGCAATCACCAGTGTAGTGCTCGTACCAATGTTGTTCGGCATGTGGTCTGCAAAAGAGGCGATGTCATTTGGTTTGATGTTGAGCGGGTCGATCACTGCAAACATTTTGGCCGTTGGTATTTTGGCAGTACTATTTTCAGTGTTGGCATTTGTCCTGTTTGGTCGCGTAACGCGCGCAATTGCCGCTGACCGTAGCGGTTACACTGGCCGATTGGCTTACAAACTAGCAACCTATGGTAGCTTGTTCATGATCGTATTGGCGGCGTTGCCACTGGTCGCAAACCTCATCAGTGTATTGATTAGCTCGTTGCTATTGATCGGTGTTTCAGATGCTGGTTCAGTATACACAGCACTGTACTTGGGCAACTTCTTGCCATCACTGCTGTGCTTGGCAGTATTGGCAGTTGTGATATTTTTCATCGGCAAGATCATCAATGGCTACAACAAGTCACGCCCATTGGCTATCACGTTGATCGCAATCACCAGTGTTGTCGCAGTTGCCTTAGCTATCACGTTGGCAGTGCAGGCTCATGACAAGCCAAGTATCAAAAAATCAAACTTCAAATACAACTCAAGCTACCTACTTGACTAGTTAGTTGGGTATCACCTGTCACTCGCCCCTAGACATGGGGGCGAGTGATTTTCTGTAATTAATTTTCAAGTGGTATAATGAGTTCATGAGTGCAATTTCTAATAGTGATGTCCAGCGCTTGGCGGATTTGAGCGGTTTGCAATTGGCAGATGGCGAAGTGGATGGCTTGCGACAGGACGTGGAGAAAATCGTAGAATATATCAATCAATTGGGTGAGCTCGATACATCTGGCGTAGAGCCAACCTATCAAGTGACGGGCCTGGAAAATGTCTGGCGTGAAGATGAGGTCAAGCCGGGAATATCTCGAGACGAGCTACTTGAGCTAGCGCCCGAAAAACAGAATAATCAAGTGAAAGTGCCGCAGGTGTTGTGATGAGTCGGATTAGTGATTTTATCGGAAAAAGTGCAGTCGAGAATGTCAAGGAAGCGTTGCGACGAGCGCGTGACGTTGAAGATTATCATGCGCTGCTCAGTTTGACGGAAGAGCGGGCGTTGGAGCGAGCAGCTAAGGTTGATCAGGGCGAGATTTCTGGGCGATTGGCTGGCGTGCCATTTGTTGTGAAAGACAATTTCTTGGCCTTTGGTGCGCCAACGACTGCTGCCGCAAAAATGCTTGAGAATTTTAACGCGCCACTGCAAGCCACAGCCGTTGAAAAATTAGAGGCTGAAGGTGCAATCTGCATCGGCAAGGCGAACTTGGACGCCTTTGCTCACGGTGGTTCGACGGAAAATTCAGCCTTTGGTCCGACCAAAAACGCTGCGGACAAAACTCGAGTGGCTGGTGGTTCATCGGGTGGCTCGGCGGTCGTGACGGCGCTTGACGTGGTACCGTTTGCACTGGGGACAGATACCGGTGGGTCGATTCGTCAGCCAGCCAGCTTTAACGGCGTGGTCGGCGTCAAGCCAACCTACGGCGCAGTCAGTCGCTACGGCGTGGTGGCTATGGCGTCAAGTACGGATACCATCGGTTGTTTCGCGACAAATGCTGATGACGCCAATTTGGTGATGGAAATCATGGCGGGCCGCGACGACAAGGACATGACGACGCTGCCGGACTTTTGGCAGCATCAGCCAGAATTTACCAAGAAGAAGATTGGTTTGGTGAAGCAATGTATGACTGACGATGTGGACGCGGCGGTTCGCCAGAAAACGCTTGACTATGCTGAGAAATTGAAGCAGCTCGGCTATGACGTTGAAGAAGTGGACCTCAGTATGATGCAGCATTCGCTGGCGATGTATTACATCATTGTGCCGGCAGAAATATCGTCAAACTTGGCGCGTTATGATGGCGTGCGCTATGGTCACCGGGCGGCTGAGGTGAAAACGCTGGCGGAATTGTACGGTCGCAGCCGCAACGAAGGTTTTACTACGGAAAATAAGCGACGAATTATGATTGGTAGTTTTGTACTGTCGAGTGGCTTTTTTGACGCTTACTACATGCAGGCGCAGAAAGCGCGCACCTTACTCATCAATGAGTTCAAGCAGTTGTTCGCTGAGTACGACGCACTGTTGATGCCAGTCGCACCAACACTGGCGTTCAGACTTGGCGAAAATACCAATGATCCGATAAAAATGTATCTAGCGGACATCATGACGGTGCCAGCTAGCTTGGCGGGACTACCAGCAATTTCCGTGCCAGCTGGAACTAGTGACGAAGGTTTGCCAATTGGTGTGCAGTTGATTGGTGACCGCCAGTCAGACAGCAACTTGTTGAAGTTGGCCTCAGAAGTGGAGGCTGCCTGATGGACGGCTTGTTGATCGCGCTGGTGGTAGCGGCGTTGGTGATTGGCGCGTTGTTGATTATTTTTATTCAATTGACATCACGCGGACATCAAAAGCTTGACAGGGAAATGTACCGAAAAGTTTGGCGGGCAATTCAGCATGGCGCCAAAGCGGGCGGTTCAGATGGCTTGCAGATGGCGATTGTCAAAGCTGACAAGCTGCTCGACAAAGCCATGCGCGACTGCGGCGTGGCGGGTACGACGATGGGCGACCGGCTGAAAGCTCGCAAGGGTGACTGGACGGACGAAAATGGGTTGTGGGCGGCGCACAAATTGCGTAATCAAATTGCCCACGAAACCAACGTGAAACTGACCGCGCAAAGTTTTCGGCGAGCCATGACAAGCTTTGAGCAAGCACTAAAAGATTTGGGAGCGTTATGATGAGTGTATATGATGAATATGAAATGACTATTGGCATCGAGTGCCACGTCCAGCTGGCGACCAAAACCAAGCTGTTTAGTCCGGCTGATAATGACGCGCGTAATGCTGAGCCGAATAGTAAAACGCACGAGATTGACTTTGGTCTACCGGGAATGCTGCCGGTGCTCAACAAGCACGCTGTTGAACTGGCGGTGCGCGCCGGCAAGGCGCTGAATGCGCCGATTGCCCGCGTCAGTCGGTTTGACCGCAAACATTATTTCTACCCTGACCTGCCAAAGGGCTATCAGACCTCGCAGATGTATCAGCCGATCATTTTGGCTGGCTATGTTGATGCGCCGCTGGAAGACGGTTCGCTTAAACGAGTGCGAATCCATCATGCGCACATGGAGGAAGACGCTGGTAAGTTGACGCACCACGACGGCTACTCGTTGGTTGACCTCAACCGCGCTGGTACGCCGCTGATCGAAATCGTCTCTGAGCCGGATATTCATTCTGCCGAGGAGGCCAAAGCGTACGCTTCGGAGCTGCACAAATTGATGGTCTATGCTGGCGTGACGCACGGTGATTTGTATCACGGCAACATGCGGTTTGACGTCAACATCTCGGTGGCTAAAAAGGACGCGACAGAACTCGGCAAGCGTGCGGAAGTGAAGAATCTCAATTCATTCCGCAGTGTCGAGCGAGCCGCTGAATACGAGTTCAAGCGTCAAGTTGACCTGCTGGAAAGTGGTGAATCGGTGGTGCAGGAGACCCGCGGCTGGAGCGACGACAAGCAAATTACTACTTCACAACGTTCGAAAGAGGACGCGCAGGATTATCGCTACATGCCTGATGCCGACATCCCGCCAGTGGTGCTGAGCGATGAGGAAATTGCGCGGATTCAGGCTGAAGTGCCGATGTTGCCGGGTGAATATCGTGAAAAATGGAGCGGGCTAGGTTTGGACAAGTCAGTGGTTAATTCACTGCTATCCAATCAAAATTACGCATCCATCATGCTGGAAGTGCAGGAGAAATCAGGCGATGCGTCTGCTAAGCGAGTGGCACACTGGTTTGCCAGTGCTTTGACAGCCAGTAGCAGTGATTCTGAAAATGACTCCGCGTCAACTGACGGTAGTGCGCCACATGTGTCGGTTGATGATCTGGTGGAGTTAGCGGAGATGACCGAGAAAGCAGAGATTTCCAGTACTAATGCCAAGGAATTGTTTAATGAGCTATTGGCGGGCGCCACGCATCCGCGTAAACTTGCCGAAGAAAAGAACCTATTGCAAGTGTCTGACGAGTCGGCTATCGCTGCCATCGTTGACGAAGTATTGAGCGACCCAGCTTCGGCAGCTTCCATCGCCGACATTCGCTCGGGCAAAGACAAAGCCATTGGTTACCTCGTCGGTCAAGTTATGAAGCGTTCCAAAGGTCAGGCTAACCCAAGCTTGGCGCAAAAATTGATCCGCGAGAGGCTATAGCTGATGATTATCATTACTGGCATCCCTGGATCTGGTAAAACGACGTTAGCAAAGCGTTTGATGCAAGATATGGGAGTGCGTGGTGTCGCGCAAGATGCTGTCAAAGAGTTTTTGGCTGACCATCTGGGCGGGGCTTATACTGATCAGCAGAGCAGTGCCTTGGGCCGCGTGACTCGACGGGCAGTTCTGGAGTTGGGGATTGAATTTGAGAAATTGGGTGAGCAAATCATCATTGAGTCTGCCCTGCAAACGTCAGCTGCCGAAAAGATTTTGCAGCATAGCTCACATCAGCCAATTCTGCAGATTTACGTGACGTGTGGCTTGGCGGAAGTAAAGCGGCGATTTTATGCTCGCAGGCGGTCTGGCAATCGCCACTCAGTGCACACTGATGATCTATATGATAAATTGACGGAACACGAAATTCGTGACAAATATCGTCCACTGGTTGCGGATAATATCACGACAGTGATCGTTGATTCGGAGAATTTGGATTATACGGCACTGCGGGATACGGTGAAAGATTTTTTGATGAATAAGGCGATAACAAAGGAGAACGAGATATGAGAAAACCGACAAAAGCAGTGATTGCAGCGGCAGGATTTGGCACTAGGTTTTTGCCACAAACTAAAGCGATGCCTAAGGAGATGATGCCACTGATTGATAAGCCAATCATCCAATACGTCGTGGAAGAATTGGTCGCTGCCGGTATTCGCGACATTATCATCGTTGGGAGTGCTAACAAGCGTGCTATCGAAGATCATTTTGACGTGCCGAACGAAGATTTGTTGGCAAATTTGCGGGCTGGTGGCGATAAGAAGCGCCCGTTGATTGACCTGGTTCACTCGCTGTCGGAAATGGCTAACTTTGTGTACGTTCGCCAAAAAGGTCCATATGGTAACGCGACTCCTTTGGCATGTGCTGCGCATTTGATTGGGCCGGATGAGCCAGTGATTTATACGTTTGCTGACGACTTTATCGACGCGACACCAAGCCGTTTTCAACAGATGATTGCTGCTGCAGAAAAATTGGATGGCGCAGTGCTGTCCTGCAAAAAAATCATCGATGACGCAGAGTTTGATCGCTATGGTATCGCGGCTGGTCAACAACTCGATGACGGGACGATTGCCATCACAAACATCGTTGAGAAGCCGGGTAAAGCCAACGCGCCGAGCGACTTGGCTAGTGTGAGTAGCTATTTGCTGGCGGCTGATTTCTTCCCGTACTTGGAGCGCGCTCGCCAGGAGTTTAACGGTCACGGCGAGTTTGCCATTCAGCCAATTATGCAGCGTATGATTGATGAAGGGCATAACTTCTATGGCGTGGAAATCACCAACGGCACGTACTATGACACCGGTGATAAGCTTGAATATCTCAAAACTATCATTGACTTTGGGCTGCGGGATGACAAACTTGGTCCAGCGCTGCGCCAGCATCTGACAGATCGGCTGAAATAGGCTATAATAGCACCATGAATGAGATCGTTATCATTTTGTCAATTGTTTTGGTTACCTTGATGATTATCGTCATCACATTGATGTGTTTGGTGATCAGCCTGAGTCGTCATGTCCAAAAAACCATGCAGCACTCACGAGCTATCCAGCAGAATTACACCGAAGCATCATCAATGCTTTCGGTCGTTTCTTCAGCCTTAGCGCTGGGGGCACTGATGAAAAAGTTTACGCGAAAGGCAAAACGTGGTCAAAAATAATACTTCAGAAAAGTCATTAATACAAAGGGCTACTAAAAAAGTCATTCGTGACAATGAAAATGGCGCTCGCCAGGCAATTTTGGAAGATTTGTTTTATGATTTTCACCGTTCTCGCCGTCAGGTTTACGGCATGAACTTTTGGCGTGGCATCTTTTTTGGTTTTGGCTCAGTGCTAGGCGCCACTCTTTCGGTGACTATTTTAGTTTGGGTATTGGGTCATCTAGTTGATGTGTTTCCACCACTTGCTGACTTCTTCAATACACTGATCAACACCATGCAGAGTCGCCGCTAACGTGCTATACTAAGACTAATGACGACAGAGGGGAATAATAACGGCGGTACGTCGGCGGTTTTGAAACCGTCTGATTATGTACACCTGCACAATCACACTCACCACTCACTGCTCGATGGATTAACCAAAATCCCTGACATGGTCGCCCGAGTGAAGGAGCTCGGCATGGAAGCTTGTGCTATCACTGACCACGGCACTATGTCAGGCGTCATTGAGTTTTATAAAGCAGCCAAGAGTGCTGGCATCAAGCCAATCATCGGCATCGAGACCTACGTGGCAGCGCGGAGTCGTCACGACCGCGACCCGGCCAAGGACAAGGCGCGTTATCACTTGACGTTGCTGGCTATGAACCACAAGGGCTATCAAAACCTGATGCAGCTCAGCACCATCGCCAACCTCGAAGGCGTCTACTATAAACCGCGCATTGATCACGAGCTACTGGAGCAATACAACGAAGGCATCATCTGTATGTCCGGCTGTATCGGTGGTGAGCTGGGCGAGAATCTGCGCAATGATGATTATGACAAGGCTAAGGAAATTGCTGGCTGGTATAAGTCAGTCTTTGGTGATCGCTACTACATGGAGCTGCAAGATCACGGCCACCCTGAAGCGCGCAGTCACTGGCCGGAGCAGAAAAAGGTCAATGATTACATTGAGCGCATCAGCGAGGAATTGGACATTCCGTGCGTGGTGACCAGCGATGGCCATTACCTCAATCATGAAGACCAAGAAGCACATGAGATT
>CAUQMR010000009.1:0-31393 GCA_963519285.1 uncultured Candidatus Saccharibacteria bacterium
CTGGACCAGCAACAGCGACAGCTGCAGCAGCTGGCTCGATGCCGTATTCTTCTTTCAAGTGGTTTTTCAATTCGTTAACTTCCAGAACTGTCAATTTGGTCAGTTCTTCAGCCAATTTCTTAATATCAGCCATGATATGTCTCCTTACATTATTGATTGATTGCTAAACTTAAGCCGTAGCTTTGGCTTCGATGCCATCTAGTAAGCCGTGCAAATTGCCGCCCAGCGCGCCCACGGTGTCGTGGACTGGTGAAAGCAATTGTGCCACCACTTCGGCGACAAGCTGGTCTTTGCTTGGTAGACCCGCCAATGCTTTGATGTCAGCTTCGTTGATGCCGAGGCCTTCACCTGAGAAACCACCGGCCAACTGCAGTGCTGGATGCGTCTTTGCAAACGTGTCCAAAACTTTCGCTGGCATGACCTCGTCTTCGGCACTGATGGCGTAAACCAGCTGGCCGACCAGGAGGTCGGTGTCAGTTTCTTTGTAGGTGTCGACGCCCTGCAATGCTACGCGTACCAAGCGGTTTTTGACCACCTTGATGACCACGTTTGCCTCGCGAGCAGCCTTGCGCAGCTCTTGTAGTTCAGCCACGCTCAGACCCTGGTACCGCGCAAATGCCGTACCTTTGGCGTCTTTCAGAAGCTCTGTTAGTTCAGCAACCAAAGTTTGTTTTTTATCGCGTGAAATTGCCATAAAAATCCTTTCTTTGATTGAGTTAATTTCATTCTTTTCGCCAATTTGTTAACGTGCGGTAATGGAGAATCAAAAAGACGTCTTTGATTCTCGCACTACCAAAGACGTCAAATAAAACTGTTCGTTTCATCCCTCGGCGGCATGTTTACATCTGTTTATCAGCCAGATCGCCGCTGTCTTTGGTAATGTTCCTCACCATTGTAGCAGAAATGACAACGAAATGCAACAGGTATATTATATCAAACCAAAGAGAAAGCCCGCTCCATGGTGGAGCGGGCAGCAAACCTCCTTTCTCTCTCTGTATCTCATTTCCTCACCGAGGGATGCCCGTCGTGATGACGAGCATCCCCCAGCGGTATGTCACTCCTCGCGCGAGGAGCGACGACTAAACCAGCCCATGATCAGAGCCATAACCCCAGTCGCAACGAAGGCGACTGTGGCAATCAAGAGCTGGTCACCGGCAGTGCCAGTGACTGCCAGTATCCCACCTGGCCGCTTGTGCAGCGGCTGGGATGGGGGCGACACGACCTCCTGACCCCGCGTGGGGGTCGGGGAGGCGGCCGGCGCAGTCGCCGAAGGCGTTGCCTTCGGTGTCGGCGTGACCGACGGAGTCGGCGTTGCCGTCGCACTTGGTGATGGCGTTGCGCTGGGCGTTGCCGACGGAGTTGTCGACGGCGTCACCGATGGTGTCGGGGTCGGCTCCGGCGTCGGGGTCACTGACGGGGTCGGCGTGGGCTCCGGGGTTGGAGTCGGTGTCGGCGTTGCGCTCGGTGATGGTGTCGGCTCCGGCGGCTTCAGGAGGTAGCTTGCGCCACCTCCCGCCTCCGGCCGCCGCACCGTGGCGGAGGCGTCCCAGGAGCGATCCTGGGACGTAACCGTGACGTTGTCCGTCCATGGACCCGGATCACCCGGGTCGATGGACAGACTCAACTCAAAACGGGCTTTTTCGCCCGCGTTGAGCTTCAGCTTCAATGTCACGGTGGTGGAAGTGCACTCCACCACCGTGACGGGAGTGTAGCGAGAGTACTGGGGCTGACCCCAGACCCCCGCCGTCGAGTATACACCAGCCTGTCCGGCTGGCGCGGCGCAGTTGAACTCCTGGCCGGAGGACGTAAGCACGTCCCGGACCAGGAACTCCTGGTTGTCAACGGTGGCGACTGGCGTCGCCACCGTTACGAGGACCTTTGAGGGATTGTCCTGGGGGATGTACCCCCATTTGGACAACCACTTTTCGGGCTGCTCGCAACCCGGGCAGCTCTCAACGTGGATCTGGGTCCGGCGGGTGGTCCCGCCGAAGTCCCACAGGAGATCCCGGGTCTCGCCCGGGACGATGGTATCCTTCATGGATACGCGCCAAAACGCGTATCCTTCAAAGGCGTAGTGGTCAGTGTTCTCGACGGCGTTGGTCAGCGTCACGCTGACCTTGCCATCGCGGTAGACGGCGTGAGCGATAACCACGCCGTTGTCGGTTGCCAAATCAACTGGGGAGCCGTTGCTCCCCAGTTCTGCCGGTGGTGTGAAGGTGATCGAGTCACCTTCACAGTGACCCTCAGCGAAGGTCAATCCAAAGCCAAACTCCACGGCCTTATAGGCCGCGAAGTCACGCCCGTCGAGAGTGCGGATGTACTCCGCACTAATCTCGTCGGTTGTGATTGGGCGGGCTGTGCACGACGACGTTGCCGTCGCCGTGTTCGGGTTCTCAGGGGCAGCAGCTGCCACCCCCGAGAACCCGAACGCCAGGGCTAGCAGCGCAAACAGCGCCGCCAGCCCGCGTCTTAACATGGACATGGGCTCTCCTATGCATAGGGATGTGAAAAGGATACAGATGTTAAAGTACATTTCGGTTCGCGGCCAGCTGGGCTGGAACAGCGAATCAAAAATGACTCTAGCACATCCGTATCCCACTGGGCTTTAGTATTCTAGCATAAAATACAGAAAAATGCAATACTCCCATAATAGGTCTAGTAACGTCATCCCAGTAAAAATCCCGCCATGATCGGCGGGATTTGATGGGTTAAACTGCGAGATTAACCATGTCTAGAGGTTGTTTTCGACCTTGATGCCAGGACCCATGGTGGTGGTCACGGCGACGCTTTTGACGTAGGCGCCTTTGAGGCTGCTTGGTTTTTGGGCGTTCAGGCTGCTCAAAAATGCGCGGGCGTTGTCTTGTAGTTTTTCTGTACCAAACGACACCTTACCGACGCTCAAGTGAACGATGGCCTGTTTGTCGACGCGGTACTCCACCTTACCAGCTTTGGCTTCGGTGACAGCAGTTGCCACGTCTGTTGCTACGGTGCCAGACTTTGGATTTGGCATCAAACCACGTGGACCGAGCAAGCGAGCGTATTTACCAAGCTTTGGCATGTACTGTGGCGTTGCTACCAAAATGTCAAAGTTCAATTCTTCTTTGTCGAGTTGCTTCAAGAATTCTTCATCGCCGATGATGTCGGCGCCAGCTTTTTTGGCAGCAGCGTGTTCTTCTTCTGGCGCAAATACTGCGACGCATACGTCTTTACCAGTACCGTGAGGCAGTGACACGGTTGAGCGAATGTTCTGGTCTGCCTGGCGTGGGTCAACACCGAGCCGAACGTGCAGTTCCACTGACGCGTCAAATTTGACTGGGCTGGTCTCGGTCGCCAGCTTCAAGGCTTCTTCCAGAGTGTAAACTTTGTCTTTCTCGATCTTTTTGGCAGCTTCTTGGTATTTTTTACCGCGGCGCTCTAGGCGTGGTCGAGTGACTGGCTTTGGACCCTTTTTGATGTGTGCTTCAGCGTCTTCGTCTTGCGGAGTGGTGTCGCCTGCTTCTTTGCGAGCTTCCTTCTCTGCTTTAGCTTCAGCTTCGTCCAGAGCTTTTTGGCTGCGCTTGCCTGCCTTGGCGACGTGTGCTTCGCGAACTTCGTGTTTTTCAGCGCCGGCAATGGCAGCTTCAATCTCAGCGATGGTATTCTTTTCGCTGACTTCTAGGTTTAGTTCTGCTGCTTTTTCCAGCAACTCGGCTTTTTTGGCCATGAGATATATCCTTTCTGTGGTGCAATCGGTGCTCGGCTTTTCCCGAGGTTCACCTCCCAACATTGATTATTATTCCGGTTGATTATATCAGTTTTGGCGACTGTTTTCAATGAGGCTTGTGTGTCGAACGCCGAAAGGCTGTGAGGAAGGTGTTGTTAGGCACCACGAACACGTCTGCTTGTGAGTTGTCGTCTATCGGGACGAGTCGTAGCCCAAATCGCCACTGTTCGTCTACTTCCTCACAGTGCAGTTCTGGCTTGGCATTGATAGTAAGGTCGTCAAACATCTCCTGCCATTCACCGTTGTTGTTAGTGTAGAATGTTCCGTCAACATAAAACTCGCCTGGCTCAAGCATATGTTCCGTCAAAAAATTCTCATCAGCCATGAGTTGTGCGCACTGCTTTGCGGTCTCAGTCCGCATTGATTCAGCTATATCTTCAGCTGAATTGTCGCCTTGGCTCAAGTTAGTGGCTGCGTCCGTGAGTACATATTCGACTGCTTCGATTGACCGACTGCGCCATTCGTCCTGAAAAGTCGCCAGGTAGTCAAATGGCTGGCTTTCATCTCTCCGTTCGTGATAGATGAGGTCGATATCTGCTAGCTGATCAAACGGTACGATGGTCTTTGTTGCACCGTGAGTCATTTCGATATGAAGTTTGGGTAGCAGCTTAGCTTCCCCATCTTCTAAAACGACCGGCACAAATACAGCGAGCTTGTCAGCGATGATTGGCTCGGTTTGTTTAAAAATATTCACAATGGCTTGATAATGCTCTGAGTCGGCAAGCAGCTCATCAAACTCCCTGGTAGCTTTTTCGGTGAGTCGTTGTATGATGAGTTGCTGTTGTTCGGGGCCAAGCTTGTTGAATGATTTCCTCGACAAAACTCGGTTGACTAGTCCACCGGTATCATAAACCAGTTCGGCGTAGTCCGACGGCTCTTCTGGCTCTTGCTGACGAATCTCCATGATGTGAGATACATCCAAGCGGTCGCCGTTATCGAGCGCCAAGCGTACCGTGCGTTCGCCCAGCTCTGAACTGACCTCAAACCGTGCGACTGCTTCTGAGAACTGTTCAATACCTAAGGTAGGCTCGCCGTCACTGTTCTTGTGGGAGGTTATGGCGGTGATGTCGACCGGCTTGCTTAGTAACTCGGGAGTGAATAGTTGGTTGTTCAGGGTTTTCTGCAATGTCTCATCTGGTAGGTCTTCCCTGCTATAGGCTATGTCCATCAGGCCGTCCAGAACAATTGGTTGCTTTCGGGGACTAGGAAAAGGTGCTTCACTCATGTACATATATTATACCAGTGAATTGCAGAAAAATCAATAGCAGTGGGTGTATTTCATAGAATAATTGCGTGTTTAGCAACAATGTGATAATATGTGTAATTACTATGGAACGCGAGAAGAGTAATTTCACACCTGGTGGGCATGATGAAGCAAACGTAGATGTGACCTTTGATGACATTATGACTGGTGCAGGTCTAACTGGCGAAGATATGGCTACGGTCCCTAGAAAGTGTCGAGATTGTCCAGTGCTAAAGCACAATCTTGGGGGAATAGCTTGTATGCGCCAAGAAGTACAAGAAGGCCTGAGTATAGATACTGAACAAGTAAAACAGCGTTTACTGATGATGAGAGAGGCGGGCCATGAGGCCTTGGTGTCATTGACAGATGACCAGATAGGTCAAATGGCTACTAGTGCTACAGCCCATAAACAAAGAGAGGTTATGGAGATATTAGACAGCTTTGACAGGCAGTCAGCTAAATTACAAGCTGGCGTAGACCATCTTACCAGTCACTGCGCAGGGCCTCTTAAGATGCGCGGTTCACGGGATGGTAAGACGGTGACAGTAACTAGCTGTATGTCGGGTATAATAACCCATTCAGGTGAGACAGGATTTGCTGATGTACACTACAGTTAGTGGTCTATCGCGTGGTCTGATACAATAGATCATATGGACTTTATCACAATTACACACATCAGAGCACGTCAAATTTTAGATTCTCGAGGCAATCCAACGGTTGAAGCAGATGTCATATTGAGTGACGGCTGTTTTGGTCGGGCTGCGGTGCCGTCCGGAGCGAGTACTGGGTCTCACGAAGCGGTAGAGCTACGAGATGATGAATTGCCATTTGGTGGTAAGGGTGTTCTCAAAGCGGTTGAAAATGTTAATACGGAAATCGCTGATGCACTGCGCGGCATGAGTCCGTTTGACCAAGAAGCGATCGACCAAAAGATGATCACCCTAGATGAAACGCCAAACAAGAGTCGTTTGGGTGCCAATGCCATCTTGGCAGTCAGCTTGGCGACTGCCAAAGCAGCAGCAGCGTCACGTGGCGTGGCACTGTTTACCTACATCAACACGTTGGCTGGTAACCCACAGATGAGCTTCCCGATGCCGATGGTCAATGTCATGAACGGCGGTCAGCACGCGTTGGGTGCGACAGACATTCAAGAATACATGATCATCCCCGTTGGTGCATCAACCATTCAAGACGCAGTGACCATGAGCGCCGAAGTATTTCACGTGTTAGCGAAAGTTCTCAAACAAGAGGGCTACCCAACGACTGTGGGTGATGAAGGTGGCTATGCACCTCGCGTTCGTTACGGTAACTCTGAGCCAATCACCTTGCTTAGCCGTGCCATCGAACAGGCTGGATACTTGCTGGAGCGTGACTTTGCCTTTGCGCTTGACGTGGCTGCCAGTGAGTTTTATCAGAGCCAGACTGAACAGTACAATTTGTCCACGGAAAACCGCGTACTGGACACTGACCAGATGATTAAGATGTATAAAGAATTACGTGCGCAGTACCCGATTGTCTCCATCGAAGATGGACTGAACGAAGAAGCCTGGCGTGGTTGGCAGAAGTTGACGCTGGAGTTGGGCGGCACTACGCAGTTGGTCGGCGACGACCTGTTGGTCACCAATGTCGAACGTCTGGAACAAGCCATCGAGCAAAAAGCTGGCAACGCTATCCTCATCAAACCAAACCAAATTGGTACACTGACCGAAACCATCGCTGCAGTCAAGATGGCCAAAGAAGCTGGTTGGAACACGGTGATGAGCCACCGTTCTGGCGAGACGGAAGATACCACCATCGCCCACCTGGCGGTTGGCTTGGGAACTGGACAAATCAAGACTGGTTCAATGTCTCGTTCGGAGCGCATCGCTAAGTACAATGAGCTGATGCGTATCTCAGAGCTGCGTCCCGACATCGAGCTGGCGCGTCCGTTTGTACAGATGTAGGGCGCACTAAGCGCGAATAGTGACGATGTCGCCGTCTTGCAACTTAATGATGCGTGACGCGACTGCAGTTGTCGCTTCTCCGCCGTCGACATAAACACTCACTATATCACCGAAGTACTTGATGGCTTCGGTGATGTTTTTTGCTGGTGGCATGCCAGCTGGGTTGGCGCTGGGTGCCAACAAGGGGCCGGTTTGGCGAATGAACTGTGCTAAGCTGCCGGTGACCAGTCGAAAAGCTAGTGTGCCGTTTTGGTGGGCGGTGTGCGGAAAATCATTGCTGGCTGGTACAACGATGCTGGTTGGTCGCTCGGCGTTCAGTTGCAGGTAGTGCTGACGTTGAGTAGTAGTTAAACCCGGTATGTCGGAGATGTCAGCGACCAGGATGATGCATGATTCGTTAGCTGGGCGGTGCTTGGCGCGGTAAAGGCGTTCCATGGCGCGACAGTTGGCAGCGGAAGCGACGATGCCGTAGATGGTGTCGGTTCTGAGGACGACCAAGTTGGCACTGGTAAGTGCCTCTGACACACTAGGGTCTGATATGGTGCTGGTGATGAACATTGAATTATTTCACTGGTGGTTAACCGCCAAGATTGTCGATAATAGTTTGCAAAAAGCCTCTGGGGGCTGGCGGTGGTGTTTGGTCTGGCTCTTGGGTCGATGAGGTTTGCTCAGCTGAAGGTGTTGCGGTAGGTTCGGTGTTGATGTGAATAGAATTAGCAGCGGTATCGGCCGCTTCCTTCAGTATGATCGCTGGCGGAATGAACAAAGCAGAGGTAATGGCTACTGCACCGACAACGGATTTGATGGTGTCTTTGAGTCCCCTTTCGTTCTCTGTTGATAGCTTTGCAAATTCTGCCAGATCCATACCCATATTATATCATATTTGGTTATAATATACAATTACTCCCGCCTGAGCGAGAGTAATCTATAGTTGACGCGAGAAACTGATTAGTCAGTAACTTCAACGCCCATACTGCGAGCAGTACCGGCGATGATTTTGACGGCGCCGTCTGTATCGATGGCATTGAGTTGGTCTTTTTTGACCTCAGCGATTTCTTCCAGTTGAGCGCGGGTGATTTTACCAACTTTGTCGGTGTGTGGCTTGCCGCTACCCTTTTGGATACCAGCTTTTTCGCGGATCATATCGTCCACTGGCTGACCCAATGATTTCCATGCAAAAGTGCGGTCTTCAAACACTTGAATGTGCACGATGACGTCTTTGCCCATCAGATCTTTGGTGGCGTCGTTAAATGGATTGATGAAATCCATCATGTTTAGTCCCCACTGACCCAAGGTTGAACCAACTGGAGGCCCAGCGGTAGCGCGACCAGCTGGAATACGTAGTTTTAGATTTCCAATGACTTTCTTTGCCATGATGATAAACCCTTTCAAAATTAGTTGAAGCGTATTGAAAGTGTGCGTAACATAGGTATTATACAAAAAAGTGTGGTATAATTCAAGCATGAACGTGCGAGGCCCGCTCCCGATTAAGCGCATCATTAACGCGTTTGGTGCGGTGGGCTACACATTGCTCTTGTTTGTTTATGCGATCATCTCTTTGTCCGCTGTAGTCTGGCTGATACGCCGTGGTAAGTTTTTTGGGTTGTCGGTGAATTTGCGCACTGCAGAACCGTTGATGCAGACAGCGCCGACAGAACCAGAGCCGTTGATGGCTCAGCTGTTGAGTGCTGCGTTGGGGATTGCTACGGCGTTGGTGCTGCTCATCACCCTCACCGCTCTTACCTATTGGCTAGGACGCGGCGGTTCGCGGATGTTGAAGCGGTCAGTGCGGTTTTGTCAGTGTCCCGTCACCTTGGTGACGTTGCTGGTGGGTAAAGTGTTGGCTTGCGGCGTCGCGACAGTGCCGGTTTTGCTGGCTGGTATTTTGCAGATGGGTAATCTCTGGGTGGTGGTTGTTTTGTTGGTATTCATCACTGTGGCGTTAATCATCTTTCTGCTGCAGCACTATCTGGCGTACACCAGTGAAGTAGTGCAAGCCAAAGACGTTTGGTAGTTTGATGTGCGATGCATTATTTTTTGCGTGAGAAAAAGTGCGTGACTGCGTTGCCGATAATGATGCCGCCTGCCACGCCGCCAGTGATAGCCAAGCCTTTAATCACCTCTTTGCCAATTTCTGAGAACATCAACATGCGAGCTATTTTGGGGTCTTTGATTTCAAGACTGGTTGGAATTTCAGGTGGAGGAGTGTCGTCATTTGGTGCCTGCGCCTCTTTTGATGCGACAGGTAAGCTGTCGTATGTGGAATTTATCATATTGGCTTGGTGCTGTCCCAAGGATATTGCAAAATTGGCAGCAAAATAAGCAGGCATACGTGAGGGGTCTTCTTCGCACTCTTCCACGGACTCCTCGTATAGTTGGTTTACATGTAGTTTAGCTTGTGCTGGTATGTCTGCCTGCTTTTCTGGAATACTGTCTGGAGCGATGATGTGCGCTGCAGCCATAACTGCCTGTCTATCGCTTTCCATCAGATCGGCAAACCAAGCGAGCAAAGATTCCTTTTGCTTTGGTGTTGTCGGTAAGTCTTGTAAATAATGAGTGGCGAGTTCTCGTAATGCTGGGAGATACTGCATATTTAATAAGGTACTGGACTTATTGAGGACACGCTGTTGCTCATCAATAGTCTGGTTGGCAGATAGTTTTCCAAAGGTTGTGATCAAACTATTTATGGCGACTAGATGTTTACGAGAGGCATCTGCTAACTCATTGCCATCAGGCTCACCCAGTGCTTCTAACCATTCTTCTGAGACTTTGGCGGCCTCCTGAGCGGTGTTGTCACTGGGCTGTATGATCCCCTCGTTTTTCTTGGAGTTATCATCACTGGGTTGCGGCATTTCTAGTGTGCTCATGGTAAAACCTCTCCACCCTTTTGATAATAATTGATAAATTGGACTGTCTGGTCTACGTGTTAGACTTTTTTCACCTGTAAAGCGTCAAGTTCAACTGGAGTGTCACGTCCAAACATGCTGACCATGACACGGATTTTGCCTTTGATTGGGTCGATTTCGGCGATCGCACCGTCAAAGCCTTTGAACGGACCATCGGTTATGGAAACAACTTCACCTTCTGAGAAATCAATCTGGTGCTTTGGCTCTTCGACACCCATGCGCTTTTTGATTTTGGCAATTTCTTTGTCAGAAACTGGTGTTGGCGTGGTGTCTGCGCCGACAAATCCAGTCACACCAGGCGTGTTGCGGATGATGTACCAGGTTTCATCAGTTAGGTTCATTTCTACTAAAACGTAGCCCTGGAAAATTTTGGCCTCAACGACTTTGCGTTTGCCGTTTTTGATTTGGATTTGTTTTTCTTTTGGGACCATGACGTCGAAAATTTTGTCTGCCATGTCAACACCGTTGATGCGCTGACGAATGGATTCTGCTACCTTTTCTTCGTAGCCAGAATAGGTGTGAATAGCGTACCACTGACGGGTTGAGTCGTAACGATTATTTGCCATAAAAAACTCCTTTTACCTTTATTTCAAAATTTGCTCAAAGACCCAGTTAAATCCAGCGTCAAGTAATAAAATCAATGTGGTAAGCAGCAACGTAAAGCCAATCACGGTGCCGGTCATGATCCAGGTGTTGGCGCGGGTCGGCCAGCGAACGAGTTTCAGCTCGGCCCATGCTCCCTTGAAATAACCAACAAATGAGTCGCGCATGCCTGAATCTGACTCAGGCTTTTTGACAGCGCGTGCTGGTTTGGTGGTTGGTTTCTTTTTGACGGTTTTTTTAGGGGAATTATCCGTTGCCTTGATGCGGCGTACGGTGGTTTTCCCTGTCTGCTTACCCTTTTCTGCCATGTGTTTCTCCCAAATTAAAAAGTCTGTTTTTCACAGACTGTCAAGTATAGCTTAGCACAAAAAATGCATGCATTGCAAGTTTGAGCAGTATTATTGCTTTTTGGCGGGCTTTGCCGGTGGCAGGCTGAAGCTGAAGGTTGATCCGTGATTGAGACGGCTTTCGAGTTTGATGGTACAGCCGAGCTTGCGGGCTAGCTTGGCCGCCACGTAGAGCCCTAGTCCAGTGCCACTGGTTTCGCGGGTGCGGTAATCTTCGGCGCGGAAGAAGCGGTCAAAAATCTTTTTTTGATCACTGCGCCCGATGCCGATGCCGGTGTCCTTGACACCAAAGTATACTTTGCCAGCGCTGCGCTTCATGATGAGGGTAACTGAACCTTTTTGGGTGTATTTGATGGCGTTGGTGATGAAATTTTGCAATAATTCTTCAAGATATAGCCGAGACACATTGACATTGCCGACGCCCGCTCTAACGTCTAGGTTGAACGCCAATTTCTTTTCTGTTGCTTGCGGTTCGTATTCGTGGCGGAGTTTTTCTGCCAGTTCAGTGACGTTGATGAGCTCTGATTCATCAGCTATGCCACGTTCTGCGCGAGACAGCGTGCTGAGGTCGTTGACGATGCGTGCCAGGAACATGATTTGTTTGTGGGCTTCGGCAAGCGAATCGTCCAATTTGTCGGTCATGCCGCGGTGCATCATGAGCTGAACGTTGGAGAGTGAGGCTTCAGCGATGGTGATGGGAGTGCGCAGTTCGTGGCTGATCACACTGATGAATTCATCGCGCTCCTCTTCTAGGCTTTTGACGCGAGTGATATCACGCAAAATGAGGACGTAGCCGTCCGAAGTGAGCGTGTCATTGCCGCCCTGTACTGGCGCAAAGGTGGCTGACAAGCGCACGCGGTCACCGCCCTCAAGGGGCATGATGATGTCGTCGCGGGTACGAATGGCTGGCGATTTTCGCAACTCTTTGAATACAGGAACTGGCTGTTTGTCGTTGGTTTCAAAATTTAATAACTCATCAATGTGTACGCCTTGGATGCTGGCGTTGGTGTCAAGTAAGCTCAAAGCGGCGGCGTTGTAGAGGCCGATGATGCCGTGGGCGTCCATGCTGATGATGGCGTCAGTGAGGTTGTTCACTAGTGTCAATACGCGGTCGCGTTCCAGCCGTTCACGGGAGCGACTACGTCGTAGCTCTTGGCGCGACTGGTGTCGTCCACGATAGGCGATGACGACGACTGCTAGAAACATCAGCCATGATATGACAAGTAAAATGATGATGGCATAGATAAGATTCCCTCCCTGCATATGTACCAGTATACCATAAGCATTATACGTGTGGAGTGTATTTTTTCAGGGCGTCGCGGTGTCGTTTATAGTGCGGGTCGATGGCGGCTACCTCATGCCAAAATGCTTGCGAATGATTCATCTGGCGCGTGTGGCACAGTTCGTGGATGAGGACGTAGTCCAATAGTTCAAACGGTAGATTCATGAGGGCGATATTTAGGCTGATAGTACCGTTTGAGGAACAACTGCCCCAGCGACTGGACGAATGTGTGAGTCGGGTTTTGTCGTAGTGAAAGCCGTGTTGCTCTGCTAAGAATTTGAGGCGGCGCGGCAAATAGCTTTTGGCTTCTTTGCGCAGAGCTTTGACGACGTGGTCGCGAATGGATTGTTGAAATATGGGGTCGGTGAAATCTTGCTCGTCCGTTACCCTGACGATGATGGTAGTTCCGACGGTTTTGACAGCGGGTGCTCCCTGCTCCACTAGTAGGTTGTGACTTTTGCCAATTTGTTGAGGTGTACCGTATGGAAAATCACCTTGCTGTTCGGTGATGAGTTGGTGGATACTGCGGCGTGACTGTTTGACGAGGAGTTTGGCGGAAGCCAGTGGCGCGTGAAGCGGCATGGTGATGCGGATGCGACCGTTTGGGGCGATACGCAAACTGACACGACTAGCTAGTGCGCGCCTGGTGACAGTGATCTCGCCAAATTCAGGATCAGTGATGGTTGGCATCTAATACCTCGTCTATTGAATTCGAACTCGTCCGCCAATTGACCGTGGCTGAGTACGTATAGAAGCAGCTGGACGGGTAGCATCGCTGAGTTTTTTCAAAAGCGTTTTTGCCTGCGTGTTGTAAGTGTGGCGGCCGCTGATGACCATGTATGGCTCGCTGGCGTGTGGTGGTGAGAAAGTTCGTAATTTCTGTTCGAACAGCGCTTCATCGCCGTTGTGTGAACGGAGCCATCTAGCTCTAGACATGGCGGGGTCGGTCTGCACCCACACAAACAATGGCTTAAATCCGGCCTCACGAGCGACTTTGGCGATGTCGGAACGCCAAGCACGCTTTTCGGTGTTGCCGTCGAAAATGATTGTCTGTCTTGGCTTGAGTAACTCTCGAAGCAAATCGATTGCAGCTTTGTGAATCAGTGCGTCATCGCTCGACAATTCACGCAGCGTGTCACTGCTTAACATTGGCGCATTGAACATTTTGGCAAATTCAGTCGCAAACTGTGTTTTTCCCGCCCCCGGTGCGCCGACCATGATAATCAAGTGCGGCGAAGATAACTGCAATGGTTTCATGAAATCAGTATACCACACGCCTGGTGAGAAAAAAACAGAGGGAAAACCTCTGCTATTTTATGGCTCTATGGCTCTATGGCAGGGGAGACAGGACTCGAACCTGCGACACCCGGTTTTGGAGACCGGTGCTCTACCAACTGAGCTACTCCCCTGTGTCTTGGCGTTATTTTACATGATTTTTCCGTCCTCGGCAACTCATTTTGGGTGATTTGAGGAGGCTATCTGACAGGTCGCTGCGTGAAATACTCCTGAAAAACCGTGAAAAACTATTGAAAAAACATAAGCATCGTTTTATGATAAATAGTAGGTATGAAAATATTGATGCTTGGGTGGGAATTACCTCCGCATAATAGCGGAGGGTTAGGCGTCGCATGTTATCAGATGTCACGGGCACTAGCTGACTGTGGTGTGGATATTGATTTTGTTGTGCCCTACTCTGCCGAGCATCCGAACATTGATTTCATGAATGTGCACGCAGCGACGCATTTGGAGGCATCAAAAGATGGTTTTGGCGCCTATGATGATTTGGGCACTTCAGACAAGCAAGCGCATGATTGCGGACTAAGCGGTATGCGGGCGGTGCAGCGGCGATACAACTGCTTCGTGAAAGAATTTGTCAAACAGCATCCTCCAGATGCTATTCACGCTCACGACTGGTTAACCATGGAGGCGGGCATCATAGCTAAACAACAGTGCAATGCGCCGTTGATCGTGCATGTGCATGCGACCGAATTTGACCGTTCTGGTGAGAATGAAGGCAATCCATTGGTACATGAAATCGAGCAGCAAGGGTTGTTGATGGCTGACCGAATCATCGCCGTGAGTCACATCACCAAAGATATCATTGTCAAGAATTATCACATTCCACCAGAGAAAATCGAGGTTGTCTATAATGCCATTGACCTGGATGAACTGCCACCACACGAATACGACCAAGGCACCTATCAATACTTGGAAGACCTGAAAAAAGAAGGTTATATCATCGTTGGCGCGTTGACCAGGCTGACAGTGCAAAAAGGTTTGACCTATCTGATTCGGGCGGTAGCTGAGGCCATCAATCAGCACCAAAAAATCGCGTTACTACTGAGTGGTAGTGGCGAGCAGCGCGACGAACTGGTTGCTTTGGCAGCGCACTTGGGCATCAGTGACAAAGTGGTGTTTACGGGTTTTGTGCGCGGTCGGCAGTGGCGTGATGCTTACCATCTGATCGACGTATTTGTCATGAGTTCGGTATCAGAGCCATTTGGACTGACGGCGCTGGAAGCGGCGCATCATGACACAGCACTACTCATCAGTCGCCAGTCTGGTGTCGGCGAAGTACTTCATAATATTTTACGATTTGACTATTGGGATACCAACAAATTGGCGCGACAAATCGTCATGTTGGCGCGCTCACCTGCTCTTTTGGAGATTCTCAAGGAAGATGTGAAAACAGAATATGCCCAACTGTCCTGGCATGACGCGGCTCAGCATTGTTTGAAATTGTACGAGCAGGCTCGAACAAAAGGCGGTGGTGCATGAGCCGTCCAGCGATTACCCTGTACCTGCACGCTCACCAGCCATGGCGCGTTCGCAGTTATGGTGCACTTGACACTGCCAACCGTCATGATTATTTCAGTGGTGACGGCGACCAAAACAACAAAGAGATTTTTCTGAAAGTAGCCAACAAATCGTACCGACCGATGAATGCGCTGCTAGAAAAGTTGTTGCATGAACATCCAGGGTTTTGTTTGTCACTGAGTCTGTCTGGAGTATTTTTGGAGCAAGCTGAGCAATTCGCGCCAGATGTGATTGAGAGTTTTCAGCGACTAGTGAAAACAGGACGCGTGGAGCTATTGGCTAGCCCCTACCATCACAGCCTGGCCTTTTTCTATGATCAGTCTGAATTTGAGAAGCAGGTCGCTCTGCACGCTGAAAAAATCAAGCAGCTATTTGGCGTTTCGCCCAAAGTGTTGGCGAACACTGAGTTGGCGTACAATGATGAGCTTGGAGCTTGGGCGGAAGCACACGGGTATAATGGTGTGCTGGCTGAAGGCTGGGACAAGGTGCTGGGTTGGCGCAGCCCAAATTATGTCTATCAACCAAAGGGTGCCACGCGTACAAGATTACTACTAAAGAACTATCGCTTGAGTGACGACATCGCCTTTCGGTTCAGTAACAAAAAGTGGAGTGGCTGGCCGCTGACTGCTGAAACTTACAGTTCATGGGTTACGGCATCAGGCGGCCCATTAGTCAATTTATTCATGGATTATGAAACGTTTGGCGAACACCAGTGGAAAGAACACGGTATCTTCACCTTCTTTGAGCGATTTGTTGGGAAATGGATAACGGCCGGCGGTCAGTTTAATACAGTGTCGCAGGCCCTGTTGAACGCACCGGTTGGAGACGTGAGTATGCCAGAGACTGTCACCTGGGCTGACAGCGAGAGAGATTTGACGGCCTGGAATGGCAATGATTTGCAAAGAGAAGCTTTGCGCTACGCCTACCAGCTGGCGCCGCGAGTGTTGGTGTCTGGTGATTCTCAATTGATCAGCGACTGGCGTAAGTTGCAGACCTCTGATCACTACTACTACATGTGCACCAAGTGGTCGTCTGATGGCGATGTTCACGCCTATTTCAGCCCGTATAGTTCACCATATGAAGCTTCACTGTATGTGATGAATGCCTTGCGGGATATCTATTGGCGTTCAAGGCATGCTCACCCAATAACATAAAACCCACGCCATGTCGCGTGGGTTTTGATGATACGCACGATAAGAAACTAGCTTTTACGAGCTTTAACTTCGTTACGACCAAGGTTTTTCTTGGTTTCGGTGTAGGTCGCGTGCTGACGAGCGATTGGGTCGTATTTACGCAGCGTCAACCTACCTTGACCTTTGGTAGTGCGGTTCTGTGTATTGATTGTCGTGTAGTAAGTTCGGTGCTTGCTTTTGTTGCTCACCAAAGCGATCAACTTGCGTTTCGTATTCTTCTTTGCCATAGTTTCCCTTTAACAATTTGTACTTAAACTTCGATTATACAATATAACAGATTATGCAAATTAGTTCAAGCAATTATCAAATGTTCATTCATTGTGCTTCTGTAAAATATAACGCATCAGGTGGAGATGATGCAGTAAGGAGTGAGGGTATGGCTAGACAGTCGTGGAAAACATATGTAGCTCGCTTGAAGCAAGCAGTGACGACATCAAAACAAGTAACCGTAAAACATTTGGGCATCGGCATGATGGTCATGGCGATGGTGTTGCAATCAGTCGTCTTCTTTCAGGATTACGCACAAGCCGCGTCAGATGACATGATCCAGGGTGGTGTCGGCAGCAAAGAAGCGATTTTAGCGCACTATGACAAAAACACCAATAATTTCCGCGACGTACTAACCTACAATGGCATCACCAGAGCAGAATTGGCGAATATCTCTAGCACCAAGGTGCGTTATGAGGTTGACTCCTCTGCCCAGTCATGGGGTTGGACTTCACGGTTTTCTGAAGCCCAGGGTCAAAAAGCCCACACGGTTGCCGGACGTACCATTTACTCTCGTCCGCAGAAGTTGTGGGACAGTAGTTGGTACATGGGCTGGGAAGGCAGTTCGGCTACTCGAGGTAAATTCCGCATCATGTCTTCTTGCGGTAACTTGTTGACCTATAGCGTGCCACAGGTTGTTCCGGTGACACCAACACCGCAGCCGCAACCAACGCCGCAGCCTAAGCCACAGCCAGTCGCTACCTGTGATAACTTGACTATCACCCAGCTGTCACGTAATCGCTACCACATGAGTGCCAAGGCGTCAGCCAAAAATGGTGCCACCATCCAATCAATCTACATCCGGGTGTATGACCCATCAGGTAAACTTGTTGACGCTGGTGGTGTGACTGGTGACCAGACTGGTATGGGTGTTGAACTCAAGACGCCAGGTACATACAAAGCTCAAGCAACAGCTGTCACTAGCCTTGGCGAAGTAACCAGCCCTAATTGTACGGGTAGCTTTACCATCACTGAGGAAACCAAGCCAGAAGAACCAAAGCCGTCAGTCAGTATCACCAAAACAGTTAACAAACAAGAGCATATTAAAGTGGCAGTCAACAGTGATTTCACCTATGAAATTACCGTCAAAAATACTGGCAAAACAGACCTGAAAGATGTTGTGGTGAGTGATACTGCTCCGCAAGGAGTGACGCTGTCAAACAGCAGTGCTGGTAAGGTCGATGGCGGTAAGTGGACACACACCATCGCTAACTTACCTGCTGGACAGTCGCAGACGTTCTCTTTGACTGCTAAGTACGCAAAATTCATTGAGGGTAAGCACAAAAACACCGCTTGTGTTGACACACCGACCATCACTGGTTCTCCAGATGCTTGTGACGACGCAACGACCGAAACCTACACAGTAACGACGCCTCCGGCAAATCCACCAACTCAGCCTACGCCAAATGAACCGAATAAGCCAACGCAGCCGACACCTACGCCATCAGTACCGAATGAGCCAAATAAGCCAACGCCGACTGAGCCGACGACACCACCAACCACCAATCAACCAACACCTCCTGCTACCACGCCGCAGCAGCCGCAGGCAACTCCCACCGCGCCAACCACTAAGGAATTGCCTCTCACTGGTACTTTGAATACCGCTAGCGGTATCTTGGGGCTTGGTGGACTGGTGAGCGTGACGTGCGCTTATGCCATGAGCCGTCGCAGCTTGCGCTAAGCCACAGATAACAATAAACACGATAAATCCGCGCCACAGAACTGGCGCGGATTTATTGTTGTTGGTCGGATTTACCGATAGTTACCAAAGCTTAACGGAAAATCAAAATCTGCTTGATTGAGCGTCGCCATGACGGATTGTAGCTCGTCTTTGCTGTTTGAGGTGCAACGCACGCTGTCGCCTTGAATCTGGGTTTTTACCTTGGGATGTGCTTCTTTCAGGAGCTTGGTGATCTTTTTGGCGTTTTCTTGGCTGAGACCGTCTTTGAACGGTACATCTTGCCAGGCGCGCATGTTGGCGGCATTGTGTGCCCCGTCAAGGTCGAGCACCTTGCTGGTCATGTTGCGTTTGGCGAGCTGCCGACCGATTATATCGATGATTGATTGTACCTGAAATTCATCTGCGCCGATGACTTTGAAGCCCTTTTTGTCTGGTAGCCACTCGACATCAGCTGGTGTCCCTTTAAAATCAAAACGGTTGGCGATTTCCCGCACCACCAATTGATGAACGTTATTCATCTCTGGTTTGTTAAACGTGCTTTCTATATCAAAACTAAATTGAGCCATAATTCCTCCTGATAATTATTATAGCAAACGCTTTTCACTGACAGGATAATTTGGTATAATCAGCTGTGAGTATGACGCCGCGATAGCTCAGTTGGTAGAGCGCATCCATGGTAAGGATGAGGTCTCGGGTTCAAGCCCCGATCGTGGCTCCATGTTGATTTTATAGAAAAGGCCGCTATGTGAGCGACCTTTTTACAAATTCCAACTGGAGCGATTTTTTGAATTCGCTAGAATCTTTTTAGTACGAATCGCTAAAGCGATACGTACTTAGCTAATAACAATTAGTGGATATATAACCACTACCGTAGTCATAACTACTGCAATGTGTTGGAGAATAACTATTTATACCATTACGCCCATCCATACCGTCGCGACCATCTGATCCGTCCTTACCCCTAAGCTCATTTTTGTGAGATTGTACATAATTGTGTATTTGTAACGGAGTATTGAAATACATAAAAGCCGAAAATCCTGCACTGGCAAGGCTGACCATTGTAGCAATAATCGATAGAATTACTATCCATTTTTGCGGTTTGCTAACTTTACTTTTGCCAGTCTTAACTTTACTGTCGCTGGGAAGATTCATTTAGTACTCCTTAGAACCCCATCCATACCGTTTCAGTATCTTCGGGTACGTTATAGTTAACAAATTTTTCGCATGTTTCTTGTTTTGCGCTACGCTCAAAAATATAATACTCACTTTTGACCTCGCCACGCTTTCCACGCATGACTTCGGTACTGCACAAGACATTATCTCGGTTGTGTTGCTTCTTATCAGCAAGTCGTTTGTCCTCCGCGGTTTGGTAATGACTGTTTGTAAAGTACCAACCGCCGTACGCGCTAATCGCCATGACTGCGATGATAGTCCCAGCGAGTAGGTATTTGTTAATTGAAATACTATTTTTCATCATATACCTTTAATATTGCGGAACGGGGTTTACCCGACAGTCAAAATTACCTTTAATGTCGTCTTGGTAGAAGTTATATGGAGTCGAGGCTACTTTTAGGCTGCTCCAAACGTCACTTGGCATATCGCAATAGTGGTAATAAGTAGCACGTAGCTTGATAATCATATATTTATTACTGCTGTCGTACCACGCACCTTTGACGGTTGAGTCAGAGTTGTTTAGTGGTTCAAAGTTGGCGGCTGAGATATTTACTTTGTCATCGCGATATTTCACTTTTACATAACCTGAGCCGGGCGAGAAAAAGAGCCAATACAAAATCACACTACCAATAATGATCGCGAGTCCGATATACACCCATGAATAGTTTTCTTTATTCTGCATCATTTTGTCAGTGTCCTTTTTACTCTTTTAGATATCAAGAAATATGGAACCCATATAAATGCCGCAACAATTCCTTGTCCAACGTTTTGGGAACCTTTGCTCATCTCAGTTTGTGCGTATTGCGTCAGATTGTATGCATCGAAAACTGACGCGACCCATGCATAATCGATAGTCAATACAATTGCATTTAATATCAAATAGATGATAGCAACTTTTTTAGCAATCTTTCTGTGTTTTGCCAGCAAGACTAATAACCAGACTGCTACACCGATTGATAATAAATTAGTCAGTATTTCAAACCATAATGCTGGATTTATAGCTGCCACATAGCCGGGTGCATCATTTTGTACTGAAGCAAGATCATTAAAGACCGAACCATAACCCAGTAGGTTAATGACTCCGAGCAAGGTGCTCAGTCCAGTGCCAACAACAAAAAGTGCAAGCCATCCCTCTAGCCCAATTTTTTGCGATCGTCGCTGTGCCTTCGTCATTTTGTATGGATTAACAGTTTTCGATAGATAGGAATCGCCCAGTGATAGTCGTTTTTTAAGTTTTTCAGCCTTCGGGTACGCTTCGCCGCGCGTTTCGATTGCTTGATCGATAAAATCTAACGCATCGTCATCATGCCCACTAAAATAGTGAACCAACGCTTGCAGCTCGTATAGTTTATATCTAGCTTTACCGATTTCCTCGTTGTACTGGTACTTGTCAGCTAGCATGTCGAGCCGCTTCTGCACCATAACTAGCAGAGGTTTATCTATTTCTCCTGACGTCGCCTCTTTAAGGTTTGTTTCAATGACCTTAATTTGGTCTATGTATTTTTGCCGAGTTTCGGAGTGCGGGAGTTGCATTATTCTAGGTCTCCCCATTTTCTTGAAATGGATGAAATTTGCTTGCTGGAGTCAATTTTTCCGTTATTTTGTTTCTTTATATTGAACGGCGCAACCAGTAGACAAATAAAACCACCTAGCACAACTAGTCCGCTGAGTAAACCACCAGCGCTACCCAAGTAGCTGCCGGCGAGACCCCCTAAAATAATTAAGCATACACCAACAATCAGTAGCTCTTTTGTGCTAAGTTTTTTGTTCACTCCAAATCTCCCCACGTTCGTTTATTATTTTCTGGCTCAATATCAATAATGTCCTTATTGTCGTTTGTGCTATTATCGGTACTATTCACTAGAGCGAAACCAATAATTCGCGCACCATATGTGAGAATGACAGTGAATAATAATGTCCAAAATATATCCCAACGCCCATTAAACACTGATGTCAGCATACCGATCGGGACGACACCGATACCACCAAGGAATATACCAATGATAACGGCCACCCACCCCCAAAATGCTAATGTGACAGCCAACCCGTAAATCCATGCAGAAAGTCCATAGACATATGATGATATATAAATAATTAAACCTACCACACCTCTTGCTTTTGGAATGAGAGCAAAAAGCAAAGTAATGAGGTTGATGATAAATAGTAAGCCTGCAAGCCAATTCACAAAGGGCGATATCGTAAATGCAGCCTTTGCCCCAAAAGTAAAAAATAGAACAGTCGCAGCTATTATTCCAACGAAAATTGCTATTCCAAGCAGAGTTCCGCCAATTGATTTTAACGTATTCATAACGCGCCAGCTTCTCCTTTCCTTTTTGGCTAGACATGCGGCGACATACAAAAAGCTCGCCACAAGCGGTAGCCTTGCGGCTACCCATAGCCCTTTCGAGCTATGACAACGGAAAGAAATACTCATGACGAGCTTTTTCTTTCCGTTGATTTCCAAACCGTGCCAAGCCGAAGCTTGGTTTAGGTCTACACCTAGATTATACTCCTTACAACTCTTTTTTGCCATATGGCAAAAACCGACAAGCCAGAACACCCTTTCAGCTTTCAAAAAAGAAATTCGGCGGGGAAATCTCAAAAAATAAATCAAAGAGCTTTTGGTTTTGTCGGGACGCAAGCGCGGGCTACGCCCGCGCGAGGCATCGAGGGTAGGCTTTAGTGATTCGTGCTAAAATAGGTTCTAACGAATTCAAAAAATCGCTCCATTTGGAATTTGTAAAAAGGCCGCTATGTACGCGACCTTTTTAGTTTGCAGTATGTATGAGCTTATTTTTTGCTCTGTTTGGTTGTCTTTTTGGCTTCGTGCTTTGGTAGGATTGGTGCGATGAATGCGTCCAGTAGTGCCCAGACGACGCCGTTGAAGATGTATACGACAGCGGTAAAGGCAGCGATGAGCATCAGTACGCGTCCAAAGTCACTATTTAACAGAGACAGAAAACCTGCTACAACCGCCAGTGAGATGATGATCAGGAAATATGCTTGTTGTAGCTTGGTACGCTGGTTTTTGTTGCTATTCCACTCGGTCAGAAATTGTTTGAATAATAAGAACATAGCTAGATTATAGCATGTATGTTGTGTTTAGTCAATGGATGGCTGGAGCCATGGGTAATCAAAAACCGCCTCATGGCGAGACGGTGTTTGATTGGTACCGGAAGTAGGACTCGAACCTACGAAGCCTTACGGCGGGAGATTTACAGTCTCCTGTGATTGCCACTACACGATTCCGGCGTGTGTTTGGAGCCGCTTCTCGGGCTCGAACCGAGGACCTACGGTTTACAAAACCGTTGCTCTAGCCAGCTGAGCTAAAGCGGCACTGCTGTGATTATAGCAAAAAAAAATAGGCTAAGCAACTACATTACCAACTTTTTGGGCTGTTTTGGTTGACGGCGCTGACGCGGTACGGCACCGTGACTGTCTGGGACTAACATGGCGGCAGCTTTTTTGCGTAGTCCGGAGGCCAGCTCTGCTTGCCCGTTGTTGTCGTAAGCTTCAGCCAGAACAGTGAGTGTCTGTGGAATTGGGTCAAGTTCGACTGCTTTTTCTAGTGCAGCGATCATCTTTTTGCCATTGCCCATTTTCTCTTGGACTTTGGCGTAGGCGATGTAGCGTGCCGCCAAATCGTCCTCCATCTCCAGGGCTTGCTCAAAGGCCAATGCTGCTTTAGGATAGTTCTTCGTTTCGTAATAAATCAAACCGACATTGTGCAGGCTGGAAGCGCTTGGTTCTAAACTCTGAGCGATTTCGAAACATTCAATAGCGTCTTTGTAGGCCTGCTGTTTGGCATACAAAATGCCTAAGCGGTTGTACGCGGTGGCGTTTTTCTCGTCGACACGCAAAATCGTCAGCAGCGCCTTCTCTGCCCTGAGGTATTTGTTGTCGCGAATTGATTCTTGCGCAATAGCCCACAACTGATCTAATTTTTCAGAAATCTTGGCTGGAAAATCTGCAGAATTTTCTTCGGAAGGTTTGTAGGTGATTGCCCAAATGATAATTGCTAAAATGAATATCAAACTTAACATATCTGCTTAATTATAGCACAATTTTCAATAAAGCGAGGCGCGTATTGCCATTTGCTAGGAGAGACTTCTCTGCTTCTAGTACTTTTTTGAGTAATTGATGCATGGTTGGCGGCTGGGCAGCATGTTTTAGCTGGAAATGGATGAAGCGCAGGAGAATGTCGATGAGCTGGAGGGCACTTGCTCGGTCGGTGTAGCGCAGGGCGCATTTCAGGGACGCGTAGGAGCTGGGATGTTCCAAAATGTGCTTGGCGTCAGCGGCGATGGCTTGGCGCTCTGCTAATTTTTTGGCATCTTGGCTCAGTTCGGTTATGAGGAGCGGCAATCCAGCGGCGAGAAATGCTATTTGGCGCTTTTCTTGGGGCGTCAGGGCGGTTTTTTCTAGTAGCTTGGCGTCTTGACTGGCGGTGGTGCGGTGGAGCATCAGCTGCTGGCAGCGGGACTGGATGGTTGGGAGGAGGTCTGCGCTGGCAGTGGTGATCAAGAGAAAATGAGTGTTAGGATTTGGCTCTTCGAGTGTTTTTAATAGCGCGTTTTGTGCGGACTCGGTCATGGCGTTGGCTGGGTTGATGATGACGACGCGGCGGACAGAGCTGTAAGTGCGCAGTATGGCTGTCAGGTCGCGAATTTGTTCAGTTGAGATAGTGTTCTTTTGCGGCAGTGGGTTGATGGTGAGGATGTCTGATTGATGGTGTTTTGCCAAATAGCCGGCGACCCCTGCCCCGTCCAAGCCAGGTTCAGCGATAACCATCAGCGACTGTGGCAAATGGTTTGCTAATTGCTCAACTGTGGCCTGGTCGTTGGTGGAGATGAGAGGCGGCTGGTTCATTGATGGCTCGGTTCTTTGGTGTTTTGGGTGCAATCAGGGAATAGTTCGGTAAATACACTGGGGATAGCCGTTTCAAAGGTTTTTCGTTCACCTGACGGCAGCGTGATTTCTAACTTGTGGGCGTGGAGCATCAAGCGGCTGGCGTTTGGCTTGCCGTAGACGCGGTCGCCGAGAATTGGTGTATTTAGGTGCGCCATATGGACGCGGAGTTGATGGGTGCGGCCGGTGGTGGGTTTGAGTTCAATTAGCGCCTGGTTATCAGTTGACGTCAGTACGCGGTAGGTCGTTTGGGCGGGTTTGCCGTTCGGGTCGACGCGGAAGGTGCTGGGTGCGGCTGGGCTCCGACCAATAGGTAGGTCAATCTTCGCGGCGGCTAGTTTCGGCACGCCGTCGGTCACCGCGAGGTAGGTTTTTTTGGCGGTACGCTGGGCGAATTGCCGCTGTAAATGAGCGGCGGCGTCAGCAGTTTTAGCGATGATGAGTACGCCCGAGGTGTCGCGGTCGAGCCGATGGACGATGCCCGGCCGGTCGGTGTCTGAGGCAAACGAAGTCTTGGGGCGAATAATTTCCGCCACGGTTGGCTCAGTTGATAGTCCGCCTTTGGCGTGGGTTAGGAGACCGCTGGGTTTATTGACCACTATCACGTCATCGTCTTCGTATAATATCGGGAGCTCGGCGCTGGCCTGCTCCTGCTCTGGCAGTTTGACGGCAATTTCATCGGTCTCGTCAACCTCGAACTTCGGCGTCGTCACCACTCGCTGATTGACCAAAACATAGCCAGCTTTGATGTACTTTTGCCAGAGGCTGCGCGAAATCGACGGGTCAAATGTCGTGGACAAGTGGATGTCTAGGCGCTGTTTGGTCGGTACAATTCGAAACATCATGACAAACTTGCCCTGAAACGGTGTCTCGGTGAAGCTCGGGTCAAGCGGGTTTGGCAGAATCTCAGCGTTGGCAGGTCTACCGGGCCACAATTCGTCAATTGATTCCTCGTCAACGATCGAGCCGTACAGCACGGCGAAATGTTGCTTGTTTAGGATAAATTCCGCCACGATGTGCGATTCGTCCGTCTGGACTTTCAGATGGCGCAAGGCCTTGACGGGCGTGTTGTCGTCCGCCAGTTGGTACAGCCTGGCGATCTTGAGGACGGTGCGCGGCGAGATTTTCACGCGAGCGTTCCTATCTCCGTAGCCCCACGGCCGTTTGGACGCGGTGCAAGGTTTCATTGGCGACGACGTTCATGTCGCGCTCGCTCGACTCCAGTTTGCGTTCGATGGCCTGCTCGTCAACTGCCGCCAGACGTGCCTGGAAATTCGCTAAGAATTCGGCCACTTCATCAGCCACGATTCGCTTGAAATCGCCGTAGCGCTCCATGCCGGCGTATTCGCTAATGGTCTGCTCCAAGCTGACGTCTCGTCCGGCGTCCTGACGTACCAGCGTCAAAATCTCCAACAGGTTAGAAATGCCTGGCTGGTTGTCGCGGTCGTACTGTACCTTACCCAGTGAGTCGGTGGTGGCGCTCATGATTTTTTTGTGCGCTGCCTGCGGCTCGTCGCCGAGGAATATGACACCCTTGCCGCTGTCGTCGGATTTACTCATCTTTTTGGTTGGGTTCATCAGATCTTTGATCCTCAGGCCTTGGTCGTTACCGAAGAATTGATGCTGCTGGGTGACTGGTTTAGGCACGATGAATAAATCGCCAAATTTACGGTTCATCCGCTCGGCGATGTCGCGGGTAAATTCCAGGTGCTGCGTCTGGTCGTCGCCGACTGGCACGTAGGTGGCGCCGTAGAGCAAGATGTCAGCGGCCATCAGGACTGGGTAATTGAAGAGGCCGACGGAAATATTTCTGTCTATAGTATCCCAAACTTTCTGTTCATCAGATATTTCCTCCCTGGTTATTTTACCATCGAGAAACTTACGCGATTTGTCTTTGAACTGTGTCATTATACTCATCCTGCCAAAACCAGTGAAGCAATCCAAAATCCATGTTAGCTCGCTGTGAGCTGGAATATAACTTTGGCGATATAGATGAATAGAGGGGTCGTCTAGTGGTAATCCAGCGGCGGTATAAATTCGTGCGTTATTTAAAATGCTGTCATACAACTTGCTGTGGTCGATTGGCGTCGTAAAACTGTGTAGATCGGGGATGAATAGATTGATATCAAAATCGGCCGAGCGGCGCTTTGCCATATCGACAATCGGCAAAATGGCACCAAAATAATTGCCAATGTGAATATCGTTGTTGGCGCGCACGCCAGTGAGGATGACGGGTTTACTCATAATCCTATTATACCATTGATTCGGCGAGAGGTGTTTTACGAAATGCTGCAACAAAAAACGCCTCAGTTAGCCTGCCTGGCATCAGGCGCAGACAGCCGCTTAGGTCATGCGTAAGAGCGCGGTTGTTCCACGACTGGACGACAGGCGCACGATCTGGCAGTGGTGCGATGTCGATCGGTATGAGCTCAGCGTTAGACTGACGGCGCAGCAGCCAATCGACAACGACTTCGTTTTCCTCTGGCGCCATGGTGCAAGTGCTGTAAACAAGTGTGCCACCAGGTTTCAGCAGTCGCCAAGCCTCGAGGATGAGGCGCTTTTGCAGATCACTCAGTCTCCGGATATGTGCTACCGACCAGCTGTCAAACAGCGAGGCGTCACTAAGGTTCAAGCTCATCAGCCCCTCACCGGAACACGGAGCGTCGAGGAGGATTTTGTCAAAGGCCTCCAGCTGACGGCGGGAAATATACCGAGCGTCGGCTAGCATGAACTCGGCTGAGGCGTTGAGGCGCTTGAGATTAGTCTGGAGCTTCATGAGGCGCGGTTTGGAATTGTCATTGCACACCAGGTCGGCTTGACCAGCGGATATGGCTTGTATATGGCTGGATTTACCGCCAGGTGCAGCGCACAGGTCGAGGATGCGTTCACCAGCTTCAGGTGCAAGCGCTAACACTGGTAGCCAGCTGGCGGCATTTTGGATGTAGCCGCGTCCGCTGTCAGTCAGCTGCTGATAATCAGCGAGGCGCTCCGGGATAATTTCATAGCCATTTAGACACCAGGCAACCTGGCGGCTCAGTAATTCGGGGGCAACTTCCCCGTCCACCAACGGATTGAGGCGAAGGCTCTGGGTGCGGGTTTGTGCCAGTTTTGCCTCGACCTCTGCGCGAGGCAGACCGCTCCACTGCATGGTGCGATCGATCCAAAGCTCGCGTTTTCTCTGGCGCTCCTGAGCTGGGTCTTTACGCTTGGCCATAGTCGTCTCCGATGGCGTGCCGATTGATCGCTTGGGCAACAACTTGGCCATAGCGTTTATCAATTTCATGACTTGCTAGCATTTTAGTGACGGCGATGTGCTTCTGTTTTGCTAATTTTCGCAGGTTTTTATTGATGATGACTGGGTCAAATTGGCCGTAAAATATCTCAACTGGCATCGTCAATTCGGCAATTTCCGTCAGCGCCTTTTGGTTGATGATGGCTGCGTCTAAGGTGTCGAGAAAGATTTGCAAGTTTGACTCATCGACGAGAAAGCCAGGGTTGAATAGCTTGTATTTTCTGGCAAAATCACTGGCAATCACCTTGCCGAGTGCTGGTTTATCGATAATTTTTTGGTATAGGCTGCGCAGTTGGCGTTCAGCCAGGCGATCTTTGCCTTGTTGGTGATACAGCGGCGGGCTACACAGGATGAGCGAATCGATCAACGAAGGATAATATCGGGCGGCGTGTACCGCTACGAGTGCCCCTAAACTATGACCGACCAAAATGATTCGTCCGTCAACCTTTTGCTGCGCCAAGGTTGCGACTAGTGAATCGACCTGTGTCTTAACATCATACGTCTTCCAGTGCGGTCGCGGCGAATTGCCAAAACCGAGTAAATCGACCGCTAGTACGCGAGTAGTTTTATCGATCTTACGGCGCCCTACAACTCGCTGCCACATCGCCGATGAGCTCCCGATGCCATGAATCAACACGACGGTGGCACGAGGTTGTTTCGGCGCTTGAAAATCATGAACGTATAGTGTATACGGGACACGCAGCCATCGATGGATAAGTCGGTCAAACATTATATCAGTATACTATGAAAATACCCCGCCTGTACATGACGGAGTATTTTCGAGAATTGGCTTCTCCTCTGCTTAACGCTTGGAGAATTGTTCGCGCTTGCGGGCGGAACGCAGACCGTATTTCTTGCGCTCTTTCTCGCGCGGGTCGCGCTTGAGCAGCTCAGCCTTTTTCAAGACCGGGCGCAGATCAGCGTGAGCAGCCGTCAATGCTTTGGCGATGCCAAGCTTGATGGCGTCAACTTGACCAGCGAGACCACCGCCTTTGACCAAGATGGTAACATCGTATTCCTTTTGCTTGCTGACGACAGCTAGTGGGTCGGTTACTTCTGCCAGTAAGGTTTTGTTACCATCCAAGTACTCAGCGGCTGCTTTGCCGTTGATGGTGATGGTACCTTTGCCAGGAAGCAAGCGAACACTTGCTGAAGCGCTTTTGCGTCGTCCCAAGCCGTAGAAATAGGTATCAGTAGCCATATTACTTTACCTCAACTTTCTCTGGGGTTTGCGCTGTGTGGGCATGCTCGCTGCCAGCAAATACGCGCAGGCGCTTGAGGCGTTCTGCTTGCAATTTGTTCTTTGGCAACATACCTTTGACAGCTTCTTCAATAATTCGCTCTGGGTGGCGTTCACGCATTTCTTTGAACTGCGTTTCTTTGATGCCGCCTGGGAAACCACTGTGATGGTAGTAGTACTTGTCAGTTTCCTTGTAGCCAGTAACGACGGTGTTTGCGGCGTTGATAACCACGACGTAGTCGCCACCATCAACGTGCGGTGTATAGGTTGGCTTATATTTACCGGTCAGGTGCTTGGCAATTTCAGTTGCCAAACGGCCCAGTGGTAACTCGCTTGCGTCAAACAATACCCAGCGGCGAGAAACGTCAGATGGTTTTTGTGAATAAGTCTTCATCTTATTTCTCCTTCTTTGGCATTGGTTTGATATCGTCGACAAACTCGATGATTGCCATTTGCGCGCCGTCGCCAACACGTAGGCGGGTGCGCTCAACGCGAACGTGTCCGCTGGTGCGGCCGCCGAGTTGTGGGGCGATTTCATCAACCAGTTTGTAAGCAGCAGCGCGGGTGCTGAGTGCTGCGATCACCTGGCGGCGGCTGGCTAGATCGCCCTTCTTCGCCTTGGTGATGATTTTTTCAATGTGGCGCTTCAGCTCTTTGGCCTTCGGCAAGGTGGTCTCGATTTTGCCGTGCTCGACCAGGCTAGTTGCCAGACCCTTGAGCAAGGCTCGCCGTTGATCACGCTCACGGCCGAACTTGCGCCCTTGATATCCGTGTCTATGCATAGTTAAAACTCCAACTCCGCCATCTTGTCACGTACTTCGTCTAGTGCCTTTGAACCGAAACCTTTCAATTCTCGCAAATCTTGCTCAGTCAAAGTTACCAAATCGCGAATAGTGCGGATTTCATTGTTAATTAGCGCGTTCGTCGTGCGGGCGCTTAAGTTTAGCTCTTCGATTGGCATTGCTAGCTCTGACTCTTCGTCTTCCTTAGCTGCACCAAGTGCTGGCGCGCCAGTTACCATCGTATTGCCAGCCAAAGCTGTGTATTGATTGACGAGAATCGCTGCTGCTTCTTCGAACGCCTCACGAGGTGTGATTGTGCCGTTAGTTTCAACAGTGATTGCCAATTTGTCCAAGTTCGTTTCCTGACCAACACGAGTTGAGTCGACTTTGTAGCGAACGCGTAGAACTGGTGAGTACATTGCGTCGATAGCAATCATGTCGCTGTGCAAACGCTTTTCGCTTGACTCTTCAATTGTCTGATAACCGCAACCTGCCTCAACTACCAAATCCATAACCAAATGCTTGTTTGGATCGTCGATTGTAGCAATTACTTGCTCTGGGTTAACAACTTCAACATCAGCATTAGTTTTAATGTCAGCGGCAGTTACTTCGCCGGCGCCAGATTTCTCAATGCGTAGCTCAACTGGATCATCAGTAAATACGCGCAGGTGAACGTTTTTCAAGTTCAACATAATGTCGACAACATCTTCTTTGATGCCTTCAACAGTAGTAAACTCGTGAGTTGCGCCCTCAATTCTGAAAGCTACAACTGCGCCACCGCGAACGCTTGACAATAGAACGCGTCGCAATGAGTTACCAAGAGTATTACCGTAGCCTGGGTGAAGTGGCTCGATTAGAAAAGTAGCACTGGTTGCTGAAATGTCATCAACGCTCGCGAGTGCTGGATTGTAAATTGCTTTTGCCATAATTCTTCCCTAACCCTTCTTTTATCGTGAGTAATACTCAACAATTAATTGCTCGTTGATGTCAGCTTCTGCTTCCTCGCGCTTTGGCAAACCAGTTACTTCAATCTTCAGCTTCTTGCTATCAGCTTTTAGCCAGCTTAGTGGACCCTGGACTGAATTGTTGATTACATCGTCAATTCGTGTAAAGTACTCTGACTTGGTACTCTTTGGGCGAACTGTGATGACATCGCCAGCTTTAACGCGAATCGATGGAATATCGACGCGTCGGCCGTTCAATTCAAAGTGTCCGTGGCTAACTAGTTGACGAGCTGCGCGGCGTGATACGGCAAATCCAGAACGATAAACAACGTTATCTAAGCGGCGCTCTAATAGCTTCAACAAGTTTTCGCCCGCCAAGCCTTCTTGAGCGCGTGTTGCCTCGTCCATCAAGCGAGCAAACTGCTTTTCAACTAGGCCGTACAAGCGACGAACTTTCTGCTTTTCACGAAGCTGTGTAGCGTATAGACTTGGCTTATTCTGACGACCATGTGCGTGTTGACCTGGAATGCCAGATTTTTTCGCCAAAATTTTATGTGCTTTTGGATGAAGCGCATAACCTTCGCGGCGGCTTTGCTTGACAATTGGTGAATTATCTCGTGCCATAATTATGCCCTCCGTGCCTTTCGTGGACGAACACCGCCGTGAGGCACGCCAGTTACGTCCTTAATGCTTTCTACTGAGATGTCGAAAGCGCCAACCGCACGAATAGCGGCGTCACGGCCCAAACCGACACCTTTGACGAAAACGTCAACTGATTTCAAACCATACTGAGTTTTCGCAGCTTCAGCAGCTTTTTCAGCAGCAACCTGTGAAGCATAGGCGGTGCCTTTTTTGCTACCACGGAAACCACATGCACCAGCTGATGAAGCGGTCAACACGTTACCCTTCTTGTCTGAGAAGGTAACAATGGTGTTGTTAAATGTTGCTTGAATATGCAGCTGACCAGCTGGGACTGATCGGCGCTGCTTCTTCTTGGTAGATTTTGCGT
>CAUQMR010000010.1:0-27762 GCA_963519285.1 uncultured Candidatus Saccharibacteria bacterium
GCTCCAAACGTTTCCATCACATTTGGTGACGCAATTATTGCCGGCATCATCCTTAGTTTGGTAAACTATATAGTAAGTAGTGTGGTTGATTTACGGACTGCGCAAAAAGAACAGGAGAGTTAGATGAATTTGGAACAACTTTTACCATATATCACATTAGGATCAGCATTTTTGATGATTATTACCATTTTGTTGCAACAGCGTGGCGCCTCACTTGGCGCAGGGTTCGGATCTTCTGGTGAATTGTTTACGACACGCCGTGGTTTTGACAAGAATTTGTTTGACGTTACCATCGTTCTGGCTGTAGTTTTTGTGCTATCAATCTTGGCTAGTTTGGTCTTGCCGGGGCTTAAAGGCTAGGTTGTCGTCATGACAGAGGCTGGAGGCAAGCCGTCTTGGAAGCGGTTCCAAAAAATGAGCGCTTCTGGGAAAAGCTTAAATCGTCGAGCTGTGAAGATCGAAAAGGGCGTCATCAAGCACGCACATAAGTTCGTGACATCCCGTCTCGACAGATTGACAGAGGTCCGCCGAGAAGTTATCGGTTGGGCAGTGCTATTGATGATATTGGTTGGCCTGAGTGCAGGGCAATGGACTATTTTTCGTGCAGCCTACACGAAGGATGCGCCTCAGGGAGGTGGCACATATTCAGAGGGAGTTTTAGGATCGCTGGAAACCCTCAACCCCTTGTTTGCACGTTCTAATGCAGAACGGTCTGCTGCGAGGCTAATGTTCGCCAGCCTCTATCAATACGACAATACTGGACACCTCAAGGGGGATCTAGCAAAATCAATCGCCATTAATGGCACGGAAACCGAATATACGATTACCCTAAAAGACAATCTTCACTGGTCTGATGGCCACTCATTGACAGTCGATGATGTTATATTTACGGTTAATCTTCTAAAAAACTCCAAGGTTGGCGCTTCAACCGACGGTTGGGCATCCATCAAAGTTCGGAAAACTGCCGATAATACTGTAACATTTGTAACACCATCCACCTATGCACCATTTTTGCATACATTGACGTTCCCAGTTGTTCCAAAACACGTATTGGAACATGTAGCACCAGCCGCTCTGCGCGACCACTCGTTTGGACGCTCACCTGTCACGAGCGGACCATTCAAATTCCGACTCTTGCAGACAGATAACCGGGAAAGTGGCAGAAAAGCTGTCCATATGACGGCAAATGAGGCATATCACTTTGGTAAGCCAAAGCTAGACCGTTTCCAGCTGTACGCATATGCCTCACTGGATGAGATCACAAAGGGCTTGAGAACCAGTGAAATCATGGCCACGCCAGAGCTGACCTATGCTTCTCAGCCAGAAAACGTCAAGAAAATGTATGACATGAAAGCTTATGAAACCCATAACGGGGTGTATGCATTGTTCAACAGCAAGAGTCCGATTCTTCAATCTCCATCCATTCGCAAAGCTTTGGTGCAGTCAGTCGATATCATTGCGCTTCGCAAAAAGATGCCACAAAAAACAGGCGAATTGACAGGGCCGATTTTGCCGGAACACACTGAAGCAGAGCTGGAAAGGCCGTTAACCCGTGATGTAGAAGCAGCTAAAAAGCTACTGGATGCAGAAGGTTGGACGGTGTCTGGCGGTGTGCGCAAAAAGGGTGATCAGTCACTGAAACTATCAGTTGTTTCCTTGCAGGGTTCTAAATATGAAAATGCAGCTAATTCGTTGGCTGAGACGTGGCGAAATGAGTTGAATGCTGAAGTGGAAGTTAAAATTGTTGATGCAACAGATGCTAATCAGGATGTTCTCAGGTCGGTGTTGCAACCGCGTAATTTTGACGTCTTGATATATGAGTTGGTGCTTGGCGGTGACCCAGATGTCTACGCGTATTGGCATTCGTCACAAGACCAGCGCGATCAGCGAGGTCTGAATTTTGCAAACTACAATGACGCCATTTCAGATGACGCATTGGTCGGCGGCCGTGGTAAGCGTTCTCCAAAACAACGCGCGGATTATTATCAATCATTCGTACGGCGCTGGCAAGCATCTGCTGCGTCACTGCCGCTCTATCGTCCAACAGTTGAATACATCAAATTGCCATCAGTTCAGGCCGTGACACAAAATACTCGGCTGGTCTCACCAACTGATCGATTTGCTGACGTGATCTATTGGACAGTTCGCCAAGATTCAGTTTACAAAACGCCATAGTGTCAGGTATAATGATGACAGTCGTGCGGGCGTGGCGGAATTGGTAGACGCGCTAGCTTGAGGGGCTAGTGAACTTAGGTTCGTGGAAGTTCAAGTCTTCTCGCTCGCACCAAAATTGATTCTCTGCTTTGAAGCATCGTAGCAAAAGACTCTCTCCAGAGGCAGGAGGGGTCTTTTCGTTATCAAGGGCTATGTTTATAAAATATCTTTCTTCACTGAAGTCTCAGCTCCCATCTTGTCGCCAGCTGAATTAACCAAGTTCAAAACGCTTACTTTGATAGCTTTATTTGTGCAGGATCTGCTGTCTTTTTGGCTAATTTATCAATATCGTCTTGTGTGCGTCAATCCTCACCGACTCGAGACATTCCAGGTTATTTATAAGAGTTGTTCGTACTGATTTAGTCATGTCTGGTATAAGTTCAGACAGTACTCTTGACTTGGACTGAACATGGTTGGTTTTTCCTTCAAGACTGCACTTTTTGGTCCGAATCTCAACAATATTCTCATCTGTATGCTTATCAATAGATTGCCATACTTGACATGCTCTTTCTCAATGAGCTTTAAAGGGTCTGATGTATTACATAAGTGGATCTAGGATGTATTTTCTTTGGCCTTCTATTGTATCTCTTTGTTATCATAGTGGTAGGTGAGGCTATATATCCCCTTTGCTGATCTGTTCTTACCTGCGCATATAGACTTTGGTCCATTGCAAACTTCACAGAGTACGATCCTATGAAATGAGTAGAATGTTTTCTTCTTACTATATATCGGCACTCTAGCCTTCGCTCTACTAATTGCCTGAACGGCATTATAAGTCTCTTCACTAATCATTGGTTCAAAATTGTTGATTTTCCTTAGGTTTACTGCATGACTATTTTAAATCAAAAGTCCGTAGTGAAAAGGCCCCGCAAAATATTAGACGCAGTCTGCTTAGAGACTACAATTTTTCGAATATGCTTATTGCGTTTCGTTATTTTAGTCATGTGATAGATACTCTTGTCTATTTTATCAAATACATGAACGTATTAGATTAATAACTGAAGTGTTGTATAATATGTGTATGGACAAAGATACTAGAGGTAATAGAGAGGAAAACTGGTTGGACCTTGCAAACCATTTTAAGGATAAGGTCAATAAAAGAACATCAGAGGTGGCTTTTTTGCAAACTAAGGCAGGGTTTTTAATTGCAGCATCGGTAGTTCTTTTGCAGATAATTACATCGCTACCAAAACTCGAGAGTTTGCTGGGTATTGCTGCCTATGCTTTGGCTATAATTTTGGCTTTCATGTCTGTCATTATTTCAATCACCTCTATGAACATGGGGAACTCGCCTACGCCGTTGAACCCAGATAAGATGATTTTAGAGTTGACCGAAAGACCTAATATGGGAAGGGATGAGTTTTCGAACTGGTTAGCTAAAAGCTATGCTCAAGCTAATAAAGATTTTAATAAAGTCTACAATATTAAGTATCGCCAACAGGTTATTGCTGCAATCTTGTTGGTCGTTTCGTTTGGACTTACAGTTATAATAAAAGGAGTGAGTATATATGTCTGACACAGATGAATCTTATATTGAGCCACTAACAAGTCAATTAACCCAGCCGTCGACAGAGGCAGTTAAGAATGATGCAAATCAGCCAGCTGCTTCTGTTGAGACGATTAAGCTCAGTGATGAGTTGCAATCACAAGGACCGCTCAATCCTTCCGTGGACTACGAAAAGAAAAGCCTGTAATTATTGGAGGAGCTAGTGTCAAGCGAGTTGGTAGTTAGTATATACGCGTCTATATTTGGCACTATAGTTAGTGTATTCGGTATATCTGTCGCCGCAGTTATAGCACTTACTCAGGTGTTGCAGCCAGTTATTTCTCATGCGCAGGCCTGGAGGCTACTTAAAAGTCGCACGGTTATTTTTGCGGGGTTGTCAATGATTTTGAGTGCGGGCTTGTGTATTGTGGCTATTGTCGGGTTGGCGTATCCTCATGACATACTACCAATGGACGCAGGTCTTAACGGTATGCTTAGCGGAGTATGGTTTCTTGCTGTACTGATTTTTTTGATTTTTTTCTCCGCGATAATGACGATCAAAATTATCTATCAACAGAGCTCATTGCTTATACCGCAAAATGCGCTAAAGCATTTTAAGGACAATCTCGATATGAAACAGGTCAGCAAGTATTTCACTTACAAGGGTTCTACGAGACCATTTCCGCCAATGAATAAGTATTTAGCCGTATTTGCTGACGAAGAGGAGAGGAAAATGTCTGATGAAGATAGGAGAAAAGAAGAAGAGGAAGAATCAAAGAAATATAGAGAAGAATTGGCAAGCTATGAGAGGCTGCAAGCAGAGTGTGAATATTTGGAAAACCCATTGATTCCGTTGGAATCGTATTTAACCGCTAACATCAAGAAGGGAGACCTATTTTCATTTGTCGCTACATTAAAAACCTTTGAGTCTATAATTGGTGGACTTGTGGCTGATAACAATTGCAAGTACCTTGATCAAGTTATAGCCTACTACTGTAAAGCACTAGAACGTATGTCGGAAAACGCAGTAGTTAATGGTGCTTTGAGTTTTATGTTTGAGGCGGTTGAGTCTTCTCATAGAGTTGCATTGACTCTTATAAAAAGAGAACCTTCTCTAACGACTAGCATTCAGGCATATTGGGAGAATGCCGCGCAGGACTCAATGGGAGTATATCCACTAGTTTTCAGACGGATTATGGAGGCATACAGAGAGTGCGGCGAGTTGATACTAAAAGTAGATAAATCCACTAAAAGAGAGTCATATCCACCCATGGAGGATATTTTTAGAAGTTTGGGGCGGCTTGGTGAGAAATATTTAGAGTCTCGTGCTCCTGAGCGCAAAACGATAATGCAAGGCTCTCATGGTACCGAGTTTGATTCACTAGTAGATGCTGTTTTGTCATTTGGCTGGGTGTATTCCAATAATAACACCAAGACTTCATATCCGCTCATCTATTTTGACGCACTATATGTCATTGGTAAAAAACTGATTGATTACTATAATCCTTCTAATGAATCTGATTCGTATGCTTCTGATATATCAAATACATTATTCAGTTTGATGTATGAACATCTTAGTTATGGTGAGGCGGCGTGCTTGGCAAAGAACAACAATGGAGCCCGGCTGTCTGTATTAGGCTTAAAGCACTTTATTAAGATATTTGAATCTAGTAAATATGGAGATAGGCTTAAAAAGGACACCCTTGATGCCGTGCTTAGGCTAGGGGCTGCGGCGTATGTTAATGATGTAAAACCAGGCAAGGATTATAGCTTGGGTCCGGTGCAGGATTATGTACTGAAAGTGCTAAGGGATCATTCCGCTGGAGTAGACCTATCAAATGAGGGGTTCGAGATATATATCAAGTCAAGCGGTGATAATATAGATAAGACAAGTGAATATCTAAAAATTGTTGGTCCAATATTGGGTACTGACTTCAATTTAAAATTAGAATAAATAGAGCCCTGTTCAAATACGCTTGACTATAGGAATATAATCTTGTGCCAAAACCTATGGCTGCTTCTGAGAAAAGGATATGTCCGGCATCTTAATAACGTCTGAGTCGTAGTAATTGAAGAGCCGTTCTGCTATAATACAGGTGTTTTCAAGAGTAGTATTTTTTTGTTGTGCTAACGGAATTATTTGATTTTTACTATGACAGATTTGTCAGAAAATGATAAACCTCAAGTTCGTCAAATTGTTAAGACTCTGACTGGCGTTTTGGCGACAATTTGGCGGACATCGCCGCGAGCGATTATTATTCAAGCGATCGGTGCGGTGCTGACGGCTTCTTTGCCGCTCGCCACCACATATTTTGCGGCACTGACAACGACCGCCTTGACTGAAGCGTATGCTGGTGGGGATTCGCAGCAACTGTTTGCTTACGTGATCATTACAGTGATACTTGGCGTGATCATGAGTTTTTGGGGAATTGTGCAGTTGTATTTCGAGAGGTTGATGCGTTATCAGTTGGAGTCGAGTATCAATGACCAGATGTTTGCTCGGTTGCACGGTCTGGATTTTTGGCGTTATGACGACCTGGCGACAATCGATATGTTTGATCGAGCGAGGCGGTTTGCTGGCTCATTTTCATATCTGTTTTCGCGGTTGACTAGTATTGCGACGAATATCGTCTCGTTAGCGGTTGGATTATGGATCATCTCGTCAGTCAGTTGGTGGCTGGGGCTCCTACTTATCGTGGCTATCATTCCTAGCGGCGTCGTCCAATTTCGGTTGTCTCGTTTGACGTCAAAGTATTGGCGCAAAAATACTAATGTTAGACGGCGAATGTGGTGGATTGAATATGCGATTAGTAAACCTGAGAATATCGCCGAAATGAGACTTTATGGCCTTATCAAGCATCTGTTAACGGAGCGGGCTACTTTGCGCGACAAAGACCAATTACAGATGATTAAATATGAGCGCCGCTTTATGGCTAAGCGCTTTGGTGGCGAGATGCTGCAGGCGGCCGCAGAAGTGGCGGCGCTGGTGTGGGTAACGCTAGAAATTATCGCGCATCGTCAGCCAATCGGCCAGTTTGTGTTGGTGCAACAAATGGTGAGCCGAGTACTCGGCAGCGTCGATAGCTTGATTTCGACGTATAATTCTATTGACGAGGAGGTGGCAAATATGGTCGATTATCAGCGGTTCATGGAGTTGCCAGTAGCTGATGCTAAGCCAAGCCTAGCGCTTAACATGAGCAAGTCAATTACGGTGGGTAATGTCAAGTTCCAATATCCAGGTAGCGAAACTCTGGTGCTCAAGGGCTTGTCGCTGGAGATTAAGCACGGCCAGCATGTGGCGATCGTCGGTGAGAACGGTGCAGGTAAAACCACGCTGGTGAAATTATTGACGGGGCTGTATCAGCCGACTAGTGGCGAGATTTTGATTGATGGACAGGATATCGGCGAGGTAGATGCGACGGCTTGGCACCAACAATTGGCTGTCCTGAGTCAAAGCTTCATTCGCTATGATTTTGCGACAGCTCACGAAAATGTGTGGTACGGCGATGTTTCTCGTGAGCTAGACCGAGACAGACTGGCGGCTGCACTTAAGCAGGCGGAAGCTGATGATTTCGTCAAGAAATTGCCAAAGGGTGGGGATAGCTATGTTGACAAATGGATGACGGATGATAGTGATGACAAGGGTGTCGATCTGTCGGGCGGGCAATGGCAGCGGCTGGCTCTGGCACGCAATTTTTACCGTGATGCGCCAATCGTTATTTTGGACGAACCGACGAGCGCTGTTGATGCGGCGGCTGAGGCGCGAATTTTTCGCCACTTGTTTAAGCAAAAAGACAAAACCATCATCGCTATCAGCCATCGCCTGAGCACGGTGAAAAAGGCTGATGTGATTTACTTCATGAAAGATGGCCGCATTGTCGAGCAGGGATCGTGCAGCGAGTTGATCGCCAAACGCGGTGAGTTCTATGAAATGTTCAAAGAACAATTATAGTTTGATATAATGAGTGAAGTGGCGCGTTGGCGGAGCGGTTACGCAGAGGTCTGCAAAACCTTTTAGACGAGTTCGACTCTCGTACGTGCCTCCAATTGAATATGAGACGTCTGGATATCAGGCGTTTTTTATTTTTCAAGTAGCTCTTTTAATTCTGGAAAAGTTGGTTGGAAAAAGTGGTTGCGGTCTTCAAAAATATGCACCGTAGCGGTTGGTAGATCACGCTGAAATTTGGCAAGCTCAGCAAATGGCACCACCGGGTCGTCTTGGCTGTGAAATAGGTGAATTTCTTTGGCGGATTTTTCGAGCCCAGTAGCACTTGTCACTTGAAAGCTGCCAAGGTCTTCAACTGATTCGTCATTATAGCATGGCGACACTAGCACCAGTCGTCGGACTGGCTTGCTAAGTGGTGATTCGTGTAAATACTTCGCCAAAAACATTGCACCCAGGCTATAGCCCGCTAACTGAACGTCATCGCCAAGCAGGGGCAGTAGCTTTTCAAAATATATTTTCCACTCAGCGTAGTCGGCATTCTGTTTGTTGGGAAAATCTGGCAGCAAGACGTCAGCGTCGACGATTTCTTGTGCCAGCCAGTCACGCCATTTTTGTGCCCAAAGCAGCCGTTCATAATGAAGCTGACTATTCTTTAGGTTATTCAAGTAATTTTCGTAGCTATTGAAACTTGACCCGCCGTGAACTATTACAATTTGCTTCATAAATATAGTATAATACAAACCAGCGCAAATGGCAGACCGTGTGAAATGTCAGTAGACATAGACACTGGGTCGTTGTTAGCGCGGATAGATATGCGCGAGTGGCGGAATTGGTAGACGCGAGGGACTTAAAATCCCTTGACCAAAAGTCGTGCGGGTTCGATTCCCGCCTTGCGCACCAAATTGTAAATGATGGCTCGTGGTTTCGGGCCATTTTTATCACCCAAAAACCTAACCACAAGCAAAACGTCTGTGGTATAATGAAGGGGTTAGCATAAATTGATAAGGAGAATATTCAATGAGCTCAATCATCATAGCACTTATAGTCGTTGGCGTTGTCCTGGTTCTCGCTATCGGCTTCATCGTCGCCACCTATAATGGTTTGGTGACTCTACGCAACCGCGTTGAAGAAGCATGGAGCGACATCACGGTTCAATTGAAACGTCGAACTGACTTGATTCCAAATCTTGTTAACTCTGTGAAGGGTTACGCTACGCATGAGAAGGAAGTATTTGAAAAGGTGACCGAAGCGCGTTCAGCCATCATGGATGCCAAAGGTGTGAAGGATACTGCCGAGGCAGAAAACATGTTGGAAGGCGCCTTGAAGAGCCTGTTTGCAGTAGCTGAGGCTTACCCAGACTTGAAGGCTAACCAAAACTTCATGCAATTGCAGCAGGAACTGGTCGACACTGAAGACAAAATTCAAGCTTCCCGTCGCTTCTACAACGGTGGCGTTCGCGACCTGAACACCAAGATTCAGACTTTCCCAGCAAACATCGTTGCAGGCATGTTCAACTTCCAGGCCAAGGAATTCTTTGAGGTTGAAGACCGTGCGTCTGTCGAGAACCCAGTAGAGGTCAAATTCTAACACCTCACGCAAGTCACGCAGCCGCTCGCCTACCGTTAGCGGGCGGTTTTTGTTATAATATCTACTATGTATAGTGCGATTTCTCAAAATAAACGCAACACCGTCATCATTATGGCGGTGTTTGTGGCTATCATCGGTATTATCGGTGTCTTCATCGGCATGGCGGTCAAAAATTATTCACTGGCGTGGATTGTGTTTGGTTGTTCGATGCTGTACGCCTGGCTTCAGTACTATCTGGCTGGAAAATTAGCCATGACCATGACTGGCGCGCAGGAGATTGAGAAAAAAGATGCGCCTGAACTGTGGCGAGTAGTTGAGAATTTGGCGATCGCTGCTGGCATGCCGATGCCGAAAGTCTACATCATTGATGATCCAGCGCCAAATGCCTTTGCGACCGGTCGTGACCCCAAGCATGCCATCGTCGGTGCAACCACTGGACTGCTGGAAATCATGGACAAGCGTGAACTGGAAGCAGTGATGGCGCATGAAATGAGCCACGTGCGTAATTACGACATTCGCGTTAGTATGATTGCTTTCGGTTTGGTGAGCGCTATTGGGCTATTGGCTGACCTGGCTCTGCGCATGATGTTCTTTGGTGGTGACGATGACCGTGATGTTCACCCAGCGGTGTACATATTGGGTTTGGTAGTAGTTATTTTGGCGCCAATTTTGGCAACCATCACGCAGTTAGCAGTTAGTCGGCAGCGAGAATATTTGGCCGACGCTTCTGGTGCGTTGTTGACTCGAGACTCAGAAGGGTTGGCGAGTGCACTAGGCAAATTGCAAGAATATGGCCGACCCATGGAGCGCCAAAGCACATCGACAGCCAATCTGTTTATGAACAATCCATTACGCCCCGGCTTTTTTTCAAAATTATTTAGTACCCATCCACCGTTGGAGGATCGTATTGCGCGTTTGCGAAACAACGCGACAAAAATGTAAGGATTCCTGACCATGAGTAAGCAACGTACATCTGCCTCCAAAAAGAAAGTAACAACCAGCCGCTCACGAGCAAACCAAAAATCTATTTCTAGCTACTATGTGCGGGGTCAGCGATATTGTAAAAAGACCTGGCGGCAGCTAAAAACTCGGAGAGCTAACTTTTTGAAACGTCGACCGCACCGTAGTTTTCGCCTGACGCGGCGCAGGGATTATGTCAGATCATTGCACGTTCCGGGCTATTGGTCGTTAACTACCCAGGCGGTCAAAATGATTTGGTCAAACAAGCGTCTGTTTTTTGGCCTGGCGCTGGTGTACGCGCTGATAGTGTTTGTGCTCGCGGGACTGATGGACCAGGAGACTTACAAAAAGATTAAGGCCTTGGCTGAAGGTACAGTCGAACAGGGAGCGGTGAGTGATTTGTTTGCGACGTTCTCGATTTTCGGCGGTGTGGTGTACGGTCAATTGACCAATCAGCCAAACAACGCCCTGCAGCAAATATTGGGCGTGTTGGCACTGATCATGGTATGGTTGACTACCATTTGGTTGTTAAGAGCCGTTAGCTCTGGTAATTCACCAACCATCCGCGATGGTCTGTACCGAGCTGGGGCGCCGCTGGTCGCGTTCATCGTGCTATTGTTCATCGTCCTGTGCCAAATATTGCCAGCTGCTGGCGGCGTCATTCTCTATACGACGCTGCAAACAGCCGACATCTTAAGCCAGACACCACTGTTAATGATCGCTGCAGCAATCACGGGGCTGCTGGGAGTACTATCGCTGTATTGGCTCACCTCCACGGCTTTTGCCATGATCATTGTTACGCTGCCAGGCACCTACCCAATGCGGGCTGTACGTATGGCTGGCGACATCGTGGTTGGTCGTCGTATCCGCATTTTGTTACGGATGTTGTGGCTGGCTATCATGCTAACGTTGCTTTGGGTGATTATCCTCATCCCGACCATTAAATTTGACGCCTTCATGACGGGTTGGATTGATCAAACTGCTTCATTCCCATTGGTGCCAATCATGGTGCTGTTGGTTGCTTCATTTTCTGTCGTATTTTCAGCTACCTATACCTACTTATTCTACCGAAAGGTCGTCGCCGATGACAGCGCGCCAGCTTGATAGGCAGGCGGCCGAGCAGCGAATCGTTAAACTGCGAGATCTGATCAATGATTATCGCTACCACTATCATGTGCTTGACGAATCGATCATGAGTGAGGCGGCAGCTGACAGCCTGAAGCATGAACTGTCGCAACTAGAAGAGCAATTTCCGGACCTCATCACGCCAGACAGCCCAACGCAGCGGGTGGCAGGAAAAGCGCTTAGTAAATTTGCCAAGGTCCAGCACCAGACGCGAATGATTTCGCTCCAAGACGTGTTTGACCGGGCAGAGGTAGCGGCGTGGATACAGCGCATGAAAAAGGTGCGTCAAGACATCACTGAAGAATTTTTGTGTGATATCAAGATGGATGGCCTGGCCTGCGCGCTGATTTATGAAGACGGTGTGCTGACACGGGCCGTGACGCGGGGCGACGGATTAGTTGGTGAAGATGTGACTATGAATGTACGGACGATTCAGAACGTACCGCTGACCCTGCGTGCCAATCAGCGATTTGCTCATTTTTTGCGTGGTCGAACGGAAATTCGCGGTGAAATCGTGATGCACAAAGAGGACTTTGCAGCATTAAATCAGCGTCGGCGAGCGGCTGGTCAGCCAGAATTTGCCAATCCGCGTAACCTAGCCGCAGGGACAATTCGTCAGCTTGATCCAAAATTGGTGGCAGAGCGTCCGCTCCATTTCGTTGGCTATGACATCATTCGCGATGACCTCGAGGATACGCCGACAATTGCCTTTGGCTATCAGATGATGAATGAGCTGGGTATCACCACCAGTCGGCAGACGCAAATCGTCTATGGCTTGGATGAAGTGATGAGTTATGTCGATCATCTTGATGAGGTGCGTCAGTCGCTCCAGTTTAACACTGACGGAGCGGTCATCAAGCTCAATGACCGGCGACAGTTTGCCGAGTTAGGTATTGTTGGCAAGACACCGCGAGCGGCAGTGGCGTATAAATTTGCCGCCGAAGAAGCTACGACCATCGTCCGTGATATCGTTATTTCCATCGGTCGAACCGGTGCGGCTACGCCAGTAGCGGTGTTCGACCCCGTGGTGGTGGCAGGTACGACGGTACAGCATGCTAGTCTGCATAATGCTGATGAAATTGCCCGGCTGGATGTGCGTCGCGGCGACACGGTGGTGATTTTCAAGGCAGGCGACATCATCCCGCAGGTGCAAACTGTGCTGAAAGAATTGCGACCGGCAGATGCTAAACCAATTGATTATCCAGCAGAGCTGGCGCGTCAATATCCAGAGTTAGAATTTGTACGGCCAGAGGGTGAGGCAGTCTACCGCGTTAAAGGCTTGAGCGGTCCGCTGATTTTGAAGCGAGCCTTGGCGCACTTTGCATCTAAAGGCGCGCTGGATATCGACACCTTGGGCGAGAAAAATGTTGAGGCGCTGGTCGAAGCTGGGCTGGTTAATGATTTGGCGGATATCTACCGGTTGACGAAAGATGATTTGCTGCAGTTGGAGCGCTTTGCTGAGATTTCTGCGCAAAAACTCATTGACGCCATTGCTGCTAAGAAACAGCCAGCGTTGGAGCGATTTTTGTTCGGCCTTGGCATTCGTCATGTCGGCACGCAGACAGCGATTGACCTTGCAAATCACTTTGAAAGTATCGAGAAATTAAGCCAGGCGACCATTGACGAGCTGCGCGAGGTAGACGGCGTGGGCGAAATTGTCGCTGAGTCGATCGTGGCATGGTTTGCTGATGAGGATAATGTATGGCTGCTTAAAAAATTTGCCGACCTTGGCGTGACGCCACAATTTACTAAAAAATCCGGCAGTCTAACTGGTCAAAGTTTCGTCATCACTGGCACTTTGCAATCGATGGGGCGTGACGCTGCTGCTGAAAAAATCCGCAATCTTGGGGGCACCTTCCAAACTGCTGTTGCAAAAGATACAACATATTTGGTAGCCGGCGGCAAAGTTGGCGCCAGCAAGCTAAAAAAAGCCGAACAATACGGCACCAAAATTATTGACGAGCAAACATTATTAGAGCTTATACGATAACGGAGGTATAACCATGACACAGCAATCACATCGCGCCCTCACCATCAAACCCGCCGACACGGTTGTATTTACTGCCATGTCGAAAAAGTATTTTTACATGAGATTTTTTGTAACGAAATTTACGCTTGAGCAAGGCGTTGTGCCAATCAATCCATTTACCAGTTTTGACTACTTTTTGCTCGATGCGGTGGAGCGTGATACGGTGCGACGCGCCAATAATACACTGGTGGTGCGCGCTGATGAGCTCTGGGTATTTGGCGACATCGCTGATGGTGTGCGGGCGGAAATAGTTCAAGCCTGGCAGCAGCAGAAAACCGTTCGATTTTTTGCATTTTGTGACGACAAGCATATTCAGGAAATTATGATTGATGAGGTGGTGTACGAAGACGGCGTTAAAACAGTAGCCCAGCGGAGGTAATTAGATGGTCCGATTTTATTTACAAAAATTAGTGCGTGACAAAGTAGTGCCAAATTGTTTGGACGACCCAGAAGTGTTGCATACGGAATACCGTGAATTGGACAGTCAGGAATTTTGTCGTGAGCTAGTCCGTAAGATCCACGAGGAGGCAGACGAGATTCCGCTGGGTGATAAACAGCGTGATGAATCGCTCAAAGAGCTGGCTGATTTGCAAGAAGTCGTTGACACGCTGCGCCAGGCGTTTGGCTTTTCTATAGAGCAAGTTCAAGAGGAAATGGCGCGCAAAAAGCAGAAAAAAGGCGGCTTTGATAATCGGCACTACATTGAATATAACGACCTAGTTGATGATAGTAAATGGGTAGAAATTTTCCGTGCCCAGCCAGAGAAGTATCGTGAGGAAACAGTAGATAGTGAAGGACAGGAGCTTGGCGACTAGTCCGCTAACTGGGTAAATAATATGCAAGTTCATGTTGCCATCCCACACTATAACGCTCCTCGGGCTTTGAATAATCTTTTGGCGCAGCTGACAAAACAGGATTTTGACAGCATCACGGTGCTTGATGATCATTCTACTGACCAGCAAGTACTGCAAGACGTCGCTCGTAAATTTCCGGCAGTCAATTTTATCTTTGGTGAGAAAAATATTGGTGCGGGCGCCAACCGTAATCGCTTTTTGGACGTACATAACACAGGCATTGTATGGTTTATCGATTGTGACATGCGCGTTGAGACAGAGAATGTTGCTGATATATTGCGTCAAAAGTTTGCTGGCGAAAATCATATCATGCTTGGTAGTACTATTCTCTACAACAACGGTCAGCCGATGGCCTGGAATTATGGTCATGAAATGCACCCGCAGCACGACTGGCAATTTACGCGGGCAACTCAGGCAGACGACCGCCAAATGTTGCAACAGCAAGGCTGGGATTATCCATGGATTTGGGGCGAGCGAGTTACGGAGGATCGCCAGGTTGACTGGGTCGCCGAGGGAAGTTTCGCGCTGCTGATCGATGATTTTATACAGGTTGGCGGCTATGACGCAGCGTTTCGTTATCACGAAGGGCAAGACTTGGCGCATAGGCTACGTGAGGCGGGTGTAAAGATTATGGTGACCGGAGATATTGTCTGTACGCATCTGGATATTGATGTTCGCGGCAAGGCTCGCCACCGGGAAGTTGAGCAGTCTGCCAGGTTATTCTACCGAAAGCACCACATCAAGACCGACTAAGACTAGTGTATAATGCATACATGGATAAATTCAGAACACCGAAGCTCTACTGTTTTTCGCCGCCTGTGATGCTGGCAACCTTGGCTATTGAGATTATTTTAGCGATTCATACGATGTGGCGCTACAAACTAAATCCTATAACGAGGATTGTCGTGGCGCTGCTCGTTTGTCTAGCGCTGTTTCAATGGGCTGAATATAACGTTTGTGAAGGTACGGTGCTGTTTGATAGCGTGGGCTGGGCGAAGCTTGGGTACGTGGCGATCACCATGTTGCCGCCTCTTGGCATTCATCTGGTCTATCAAATCTCTGCCGACAAACGACGTTGGATTCCAGTGCTGGGGTATACCTTAGCGGTCGTGTTCATTAGCTACTTTTTGCTAGCCGTAAACGGCGTTAGCGCTGGTGTCTGTCTGGGGAACTATGTCATTTTTGAAAATCAGCCAGGTATCAGTGAATGGTACGGATTATATTACTATGGCTTATTGTTTGTGGCGATTGCCTACGCTTACACCCGTGGCAAAAATGCCAAAAAACACATTCGCCGCTCATTGTGGTCATTGATCATCGGCTACGTGCTGTTCATTGCGCCAACGACATTTGTCAATATCATCGATCCATCAACTATCACCGGCATCCCGTCGATTATGTGCGGCTTTGCAGTACTGATGGCAGTAGCGCTCGCCGGAAAAGTATTGCCAGAATACACAAAGCAAAAATAGTGCTTGTGTTTTTATGACAATTGGTGCATAATCACAAGTGAGCTGGTACGCATAGGGGCATCTCCTATGCTTGCCAATTAAAAGACAAACACATTTTCAACATGCCCCGGGTGGGCGCGTAGCAGCTCCGTTTTGCTATTTCGGCGACTTGCGTTGGTTTCGGCAAGTCGCTTATGGTATGATGAGTATATGTTTCGACGATCATTTGAAAAGAAAATTCCATTGTTAGTGCGTGAGTTTTTCGCTTCGCACGCGGATGTTAAATTGATAGCGGTGACGGGCAGCACTGGCAAGACAAGCGCCAAGATCGCCATCGGTACGGTTTTGTCGCAGCGCTATGCTATCGCTATGCCGCAGCTGGAGCCAAAATCTCACATGCAGACCTTGCTGCAGATTATGGGTGTACGCTATCCTGAGGGTCCTGAAAAAAAATGGGGATTCTTCGCACGCCGCAATATGTACCGCGCTGTCAAAAAACGAGCTCGCGCTGAGCATCCAGAAGCGCAAGTGATCGTCCAGGAATTTAGCCCACAAAGCATTGGCTTTCATGATTGGTTTAAAACCGTCATTTTGCCGGATATCGCCGTCATCACTTCTGTCACTACAGGGCGCATGCGCGTTGAACATACCATAGAAGAAGTCGCTCAGGAAATGATCACACTGGGTAATAACTCTCGGATGGCGTTGATCAATCGCGATGATATCGAAGGTCGGTTTGCGGCGTTTGTGACGAATCCTAATATAACCACTTATGGCACCAGTGGGGTTGCAGAATATTATTTTGATGAACATGATTTTTCACTCACCGAAGGGCATTTTGGCGCTATGGTGTCGCCAGAATATCCAGAGGGTATCCAGACGCAATTGAAGCTGTTGGGCGAACACAACCTCAGGCCAGCAGTGGCCGCCATGGCTGTGGCTGTCAAATTAGGCATGGATGTCGGCTCAATTCAGCGAGGCTTGGCGGCACTGCGCCCGATCCCAGGGCGAATGCAGCTGCTGCGCGGTGCTGATGGTACTATGCTTCTGGACGACAGCTATAGTGCGTCGCCATCTACCACGACTGCCGCCATCCAGACACTGTATAGTTTGAGCGCTCCCCAAAAAATCGCTGTCCTAGGCAATATCAACGGTCTGAGAGAGTCGATGCCACAAGAAATGTCTAAACTAGGCTATCTGTGTAATCCCAATGAACTTGACTGGGTAGTGACAGTTGGAGAAATGGCCAACCAGTATCTGGCACCATCAGCTCGTCAGCGTGGCTGCCAGGTAAAAGAATGCAAAGACGCCATCGAAGCTGGTAGTTTTGTGCGCGACAAACTGAAAAAAGACGGTATTGCGCTGTTCAAAGGTTCTTCGGGCGGTGTCTGGCTGGAGGAAGCCATCAAAATTAACCTCCATACAGCGGTTGATGAAAACAAATTAGTTCGCCAAACGCCAGAGTGGATAGCCAGAAAGAATGCATTTTTCTCTCGTTTTAGTGATTAGCTGATATAATACATAACATAGTAGTAATTTGGAGGGTATATGAGCATACAGCAGCCAACAACAGCACCGGCTGAGTCAACGCCACCGGCTGAACAGCCGCCTATCATGGGCGCGATCAACAAACCGAAAAAGAAAAACCGCAAAAAGTTGATTATTAGTTTGGTTGTGGGGTCGTTAGTTACCATCGGCTTGATTGCAGGACTGTTGTGGTATCTGTTGGTATTTAATAACCCACAGCGCGCGCTGGAAGCGTCAATTGTTAACGCGATCATGTCGAAGAACTCTGTCACTGAAGGACGGCTGACTTTTGAAGGCAAGGGTAATCAAAAAGTCACCATCAAGCTCAAATCATCAGACGCAGAGAAGAGTCAAGAGCTGCAGGCTGATATAACAGTTAACGCCGGTGGTTCTGACAAGTCAATCCAGTTCTCTCTGCCAAAAGTGAATGTACGCAATACTGAAGACGCAACGTATATTAAACTGGATAATGTTCGTAGCTCAATCGAGACAGCGATAGATCGTTACATGGAAAGCGTTTCCTCGCCAGGTGGTGCGATTTCTAGCCGATCTCAGACAAAATCACTCAAAGAAACGATGCTGAAGCAATTCGAGACACTCATCAATGAGATCGACGGTCACTGGATCAAGATCTCTTCAGACGACCTAGAGCAGTCAGAAGAAGCAAAATGTGTGATGAATGCAGTTCGCCGCGCTAAGGATGATACTGCTGTTCGCGAAGAAATCGCTCAAGTATACCGCGACAACAATTTCCTACAAATCAAAAAAGACTTGGGTACAAAAGATGGCCTGCGTGGATTTGAAATTGACCTGAGTGACGCTACTCTTGAGAAACGTAAAAACTTTGCCAAGGCATTGAGTGAAACAACATACGCCAAGAAGATCAAAGAATGTGGCGGCAGTAGCTCGAAAGCGCTCGACACAGATGCACTTGATTTCAAGAAGGTAGATGTTTCTCTGAAACTGTGGATCGACAACTCAAAGAGGCAAGTTCGCCGCGTAGAATTTGAGGGCGCGTCTCAGGGTAACAAGGTTTCTCTCGAGACAGGCGTCATGTACGGTGATGCCAAAAAGGTTGAAGCGCCATCTGACGCAAAAGACTTGAAAGATGTGATGAAAAAGCTCCAATCAAGCCCACTGTCTAGCTTTGTTCCAAAAACTAGTACTTCGACAAGCTCAGCCAGTGACGCCGACGAAGCGTAACTAGCCTTTCGTTGACGGTCAATCGCCTCACTCTCATGTGGGGCGATTTTCGTGCTATAATTACAGATATGAAACGCTATAATCCGACGGAAATTGAGAAAAAATGGCAAGATAAATGGGAGGCTGACGGTACCTACGTCACTGACCTTAGTGATACAACGCGCCCAAAATACTACAGTTTGAGTATGCTTCCTGGTATCACCGGGGCTGGTATTCACATCGGCCATGGTCGGACGTTTCAGTTTGCTGACATCAAAGCGCGCTTGAAGCGTCAGCAGGGCTACAATGTATATCATCCAATTGGTTGGGATAGTTTTGGTCTACCGGTGGAGAACTACGCCATCAAGGTTGGTAAAACGCCGCGAGTGGCGCACGACGAAGCCAAAGCGCATTTCATCGCCCAGCTGAAGCGTCTCGGATTTAGCTATGATTGGACGAAGGAAATCTCTACGGCTGACCCCGAGTATTATAGGTGGACGCAGTGGATTTTTACGCAGCTCTACAAGCACGATTTAGCGTACCAAAAGGAGCAGCCGCAATGGTGGTGTGATACCGACAATACGGTGCTAGCTAACGAGCAAGTTGAGGGCGGCAAGTGTTGGCGCTGCGGCAACCCCGTCACCAAGCGTAACCTCAAACAGTGGTTTTTCCGCATCACCGCCTATGCTGATGAGATGCTGGAGGCGACTGACGACCTAGACTGGACGGACATGGTCAAAACCATGCAGAAAAATTGGATTGGTCGGTCAGTCGGTGCGGAAGTTGACTTTACCCTTAATTTAACGGCATCTGACTCTTTGAAATTTACTCCTGATCTGGCAGAAAAAGTTATTTCTGGTGAAAAAACCAATACAATTAGGTATGAAGCTAAAAAACTGAAGGTTGGCGATATTGCTGATGCTATGGTGCGTGATGGAGAAAAAGTATATTCATTTGGATATATAAAAATAGTTAATATCCACCAGCTTCCACTAAGAGATATATCTAATGATATTTCTGGACATGAGCGTTATAGTGATGATAATGAAAAATTGTTGAGTTTTAAAAAGTTCTATGGTGAAAAAGTTTTACTAGAGGATATATTCACGGTTTATGATTTCGAGTATGTACCACCAATCACCGTATTCACCACGCGACCTGACACCTTGTTTGGTGCTAGCTACGTGGCTTTGGCGCCAGAACACCCACTGGTTTCTCAGTTGGTCAATGCTGACACGCGCCCCAAAGTTGAAGCATACATTCAAGCGGCGCAGCAGAAGTCTGACGTTGAGCGCCAGGAAAACAAAGATAAATCTGGCGTCTTTACTGGCAGCTATGTCATCAATCCAGTCAATGGCCAAAAGCTGCCAATCTGGGTGGCGGACTATGTGCTGAGCGGCTACGGTACGGGTGCAGTTATGGCGGTACCGGCACATGATGAACGTGACTTTGCCTTTGCTGAGAAATTTGACTTGCCAATTGTTCAAGTGGTTGACAAACCAGAGGATTCGGCGGATATCGGTTGTTATACGGGTGAGGGCGAATTGATTAATTCTGGGCAATTTGACGGTACGCGTAGTGAAGATGCCCGCGAGCAAATCATAGCCTGGCTGGAGCAGCAGGGCTCTGGTCGTGGTAAAACTACTTACAAAATGCGTGACTGGCTGATTTCTCGCCAGCGGTACTGGGGTGCGCCAATTCCGATGGTTCATGTTGACGGTTTCGAGCCAATTGCTGTAGCGGATGAGTGCTTGCCGGTGATTCTTCCAGAAGTCGAGAACTTCAAGCCAACGGGCGGCAATACGTCGGTCCTAGCGCAAGTTGATGATTGGGTGCGCGTGTGGGTTGACGTCGAGACGGGTAAAACCGCGCCGATTACTGAGCCAAAGCCTGCGGGCGACAATTGGCATGAAGGCCGGCGCGAAACTGATACGCTGGACGGCTATGCTTGTTCCAGCTGGTATTTCCTGCGCTATCTTGACCCGCATAATGACGCCGAGGCGTGGGATCCTGAGAGAATTGGTCATTGGATGCCGGTCGATTATTACAACGGTGCCGACCACGCGGTGGCGCACTTGCTGTACAGTCGTTTTTGGATGCGATTTTTCTATAAGCTTGGCTTGGTGCCGACACCAGAGCCGTTCAAAAGAATGATGTACAATGCTTACATCATGGCGCCGGACGGCCAAAAGATGAGTAAATCTAAGGGTAACGTCATCGATCCAATGGAGATTATGGACAGTGGTTACGGGGCTGATGCGCTGCGTGTTTACGAGATGTTCATCGCGCCGTACGATATGGATGCGCCGTGGGATCCGCGCGGCGTGCCAGGGACGTATCGGTTCTTGAATCGAGTATGGAATGTGGTGCAGGAGTTTTTGGCGGCGCCATCCTCCTCCAGAGTACACTCTTCGCTCGAATCTCCACAGGAGATTACTTACGAGCGTTCGGCTGGAGCGTCCGCTACTCGCGAACCCTCCACAGCCTCTGTCGGAGGGGGCGACGCCGCCACCCTTCTGCGCCTAACGCACTCAACCATCAAAAAAGTTACTCGTGACATCGAGGATGAAAAGTTCAATACGGCGGTGGCGGCGATGATGGAAATGGTCAATGGTCTATACAAGTTCAAAGAAAAACACGGTATGCAAGCAACAGAAACGTGGCAGTTTACTTTGGAAAGCCTGCTACAGATTTTGGCGCCATTTGCGCCGCACATTACCGAGGAACTATGGCAAGAATTGGGTTATACTGATACCATTCACATCAATCACTGGCCAAAGTGGGATGAAAAATATCTGATGAGCGATGTGATGACGATCATCGTCCAGGTTAATGGCAAACTTCGATCAAAGCTAGAGTTATCAACCGATATCGACCAGCAGGGTGTTGAAGCAGCGGCTCTGGCAGATGCTAACGTTCAAAAATTCATCAACAATAAACCACCTAAAAAGATGGTTTATGTTCCGGGTAAACTACTTAACGTTGTTATTTAGCTTTAGGTTTTGCGTCTGCAGGAAAGACTTCTTTCTTGCCATCGCCATTAGTGTCTTTCTCGACCATAGTAACAGTGAATTCTTTTGGAGGAATCTTGTATTTTGAATTGTCAAGGACTTCCTGACTAGCCTCTGTGACTACACCAATATTAAGGTTAATCTGGCCTGCAGACCACCCCTCTTGTTCGCCGACTTCTTCAGCGGCTCGCTGTGCCGCAGAGTTAACCGAATCACCATCCTGTAAATCAACAGAGAAAGTTTCTTCCGGTCCTAGCAGTGATGGGTTTTCGTGTGCCGCGTTAACAAAATCAACGGCGCCTTGTTCTGCGACAGCAGCAGGGTTATTTGATGTCGATGTGTCAGGCCCGCTTTCATACGGGTGGAAAGTAAGACCCATGGCCAGTCCAGCAGCACCCATGGCTGCCATTCCCACAAGTTTTCTGAGTCCATTCTTTATTTTTTCCGTTTTTGCAAAGCTTGTTTCTGGTAATCGTTCATTCTTCATGTTTGATATAATAGCATAAGCAGCATAAAAAGTCAAGTATATTGTGAAATATCCCAGTCTATACTCTTGAGAAAAATCGTAAAAACCGTTATAATAAAGCCCAAGTGTTAATATAAACTGATAAAGGAGAGATTATGGCACAACCTAAAAAACAGAGCAGCCCGCGAAAAACTGGCCTGCGCCGCAGCCACTTGGTATTGAAATTAGCTCGCCGTGTAAACGGTTCTTCACCAGTTAAAGCCTGGACAACCAAGCGCGAAACTGGCAAAAAAACGAAATAGTAGTAATATAACCCGAACAGGAACGTTTTACGCATGGCTTCAAACCGTCATTTAGGACGAATCGTCGCTCTTCAGACACTGTATGAATATGAATTTCGCCGTGAGGTTGGAGACGAAACAGTCGAATATAAAGACATTCTTGAGAGAAATCTTGATAAATATAAATCATCAGTCGAGGATGTCGATTTTGTAGACAAGCTGGTGCGCGGTGTGATCTCGGTGCAGCAGGAACTTGATGAGCAATTGCGTCCGCTGGCTCCCGAATGGCCAATTGAGCAGATCGCGCGAATTGACCGGGCAGTCTTGCGATTGGCACTATATGAGCTCAATCACGCAAAAGACGCACCTCCAAAAGTGGTCATCAACGAAGCAGTCGAATTAGCCAAAGCGTTTGGTTCGGATAACTCAGGGAAATTTGTAAACGGTGTGCTGGGTACGGCATATCGCTCCCTCCAAGAGGATGCCGATGACAAAGGACAATTTTAGCGGAATACGCAAATATTTTAGCGGGCATAAAAAGCCATCAATTCAGGAAATCGTGCGCGAGCCGACAGCTGGTGGGGTAGTGTTCCGCCGCAATAAAAAGGGTGAGGCCGAATTTTTGTTGTATCAAGACGCACGGGATCGCTGGACTATCCCAAAGGGGCACATTGAACCAGGTGAGACGGCGCAGGTAACTGCCAGGCGAGAAATCGGTGAAGAGACTGGTCTGAAGAAGATTGAAGTTTGTGGCTGGCTGGGCAAGGTCAATTTTCGCTACCGACGGATTGATAAATTGGTGCTGATGACGACACAGGTATATCTAGTCAAGGCACTTGATCCAAATGAAAAATTGCAAAAAGAAGCGTGGATGAATGGTCTCAAATGGTTTTCATTTCACGAAGCTTTGGACGAAATCGAATACGAAGATATCGGCAAATTGATTTTGCTCGCCATGAAACGTATCAGACAGGAGAATTTGTAGATGAGTGGGATGAACACCGCGCCATACCAAGAATTTGCGCGCGAAAAGCTGGGTTTTGAGTTTACAAAGTTGGATCTTTTGATTACTGCGCTGACGCACCGCAGCTATGTCAACGAGCACCGAAAATCAGTTCACGAGCATAACGAGCGGCTGGAGTTTTTGGGCGACGCGGTGTTGGAATTGGCGGTGACCGAATATCTGTTTGCTCATTTTTCTGAGCCAGAAGGTATTTTGACGGCGTGGCGCGCAGCACTCGTGCGCACAGAGAGCATCGGTGATGCGGGCGACAAACTGGGTTACGGACCGCTCATTCGCATGTCCAAGGGTGAGAAAAATGGTTCGGATCGGGCACATTTGCAGATTTTAGCCAACGCGTTTGAGGCGGTCATCGGTGCGATCTATCTGGAGCGTGGCTTTGATGACGCGCGCGATTTTATCCATACACACATCATTGTCAAACTAGACCACATTTTGGAAACTGGCAGTTGGCGCGATCCAAAGTCTCATTTGCAGGAGGTTTCGCAGCGGTTAGATGGACAAACGCCGGTTTATAAAGTGCTGGGCGAAGAAGGGCCTGACCACGACAAAGTTTTCAGGTTGGGTGTGTTTGTCGGTGACCGTTTGATGGGCCAGGGCAGTGGCCCTTCCAAACAAGTTGCCCAGCAGGCAGCGGCTCGAGCTGCGTTGGCAGAATATCGGCGGCTGACCGATGAATCAGAAAGCGCTTCCTGAGCCTGATTCTGTTATTGCTCGTGCTAAAACGTTTATGATATACTAATTACACAGTTTAATTCCGAAGGAGGGGCAGAATGTCAACGATTGACCAGCAATTTGTGGAATACATCATTAAATCACTTGTAGAACATCCAGATGATGTTGTCGTTGAGCGGTTGATTGATGAAAAAGGCGTACTGTTGACGCTGACTGTCAACCCTGAGGACTTGGGCCGAGTGATCGGTAAACGCGGTGGCACTGCGCAAAGCGTTCGCACCTTGTTGCGGGCGTTGGGCACGAAAAACGACGCACGTTACAATTTGAAAATCGTCAACAACGATGGCTTTACTGGCGCGCAGAGTAGTGAAGATGGTGTATCTTCTGGTTCTGCTGTGGAAAAGCCAACAGAGGAAGCTGTGGAAAGCCAATCTTCCTACGCAGAAAATGCTCGAAAAGAGCTTGCAGAACTAGACGACCTTGATATATAATAAACGTAGTTCAAGCACAGACAACATGCGAGAACAGCTCTATGCGAGCAATGGGTAACCATTGAGAGCCTTATTTGTGCTAAAAAACCGCCCCGTGATGAGGCGGTTTTTTGGGTTATGATTTAGATCTACTGATTAGAAATAAGGTGGCTCCACGAAATTAGCATCTGGTGATGGATTTTCTCGCATATAGGAGGTTACTTTTCCGTCGGCGCTTTTATTGATTGTGTAACCGCCTGGATCCTTAGGGTCTATTACAGGGTTGATCTTGTGGTCTGGGTCGGGGATTTCATACACGATGGTCCCAGATTCGCCATCTCCAACCAGATAGTTGCCTGCATGGCAAAGAGGGTGAGGAAGTTCGGTTGCGGCGTCTTTCTTTCCTTCCTTTGGCTTATCGACCGTGACATTCCAGTCAATGGTATATGTTTTATCATCTCGGGTTTCATCGACAATATCGTAAAGCCGATTCTGCGGATTGCCTTCTTGTTCTTCTTCTGTTAGCTTTCTTTTTTCAACTTCTCCAGCAACTCGAGCGTCATTTTCTTGACTAGAGTCAGCGTCCATAGACCAGGTTTGACAGCCAACGGTCACCCTGTCTACGTTTCCAGTGCCGCCTCTGCCATTGACGTCATTTTCGTATGACAATATTCCAGGTTTACCGAAATATGATTGTCCATCACAGGCTATAGCGACAGACATTTTGTACATGTCGGGTTGTTCTTCAGCTGAACAGCCACTGAGACCAAGTCCGGCGGCAACAATAGATGCTGCTGCAAAAGACTCAACGGCTTTGCTTCGCAAGAAGTTAGATTGGTGTAGTGCTTCATTCATAACAAAAACTCCTTTAAATTGTTAGCCATGATTTTACACTAAAATTAGTTTTTAGTCAAGTGTATGTTAAAATTTGAGGGATGAGAAAATTTCAAGTGATTACGTTGTTTCCGGAAATGCTGACAGGTGTGTTTGGTAGTTCCATGATGTGGAAAGCGCAAAAAGAAGGTTTGGTGAGTTTGGAGACGATTAATCTGCGTGAGTTTGGTCTGGGGCCGCGGCGACAAGTTGATGACACGCCATATGGTGGCGGTGACGGCATGCTGCTGATGATTGAGCCGCTGTGGAAGGCGGTGGTACATGCCAAGAGCCAGGACCCAACTGCCAAGGTAGTCATCATGACGCCACGTGGCACCAGATGGAAACAGTCGCTGGCACAAGAGTTTTCCGAAAAAGAGCATGGTTATATCTTCATCTGTGGACGATACGAGGGGTACGATGAGCGAATCATGGAACTGGTGGATATGGAGCTGAGCGTCGGGGATTATGTGCTGACTGGCGGTGAGCTGCCGGCCATGACTATCATCGACTCTATCGTTCGGCTGTTGCCTGGAGTTTTGGGTGGTGAGCAATCGGCAGTGATTGAGAGCTTCTCAGATGGCGAGACGTTGGAGTTTCCACAGTACACGCGCCCAGCCGAGTTCAATGGCCTGCAGGTTCCGGAGGTCCTGCTGAGTGGCAATCATGCCATGATCGCCGAGTGGCGCAAAACGCATTCGCAAAAAGCTGAATAATACTTAAACCAACGGAAAATACCGCTACATGAAAAGCAGCGGTATTTTGTTGTGGTGGATGGTCGTAGAGCGAAAGATACGTAATTTGTGGTGTTTATTTTTGTATAGTTCGCTTATGTTTATGGTACGTATATTTTTGTTTTTTTGCAAGTAATTTAGTGAAAAATACAACAAACTTGTGGTTATAGAGCTTGCGCATTATAATAAAGGCATGAAAAAGCTGTCAGTCAAACAAATGAAAAAAGAGATGAGAAACCTTGGTCTAGGCCGCCTGGCTAGTTTATTGCTGGCGGTAACGTTGCTGCTGATGGTGCTGATGCAATTGTTTACCTTTGAGAAGTTTCCAGGGTTATTGCAGCTCGCTGGATTTACCGAAGCGACGGCAGTGGTGCTCGCTGTGGCGTTGGTATACACGGAAGTGCTGGCGCTACCTTGGTTGATCGAGCTACAGGCGAGATCTTCTGTGCTACAGCTGAGTTTTTGCTGCCTGATCATGACGCTGCAGTTACTGACGGTTTTGGTGGTCTTTGCAGATATGCGCGGTATTTCCATACTGTTCAGTATATTATCCCGAGAATCGAGCATGATTGACTTTGTGTGGCTGGGGCTGTTGTGGGTACTGTTTGGCATCGCCATCAAAACGTCAAAAAAATAAATACATCGCGCTAACGATGTATTTTGTAGTTCAATGTGGCTGGGGATGAGGGATTCGAACCCCCGATCACGGGACCAGAACCCGCTGCCTTACCGCTTGGCCAATCCCCAATGCGTATTTGATTGTACTACAAAACATGGCGTGCTGCAAGCTCTGGATGTGCAGGCTGGCGGATGATACAATGATTGCATGGAAGCAGTTGTGAAATTGGTGGCAGACGGTTTGGTTATACCGGTAGTCTTGATTGGTGCGTACGCATTGCTGTGCAAAGTGCCGAACAACAAAAAATATCAGACATACGCCAGAGTGTTGATGGCAGGCTTGACGGCGTATGTGGTGGCAAAGACGGTGGGGACGTTCTATCAGCCAGAAAGCTTGCGACCATTTGAGTTGATGGGCGTTGAGCCGGGCGCAGCATATCTGAATAATCCTGGGTTTCCTTCGGACCACGCGTTGTTCACCATGGCGATCACCTTGGCAGTTTGGTTCGGTACGCGTGATAAACTGTTGGCCAGTGTTTGTCTAGTGTTGACGCTGCTGGTGGGGATTGGTCGGGTATTGGCGCTGGTGCACACACCACTTGACGTCGCGGGTGGTTTATTGATAGCGTGCATCGGAATCATTTGGTATAAACCGCTGATAAAGCGTTAGCATAAATATATTCATAATCTACATTTGCTTTATTGGCAATTTTCATGTAATATTAGAATATTATGAAAATTCTCTCGACTATATTTAAAGAGGAAATATCAGATTACTTGTTTAATATGCGAGCAGCAGTGTTTGGTCGTTTGTTGTTGACTGCGGCAGCGGCGGGATTGTTGGTGTGGCTGGTGGCGACGGGCATTGACCGAGTTATTTTGGAGCCAATCGTGTGTAAAGACGGCGCCAACCAGTTGTTGTGTGGCAACAGCACCATGACGGCAGGGCATATCGCTACAGTCATCATGGCTATCATGTTGGTACCAGTGTTGATATTGTTTGGTATCAAGCGTCCGCTGGTCGTGGTATTGGCAGCAACGATTGCCTTGTGGGGTGTCAATTTTTGGCAGGCGCACACTATTGTAGCGGCGTTGATCGCATCATTGACCTATATGGTGGTATACGCTAGCCTAACGTGGCTCAATAGGATTCGCGGTGACGGCGCGGCGATATTGTTGATGATCGTGTTTGTGGTGTTGGCGCGAGTTGTCTTGTCTCTGTAATCCCTGTACACTAAGAGTATGGAAATCA
>CAUQMR010000011.1:0-25059 GCA_963519285.1 uncultured Candidatus Saccharibacteria bacterium
CGTACCCGACTCGTGCGAGACGAAATCCGCCGCGTAAATGGTGTGAATCTTGTCATTCTCTGGCCAAGTCGAGCCCGTATCGAGCGGCTGGTATTTCTTGCCGACCAATTCACTGCCGGGGAATGTGCGCAATACTTTGTAATCTAGTGGATGGTGCTTTTCGTCCTGCAGGGTGCGCTCGAGGGCTTCTTCGGCGATGATCAGTTTTTCGCTTAGGGGTAGTATAATCTCTGGCACCAAGCTCTTCTCCGCCGCAAAGAAATGCCCCTTACCAGGTTCATACTGCATCGCTGCACCGAGCTCTTTGCCAAGCTGCGCAAAACCCTGGTTAAGCACCTCAGCATCGTCCGAATAGATAATAGTCGGTCGCTGGGCAATCTTCCGTCGCACCTGAGCAAGATCAACCACAAGGCCAACATAGCCCGACTCTTGCTTCCATTGCTCATCACTGCTATTCGACACACCATACGCTGGCGCGATCATCGTCAGCGATGCAACCGTCACATTAGCATCCTGCAGATACTTCAAGAACGTTGCTGCACCGAGCGAATGCGTCACCACATGCGCATTGGCAAAGTCGTATTGCGCCAACTGCTCTACATTCTCTGCTAAGTCTGGGCTATCGGGGTCGATGTGGTCAATGATCGTCACCGTATAGCCCTGTTGCTCAAGCTGCTGCTTCAGCTGTGGATAGTACTGACGTGATGCATAGGCATGCTTGCCCGAGAGCAAGAACACATTTTTTGTACCCTTTGGCACCTTTACCTCGCAATACGTCATCTCTGGATTGACCGCCAGCATCAGGTTAGCTGGCAGTGTCCATGGGGTGGTCGTCCAGGCGAGGACAATAGTATCGTCATCAGCCAACTTAAACTTCACATACACACTCGGGTCAGTCACTGTCTGGTAGGCGTCGTTGTCCATGGTCACTTCGGCCTTGCTGACAGGGGTGGCGAACTTGGTGTCGTACATCAGCACCTTTTCGCCTTCATAGATTTTGCCAGCCTCGTATAGCTGCTTGAAGGCCCACCAGACGCTCTCCATAAAGTCCTTGTCCATGGTGCGGTAGGCGCCCGCAAAGTCCACCCAGCGGCCGATGCGGTCGATCACGCCCTGCCACGTCTCGCTATTGGCTACCATGCTCTCGCGCGCCTTGGTGATATATTTCTCCAGGCTGATAGTTGGCAGCGGCTGACCGTCCTTATCCAGCGGGGCTGGCTGGCCCGAGCACGTCACAATCTGCCGCCGATCCACGATATTCAGCTGCTTTTCGACGAAATTCTCCGCTGGCAGCCCATGACAGTCCCAACCCCAGCGACGCTCCACACGCTTGCCTTTCATCGTCCAGTAGCGTGGCACCGCATCTTTGACGATTGAGCTTAGTAGCGTACCGTGGTGCGGCACGCCAGTGATAAACGGCGGCCCATCATAAAAAACGTAGGCATTATCCGCCGGTCGCTGCGCCACCGACCTTTCGAACGTCTGGTCATCCTTCCAGCGCTGCACCCAATCCTTCTCGTATTCTGCCGCTCGGCGGCGTGTGCCATGTGTGAATTTCATTATGATTTCTCCTTACCCTTACCCTTATTCTTACTATCTCGTGATTCAATCTGATCTTTAATTCCCTCCGGCAAACCTTCGAATAATTCATTTATCTGATTCTTCTGAGTAATAAGTCTATCGGTAACATAGTTCATTAGCCCATACATTTTGTTCACTAGGCCAGTATCTTCATCAAGCTTAATCTCCCCAGGGTGAGCTCCATTATTACCAAATACCCTCAGAACATCTAGAGCTTTTTGCGTTTCAGGCTCAATTCCTAATTCAACTATTTTCTTTATATCATCATTTATATTTTTGCCATCGCCCCCAACAACACCGAGAAGTATCTGCAATCCTAATCTCAACAGTGCTGCAGCTGCACGCGGTGAAATAGACAAAACCTGAGCAGACTCTCTATATAGTTTTTTAACCTCATCCGGCATATCATCATTCGGGTCTTCTACTGTAATTTGTGCTGGATAAACTAAAGACCTTTCAATCCAAATAGACCATTTACCGCAGTGTTTACATTTTGATACGGTGAGTAAATTCAACGGTAAATGTGAATCGAATATATTACTAAAACTCAAGCTACCACCCCATGCTTGATGCGCAAACACCTTACAGTGTGCACAGTTAAACTCATCTTTCCTGTATTCCGGCGGATAGTACGTTATTTTTGTCATGATTCTCCTAAAATAAAATCACCTCTTTTGACTTCGAGAATCCGCTGGAGGTGTTTCAAACGGACGGTACCATCTCGATTCCAAAAGAAGTGATTCTTCGCGGGCTTTGCCGAGTTGAGCGGCATCCACGCACTCTTTTAGCGCTTAATCGTTCACTTTGTCGCAGCGAGTCGCGGCGGGGTCTAATCTCAGCTGATAAAAACTGATTTCTTCCCGCAGGCTTCGCGGTTGATAGCCGCTCATTTTGCGCTGATCCTATCAGGGATATTTCCTATCAGACACACGCAAAAACGCCCTACTCACATTGTAGCGCGTTTTTGCCAAAATCCCAAGGGAATTATTTAATTTCCAAGCCGCCCAGGACACACTCACCCCTCAGGTAGATTGTCTTTTTAGCGGAAGGCTTTGACATAGTCTTATCATCGCTGCCACCCAAAACACCACGCACCTCGTTTTTGACGATCACATCATCAGGTAAGTTGATATTAATGCCACCGCAAAACGTAAAGACATCAATGATTGCGCCATCCTTAATGTTCGCCTGACGCAAATCTAAATCGACGCCACCAAATATCGCTGTCAGTGAACCACCAGTATAATCACCTCTCACTCGTGACTGTTCACCGTAAAAAATTGCCACTTTTTCATTATCATCAGTGCCCGACTTTTCAGCTCGCTTGCGATTTGCGGACCCAATACTGAACACCATCATCAAACCAACAGCGATCAACACCACTGGCCAAAACAACTTCCAGATGCTAACATCGATGATTCCATACGCATTCAAACCGACCGACACGCCAGCGGCCATCAACAGCAAGCCCCACGCCCGCGTTAGCAATCTCTGGGAACTGACTATTGTCACCAATCCCGCCAATACTAGGCCAGCTGCCCAAACCGTTCCCCAGAACACGTTCCAGCTATCAAACTTGATGATTTCGAGATTCCTCAGTAGTAGAATCCCGCCGAGCGCTACAATGGTAACACCAAAGAATGCTCTGACAAGAAAGTTTTTCTTCATACCTCTCATTATGACACATGGTCACGCGTTACCAAAGTAAAAAATTTTTGTAATAATGTTTTCGTAAAATAGGGCGATACGTCTAGAACAACTGATCACCAAACTTTGCGATTATCGCCATCATGGCAAGAACCACTAAAACTACTGCAAATAACATATCATATCCGCGATCAACAATTTTACCCAGGGTCTTACCAGGTATATTCTTAACCAAAACATTGTACCGTGTCATACCAAAGAAAATCAAAATCATACCAAGGTCCAGAGTCAAGCACCACGGGCACAGTGCACCAATCACCAAATAGCTCATACCAAACATCCAGAAAGCAAAGAGCAGCCCCGCAATCACCCCGACTTGCGCGCATTGCATAAACCATTTCGGGAACTTTGTCCCTGCCAACAAAGCAACCGCTATAGTGATCATCACCGGCAAAGTTGCCAGGCCGATAAAGCTGTTCGGAAAGCCCAAAATCGCTGCAGACCAATGGTTGGCAACTGCCGAACAGCTCAGTGCTGAGTTTAAGTCACAACTAAGAACCGCTTCTGAATTCTTGGCTAATACCAATGATTCAATCGATAAGGCCAGCGATGCTAACAGTCCCAATCCGCTTCCGACTAACAACGCCAATGCCGACATATGCCGTCGCTTCAAATCCTCGTGAAATAACCAATTTCGTACCTTTTTAAACATAAAAACTTACCTCGCTAATTGTCGGCAGCGGAGTTCCCCGCCACATATTTTGTAATTGACCGCCGTCACTCAACGCAATAATCGTCGGATATTCAACAATGTCATATGTCCTGCAAAAATCACTGCCGGCCGCCGAATCTGGATTGACTTCCTCCAAATCATGCCCTGTCTGATTCTTGAAATCCCTGAGATAATCAAACACTGCGCGCGCATGATCGCTCTCTGTTTTATACACGACAACAACGCGCATATCTTAATCCCTTTTCTCTCGTTGCTGAGCTAAAATTTTCTCAAATTCATCCAAGGTTTTAAAATCATAATACACGCTGGCAAATCGGACATACGCCACTTCATTACGGTCAGCCAAAGCGTCCAAAACTGCATCACCAATCTGCTTTGATGGCACCTCAGATTCTCCCAACGCATACAACGCGTCTTCGACAGCACTCACGATCTGCTCAACTTCTTCTTCCGACTTGAAGAACTTGCCGACTGACTGATGCACTGCTGAAGATAGCTTAAATCGGTCAAATAACTCTCGACGTCCACTCTTTTTGAGCACTGCCAGGTTTGGTTTTTCAATTCGCTCGTACGTCGTAAACCTTCTACCATCAGCCGTTTCCCTACGACGGCGAATTGCCATACCGCCAGCAACTTCACGCGACTCAAGCACCCGACTGTCACCAATATTCACTACTACCATAAACTACTCCCTGTTCTTCTTGCGACGGCGTAAGAATGCTGGGGTATCGTCTTCATCATCATCCTCTTCTGGCGGATTGTCCCAAATGTTCGTGTCGTCTTCAGCAGCAAAATGTTCGGCAGCCTCTTTATGTTCTAGCTCCATGTCGATATTTTGCACCATTTCTTCGTCTAGATTGTCTGAACTGGTTTCAACTGGGTTCACGTCAAGCGTCACATCTCGGTCATGAAAAGTCTCACTGTCAAACCCTGTGGCGATGACTGTAATCACCAAATCATCTTCCATCTCTGGTTTCAACGTCGCACCAAAGATAATGTTTGCGTTTGGTGACACCGCGCTCGTGATGATTTCAGCTGCTTCCTGGATCTCTGCCATGCTCATGTCGTAGCCACCAGTAACGTTGAACAGCACACCCTTAGCGCCATCAATTGACACTTCAATCAACGGAGACTCAATTGCCTGCTGGGCTGCCTGAGCTGCTCGATTCTCACCGCTCGCCCGACCAATACCCATCAACGCTGAGCCAGCATTACTCATGATAGCCTTCACGTCAGCAAAGTCCAGGTTAATCAATCCGTGTTCAGTGATCAATTCAGAAATACCCTGCACACCCTGACGCAGTACATCGTCAGCAATTTTGAAGGTTTCCAACAGTGGAGTGCGTCGATCAATAGTTTGCAGCAGGCGATCATTTGGAATAGTAATCAACGTATCAACTTGTCGACCCAAGTGAGTGATTGCCCAATCAGCATTCACTCGGCGCTTTTCACCTTCAAAGCTAAATGGTCGCGTGGCAACACCAACCACCAAAATACCCAACTCACGAGCAATCTCAGCAACCACATAACCAGCACCAGAGCCCGTTCCGCCACCGGCACCAATAGTCACAAACACCATGTCAGCGCCTTCAAGAGCGGCACGAATTTCTTCACGTGACTCATTAGCGGCTGCCTCACCAACCGCTGGGTCAGCACCAGCACCAAGGCCATTGGTCGTTGAATGTCCTAGATGGATTTTGACGTCGGCTTTTGAGTTATGCAACGCTTGTGCGTCGGTATTCATAGCGATGAACTGCACACCGTTGAGGCCGGCATCTTTCATGCGGTTGACCGCTGAACCACCGGCGCCACCAACACCAACAACTTTGATGCTAGCAAATGTCTGAACTTCGCTTGGTTGTATTTGTGGCATTATTGTATCTCCCCTCTAATCTCTATCCAGTATATCATCTTTGACCCTGGAGTGGTCATATTTATTTGAATTTCGCGAACAACCCACCTAAAAATCCGCCAGCTTTTTGAGCAACTTTACTAGCTTTTTTACCATGAGTTCCTTCAGAGCGGGACGGATTGGTGGACATTGCCAGCATCAATCCTATCGCTGCTGCATATTCTGGATCTTTGATGTCGTCAGTCATGCCAGCATAATCCTGCACTTTACCGATTTTCACCGCCAATCCAATCTGTTCTTTGGCAAATTCAGCCAAGCCTTTTACTTTAGCGCCACCGCCAACTAGCACGGCTCCACTTGGCATTTTACTGATACCGCCTGCCTTTTTCAGCTCTTTAGCTACCAGTTCGAAAATTTCTTCATAACGCGCCTCGACGATTTCTGCAACTTCTGCTCGGTGGAAAACCTGCGTCTCTTTCTCATGTTTGATGTCAATCACACCCGTGGTTTCACCACCCAATTCACCATGTTGCAGTTTAACCTTTTCGGCAATTTCCAAATCAACCTTAAGGCCGATTGCCAAATCATTGGTGACATTCTGTGAGCCCATCGGAACAACTGAAAGATGTTGCAAATCACCTTCCTCAAACACCGCCACTCCTGTCGTGGAAGCTCCAATATCAATCACAGCCACACCATTTTCCATCTGAGATTCATTCAGCACCGCTTGAGCGCTCGCCAACACCGTTGGAACTATTCTGACAGCATCGATATTAGACATTTCCGCCAACTTGTGCAAATTCCCCAGGTGTGGCACCAATCCAGAAACAACATTTGCTCGTAGTTCCAGCCTCGTCCCGGTCATGCCAATCGGGTTTTTGATATTATCTTGCCCATCCAATCGATATTCGTACGGAACCACTTCCAAAATCTCACGATTTGCAGGAACTTTTCCAACTGTCGCCACATTTTCCAGACGTGCTACGTCATCCTCTGTTACTTCACTACTACTCGCATTAACAGCAACCATACCGTCTACTTTAGTACTGATGATATGTACGCCATTGGTACCCAAGGCAGCTTGATTCACTCGATGTCCGCTCATTCGCTCAGCCGCATCAAGCGCCGTATCAATCGCTGCTGCTGGCCCATTCAAGTGTGTAATCACACCTTTACGCATCCCGCTGTTGGGAGCCTGTCCCACGCCAATAATTCTCGGCACGCCCATTGTTTCGTCAATATGTCCGATAACACATCGCACTTTTTTCGTGCCGATATCAATTCCTACCGCATAATGAGATTGTTCTTGCATATGCTTACAGTATATAGGAATATGGGGTCATTTTGCAAGCTGTCAAAAAAGCACAAGCATGATACACTAGACACATGAAACGTAGTACTTTTTCTCATAAACCTGGCTTTACCTTAATTGAGATGATCATTATCATTTCCACAATCGCCATTCTCTCAGCAATTAGCATCGTCGCTTATCAGTACGTTAGACAAGACGCTTATGACGCAAAAGCCAAAACCGCGCTACAACAGGTCGAAACAGGGTTTAAGTCTTACATAACCGCGGGCAATAAAGTACCAATGCGTTACTATAGCCCGTATGGTTTTTATGCTGAACCGGGAGGTGGATCAATAGAACAAGGCATCCCGGTCAATCATGGAGGTGGTATCGGCAGAGCCCTGGTTAATGCTGGGTTTTTGTCGAGCAACTTACTAGACAGTCTCAAGAATGGTCCCCAGAAAAATACCGCTTTAAAGAACAGCATCGCTTTTGCACAATGTGGCAAGAATAAGGCATTTTTCTACATTGAAGTATACCGAAAAGGTATGACGCAAGCAGAGCTCTGGAATAAGGTTCACTCATTAGAGTGTGAGAGGAAAACTAAGGACGACTGGTATGCAGAACATGGCTTAAGTCCTTCACTCAGTACGGTTACGACTGGTACAGTCAACGGTCCAGCACGTTACATACTAGCAGAGATTGATCTCACCTAAATCCCTACAGTTTCGTTAAAATCTCTGCACCCGTCTCAGTGATCAATACAGTGTGCTCAAAATGCGCGCCCAAACTACCGTCTTTCATGCTAATCGTCCAGCCGTCATCCTCGGTAACAATTTTCTCACCACCAAGGCTCGCCATCGGCTCGATAGCGATAGTATCACCAGCGTGCAGCACTGGACCAGTACCGCGCTGACCATGATTTGGAATCTCTGGACTCATGTGCATTTCCAGCCCCACACCGTGACCAACCAACTCACGAATGATACCCAGTTTCGCTTTTTTCAGCACCGCTTCAATGGCTGCTGAAATATCACCAACGCGCGTCCCATCACCGGAAATTGCATCAATTCCAGCATACAAACTCTGCTCCGTTGCGTGCAGCAAATGCTTTTTAGCACCGCGCGGCTCTTCGTCAACCACCATAGTAAAGGCGCTGTCCGTTTTCATGCCGCGGTAGCCAATCACCAGGTCAAAACTCACTACATCGCCCTTCTCAAACACATAGTCTGTCGGAAATGAGTGCACCAATTGCTCATTGGTCGACACGCAAATCACCCCTGGAAATTTCACCTCATCCGTCAAATACGTCGCTTCCGCACCAAAATCCTTGATGCGCCCGGCTACAAATTCATTGACATCCAACTCGCTCATGCCAGCCGTTACTCGCTGGCGCAATTCATTATAAATCGTCGCCAACATCCGCCCACATTCACGCATATCCTTCATCTGCTGTGGCGTTTTTTCGCCGGTGATCAATTGGCTCATTTGGCACCCTCAACAATGCCGCGACTAACCAGCTCTTTTTCAATCTCATCATGAACTTGCCCCACTGTACCCACACCACTCATATGGATAATTGGGATATTATTGTCATTCAGATAGTCCAGGATTGGATAAATTTCACCCCGGTAAATACTAAGCCGCTTATCAATTGCCTCTGGCGTGTCATCAACACGACCACGCACTCGCAAGCGCTCCAAGATCTCATCTCGTGGCACTTCCAGCACGATCACTAACTTCACGTCCTGACCGTGATGCGGCCGCGACTCGATCAGCCACTTGGCCTGCTCCAACTGGCGTGGATAGCCGTCCAAAATGACACCGTTAATGTCCTTAGCTTTATTCAACGCCTCGCCCATCAACCCATTGATGATCTCCACCGACACCAGTTCGCCAGATTGCATACGATGGATCAATTCGCCATCATGCGTATCACGCAGCAGTTGTCCCGCACTCAGCCAGCGCCAACCATGCCGTGCCGCCAAAATCTGCCCCTGCACGCTCTTACCAGCACCAGCTGGCCCAAAAAAGATAATCATGTTTCCTCCTATTTTGTCAGTTTTTCTTTAACAATCTTTGCGATCAACGCACCGTCAGCAGTATTGCCAACCTTCTGTTTCACTGCGCCGATAACCTGTCCCATCTTTTGCATGGAAACGTCATCCATGCTCGATACAACGTCTTCAACGATCGCTACAATTTCTGCTTCACTCAACTGTTCGGGCAAAAATTCTCGCAAAATTTCCGCCTCTTGTTCCTCAGGCTCTGCCAATTCCGCGCGACCATTACTGCGGTAAAGCTCCGCACTCTCGACACGTTTTTTCACTTCACGAGCCAGAACTTTTTCAACTTCGGCGTCATTCAGGCCCTCGTCACGCTTGCCTAGTGACACCTCCTCGTTCAAAATTGCTGCTTTGACATTGCGCAACACATCCCCACGAAAACGATTGCCGCCCAAAAGAGCGGCTTTCATTTCATCAGTGATGCGCGCTTTTAGCGCTGACATTAACGCACTCCCAGGCGCATTTTTGCCGTTTTTTCAGCCCGGCGTTCACGACGAACGATTGCCTTTTTACGGCGCTCGGCCTTTGAAATTGGTTTCTCAAAGCGCATAACGTTTTTAGCTCGAGCCAAAACACCGCTCTGCAAAACCTTACGGTTGAAACGACGAATGATATTTTCGTTCGCTTCCTTCTGATCTTTACGTGTTACTTGTACCATACTTCCTGCATTATAACAGATGAGGAAATATTTGACAAATTACTATTCCAGATCGACCGAGTATATCGCTGCCAAACTTGCTGGCTGGTTCATATTGGCGTGTGTGTGACGAAGGATATTCCACTGATCGATTTCTGGAATACCAGGTATATTGCGTGCGCGCTCAACTATCATTTGAATATCTTCCCATTTGTTCAGGTGGCTCAGTTCTGGCACCAAAACATGGATCGAATCTCGCACATTTGGAACTGCCACTCGAAAGTCCCTCTCAAAAGCATTCCGCGTCAACCCAGACGGATCAACCAAGAACTGCTGGATCCAACCATTTTTGGGTACTTCAAACGGATGGTTCAACTCTACTGGACTAAACCGAACGCCCTTTGCATATTCGATATCACGGAGATGAGTAGCTTCCACGGCGAGCGGCATCAAACCAGCTTCCTTAGCTGTCGGAGAAGCAGACTCCTTGGTATACCGAGCGTCCTCTGCTCCTTCTTTTCCAAAAAAGCCAACAGCAATACCACCCAGACTCATATCCCGCGTACCTGTTGGATCATGCAGCCGCAGCTCTGATACTGCCCCCGGAGTCATATTTGCAGCTACTCCCGTAGCTACCCTTGCCCCCAGTGAGTGTCCAGCTACATTGACCTTATCATAATCCTGAGCCACATGCTCCAATACCTTTGCATAATATTCACCTGCTGACATATAGCTACCAGTCCTGATTTCTTTTTGGACCGACTTTGGCAGCATACCAGAATTACCGATTCCTGGACCATTCATTACCATATAAGCAACATTTGGATTTGCGTAAACCATATTAACTGCTTCACGCTGGGCGTTTGGATGACGAAAAGCACCACCCCAGCCATAATACACAGCCTGGAGCTCTTCTGCATTAGGATCACCGATTATCGCGACTTCAATTCCAACACCACCCAAACCACGAATATAGCGTGGGTTTCTCAACTGCTCAATAACTTTTTCTTTCTGGTCCTTGTTGATATCAAGCCACGGATTGACCTCCAGCTCTTCAATCCTTTCTGGTGATATCTGGATTATTTTATCATCATTAGACAACTTGTTCTCAGTGCCCTCTGCTGTAGGCATTATATGGCTGACTCGTTTTAAACGAAGGCCGTCGTCAAAGCCATAATCTATTGTTGTATTACATTTTTCATTCATATGCGTAGTGCTCCAGTATGGATTATTCCTTGAACTGGTTTCTATTATATCACATAAATTAGTATAATGCAACCTTGTAGCCCTTATAGCAACCCTAACGATGACTATTTCGCTTCACTCACGTGTAGCAACCGTCCTTCAACCATTCGTACTCCCTGCCACTCGTTAATGGTTGACTGAAACCACACCGCCACCTCGTCGCCCGGATCGCGGAAAAATTCCTCTGGCGCGTTGAACGCCAGCATCTGCAACACTTTACCATTTTTATCACGCAACGCCAGCTTAACGTGCTGTCCATCCGTGCCCATCCGTCGCATACTCAACACTGAGGTCCTGGCAATTGTCAGCACTGGCTCTGGGTTACCATTGCCAAACGGCTCCATTCTCGCTAGATTTGCCACCAATTCCTCATTAATTTCCGAAAAATCATCAATTTCCACATCAGCCCGCGGCAGCAAATATCGCTCTTGGTTTGTGAGTTGCAGCGAATCATAAAACTCATTCACCCGCCTCCGAAAATCACCAATTTTTTCAGTCTCCAGCGTCACGCCAGCCGCCGCTCCGTGTCCACCACCTTTGATGATAATGTCGTCCGCCGCCCGCACGGCATCCGCTGCTGAAAAATCACCAAAACTGCGCGCTGAACCCGTGGCTTCCTCGCCGCGCTCGCCAATGATAAACACCGGTTTTTTATATTTCTCCACTAATTTTGACGCCACGATGCCGATGACACCATGATTCCAGCCACCACTGCTCACCACCAACACCCGATCATCAGCCAACTGCTCGGCTTGCACACACGCTTCTTCAAAAATCGCGTCCTGAATACCACGCCGCTTAATGTTCAATTCCTCCAACTTCTCACTAGCCTCCAGTGCCGCCAGCCCATCGCGCGCCGTCAGCATATCCAGCGCGTGCTGTGCTGTCTCCAGCCGACCCGCTGCGTTCATTCGCGGCCCCAAACCAAACCCCAGATGCCTGGCATTAACCTGCTCCGGCTCAATACCCGCCACCGCCATCAAAGCCTTCAATCCTGGACGTTGTTGTTTTTTCAACACCTCCAAACCCCAATAGACATTTGCCCGATTTTCATCAGCCAACGTCACGATGTCGCAAACTGTCCCCAGTGCCACCAAATCGAGCAGCCATTTTTCATAGCCATCAGGCAGTCCGTCCAGTTCAGTCTGCAGCGCCTGCACCAGCTTGAACGCCACGCCCGCACCACACAAATCACGAAACGGATAAGTATGTCCCGAAAATTTCGGATTCACCGCCGCCACGCTCGGCGGTGGCGTCTCGGCGACATTATGATGATCCGTCACCACCGTATCAATCCCCAAGCTGGCAGCATACGCAATCTCCGCATGACACAAACTGCCAGTATCCACCGTCACGATCAAATCCGCGCCCATATCGCGTACCTTGTCCACCGCACCCATGGTCATGCCATAACCCTCAACAAACCGGTTTGGAATGAAAGCGTCGACACCCTCAAAACCAAACTTACCAAACGCATCCAGCAGCAGTGCCGTGGCGCTCAGCCCATCAATATCATAATCACCGTAAATGACGATTTTTTCGCCCTGCTCCCGCGCCTGTTTCAACCGCGCCACCGCCTTTTTCATGTCCGGCAGCAAAAACGGATCATGTTTTACCGCCGCATAATCCGGCTGCAAGAAAGCTTCGCGCGTTGCCCGCGTCGTCAAGCCCCGCGCTGCCAAAATCCGCTCAAATAGTGTCATCAATCTCTATCAACCGAACTACGCTTCGGTCGTGCCGCATGCTGCTGCGACTTAATCACCATTCCTTGCAACTCCTTGAAAATTGGAAATTGCTTATTTGTGAAATAGGTTCGCGAATTACCTTGTTTCTCACTCTTGAGAAAACCAACTTTTTCTAATCTCTTTAACTCGCGCTGAATATTTCCTGGATCCTCTTTGATCAACTTCGCCAACCCACGTACGTGAGTGTGAAAATCAGGATATTTAGCATAAACAACCACAATCTTACGCCTCACCCGCGATGTAATAAAAACGTCTAACATAGTCCTGTGCTCTTTACTGCATCCCCTTCTTTACTTAACTCCAGTGTAGCACAATTTTACAACACCCGACAAGTCCTTTAGCGCCAATTCATAATTACTTGATTGATTTTTGCAACGGTCTCTTCGCGTGAAGGTAGTTCATTATCCTCATAATAATGGTTAATTCCCATGAAGTTTTCCTTGACGTCCAATATATGCAGATCATCCACCGTGATGTGCAATCGGTCAACTGCAGCAATACTACACACAGGTAACGCCACCACCAATTTTTCAATACGAATTGATTTTAAAAACCCCAACGCTACGTCCAAGCTTGAAAGATTATCACCAAAGCCATCACTCACCAAAATAACCGTCCGGTCTTTCAACAATGCCGCGTCAACGATACCGCCATCACCCAGCAGCCGATTAATTCGTTGGTATGCCTGCTGTTTTTGTTGTTCCAGATAGCCATGAAATTCATTGGTGTATTCTCGAATCTCGCCAGACGAAAAATCACTGTTGTAGGTAAATTTTCCACTTTGAGAAACCGCGCCAAAACTCAACCCCTCTCCAGGAACATCGATACTCTCTGACAGTAGCATCATCAAAACGCAGTGCAACCTGACCGCGATCTGCTCACCAACCAACACACCGCCTTCGCCCAATGCCAGCACTGCACAGTTTTCATAACGATATTTTTCGAACAACTGCTGCCCCAACTCTGCGCCTGCCTGCATGCGACTCTGAAAATACATATGCTTATTGTAGCATTGATGAAGCGTTATAATAATAGCTATGCGATACTACGAGGTGTCTCCAACTACGATTGTCCGCGCTGACGCTGGCAGCTTTTCCTATGCCTCACATGAAGAGTTAGTGCCAGGAATTATCGTGACCATTCCTGTCGGCAAGAAGGTTGTTGTGGGTGTCGTTTTGCAGGAAATAACACAGCCACCATACGACACACGGGAGATAATTTCGGTCATAGATCAGCCGCCACTACCCAGTCAATTACTGTCACTACACACCTGGATGAGCCAATTTTATGCAACTCACCCCGCCACCGTCTGGCAAACTATCCTACCGCGTGGTATCACAAAAAAACGACGAAAATCCATAGAGTTCACCTCTGTCGATATGCAAAATCGAACAAAAAATGTATTCACCAAAGATCAGCTCCAAGCCCTGCAAATCATTGATTCTATGACCAGCGGAACAGCACTACTACACGGTGTTACTGGCTCCGGAAAAACGCTAGTCTATATTGAAGCCTCCCGTCGTGCTGCGGCCAAAGGAAAATCATCGATAATACTTATTCCGGAAATAGCCCTAACGGCTCAGCTGGTCTCAGCCTTCACAGAACATCTCGACAACGTGATCGTCACCCATTCTCGCCAGACTGAAGCTGAGCGCCATGCGACGTGGCTGCACGTTCTCACCACCGACAAGCCCGTCATCGTCATCGGTCCACGATCAGCCCTATTCATGCCCGTACACAACCTTGGGTTCATCGCCATTGACGAATGTCATGAACCCAGCTTCAAACAAGAGCAATCCCCCCGCTATTCCGCGCTTCGCACTGCTGCCGTGTTGGCACAGCACCACAATGCAAAACTAGTTTTGGGCAGTGCCACTCCTGGTATTGCTGACTATTATTTATCTGAACAGCGCCACCGACCCATCATCACCATGGCCAAACCCGCTCGCAAAGATGCCGTCAAGCCCACTATTAAAGTCGTTGACATGACCAAGCGCAATAATTTTACTCAGCACTTTTTCCTATCAGACACTCTACTTTCTCAACTTCAACGAACCTTCAACGATGGCCAGCAAGCACTCATTTTTCACAATCGTCGTGGCACTACCGCGATCACCCTGTGTCAAAATTGCGGCTGGCAAGCTGGCTGTCCCAACTGCTTTGTGCCGCTGACACTACACCAAGACAAGCATCAACTTGTTTGCCATATATGTGGATATAACGCGACCGTCCCAACGGTCTGTCCTGAGTGCCAGCATGCCGATATCATCCATAAAGGCATCGGCACCAAACGCATCGAAACAGAATTGAGCAAATTATTTCCTCAGCAAACCATCGCCCGTTTTGATGCGGACACTCCTAGCGACCAGACCGTAGAAAAGTTATACCAAGACGTCAAAGAGGGTACTATTGATCTCATCATTGGCACGCAAATGATCGCCAAGGGATTAGACTTGCCACACCTACGAACTGTTGGCGTAGTGCAGGCAGACACTGGACTAACGCTACCTGATTTTGCAGCCGCTGAGCGCACATTCCAACTGCTTGCCCAGGTAGTCGGGCGCGTCGGTAGATCACATCACCCAACAACCGTCGTTGTTCAAACTTACCAACCACAGCACCCAGCCATCCAAGACGGCCTCACGCAAAATTACGCTGATTTTTATCAGCGCACAATAGCTCAACGACAAGCAACCATGTTTCCGCCATTTACCCATCTTTTGAAACTCACCTGCATATATAAAACCGAGGCCGCTGCCATTCGCAATGCTCAAAAACTTGCCTCCACCCTCAAATCAGTTGCGCCAAAAACAGTGCAAATTTTAGGACCGACACCTGCGTTTTATGAACGAGTGCGCGACACCTACCGTTGGCAACTGTTACTCAAAAGCCCCCAACGTGATGATTTAGTCGCCATATTAGCCCACTTGCCACCACAACATTGGCAATTCGAACTCGACCCGATTTCCCTCCTCTGATATACTTGATGTATGACTAGAGACGACATTATTGCCCTACCAAATCCCCACTTGCGTCAAAAATCTCATCGTATCCATGTCATCACTGATGATGTGCAACAGCTGTCTGACGACATGACTAGCGCCGCGTTAGATTGGGAGGACTCACGACCACATGAAATCAGCGCCGCTCTCGCAGCAGTGCAAATAGATCGCTTGGAGCGAGTCGTCATCGTCCGAGCTGACTTTGATAACAAAAAAACTCGTGACTTCATGACCTTGATCAACCCAGAGATTGTCAAATACGAAGGCGACTTAGTGGCTGATTTTGAGGGCTGCTTGAGCGTAAAACATATCTACGGCAAAGTACCACGCTACACCAAGGTTCGCGTTAAAGCCTTAGACCTGGAAGGCAACGAGATCCGCTTCAAAGCCGAGGGCTTCTTAGCGCGCGTCTTGCAACATGAAATTGACCACACCAACGGCATCGTCTTCATCGATCACATCCGCGATACGCACGATGCATTTTACACCCTCGATGATTCTGGTGAATTACAACCGCTCAATTATGACACGAGCATCAAAGATAACACTGATCTTTGGGGATAACCATGTCTGAGATAGTATTTTTTGGTACCGAAGAACACAGCCTCATTACTCTCAAAGCGCTGCATGAAGCACAATTTCACATTGCCGCCGTCATCACCAAACCTGACGCGCCCAAGGGTCGGGGCGGTAAACTATCAGAGCCTGCTGTCAAAACATACGCTCACCAGCACAATATCCCTGTTTGGCAACCAAACAACCTCAAAGACATCTTGCCAGCCATTCAAACACTCAAGTCACCAGTAGGTGTTTTGGTTAGCTATGGCAAAATCATACCTCAAGCAGTCATCGACTTATTTAATCCTGGCATCATCAACCTCCACCCGTCACTCCTGCCGCAATACCGTGGCCCATCGCCCATTGAAGCTGCCATGACTAACTTAGACTCCCACACTGGGATATCCTTGATAAAATTAGACGCCCAAATGGACGCCGGACCAATCTACCATCAAGAGTCTATCCTACTCTCCGGTAACGAATCTCGTGATGAGCTGTACTGCAAATTATTCAATCTGGGTTCACAACGCTTGGTCGAATTATTGCCTCGCATCATATCCGGAGACATACACCTCAAACCACAACACGATTCCATCGCCACCTACTGCAAATTATTATCAAAGCAGGATGCACCCCTCGATCCACAGCCCCTCAGCGCCAAACAAGCAGCCGCACGAGTCAGAGCCTATCTCGGTTTTCCCCGCTCCACCATGATGTTTGACGGTCTCCGTCTCATCATCACCAAAGCCCATCCTGACGTCACACCCAAAACCGCTCTGGATCAGTGCTACCACGATGGACAATTCCTCATCATTGACGAACTCATTGCACCAAGCGGCAAAAAAATGACCGCAGAAGCGTTTCTCCGCGGTCATAAACATCAATAAATTGCTTAACTACGCTGCTGCTTGCGAAGTAGCAGAATCAGCTCCTAAAATCATGTCACGATTCGCCACAATTTCTCTCTTAAGCTCATCCAACACAGCAGCGACTACGTCTCGATAGTCTGGTCGGTTCACTTCCAGCCACTTTGTTGCCGCAAATTCGTCTCGTAAGCGCGGATCATCCATCGGCACCCCAGAAACCTGCACCAAACGCTGGAACATTGGGTCCTGCATCAAATCAGGGACATGACGCGCCAAAAAATCATCTACCGCTCCCGGACGCTTATCAATGATGCCAGAAAATTCTTCCAGTTGAGCATCGCTCATACCCTGGCTCAACCGCTCACCAACGCGAAGCTCCAGCTCACTGTAGATGTGCTGCAAAAACGGCTTGCGCTGCTCCTCCGGCAATTGATCCAGCCCGAGCTCTTTGAGAAATTCGTCATTCAGTTGGAACATAGTCCTCCTTTTCTTTCGTCTATACTCTCCATAAATTATAACAGCAATCCCAAAAGATTGCCATTATAACCTACTCATTGCTGCTATTCACGTACCATATTCAGTGCGTCATTGTGCAGCGTCTGTAACTCAACCATCGCCTGATTCATTGCATTCTGTACGATTTCTGTCAGATTGATACCGTTGCCCTGACACCAATTGAGTAGCATCGGCACATCTTCACTATCCAGCAAAGCCTCAAATTCTTCCCTTTTTTGCTCACCAACAGCCGCCAACAATTGATCAGTAATCTTTGCTTGCACACTGTTGGTCACATTCTGCCGCATCTGTTCTTTTGCCTCTGGTGGCAGCATCCCAAAACCAGCCTGTGTCAAAAATTCGTCAGTAATTTCAAACATTTATATCTCCTTTTTGTGTTATTGTATCTTACGGTTTACGTAACTATTCTATCTAAACTGGCTCAATACTGCCACAACCTTGTCAGTTTGAGAAATTCCGTCCACCGTGAGTGACTCGGTACCATTCAAGTTGGTAGTCCACTCAATTGCATGGCCATTTGCTTGAGCCATTTCTGCCAACTCATGTAACTTACTTGTTGCATTCTCGGGACCAAACTGCTCGACTGCCCAGTCCCATGGATATTCGTAGCTACCAACTGGAGAAGGAGCCTCTGGTTGTACGACAGTAGAGCCTTCAGGACTCTTAGGGCTCCCACCATCTTTAGGAGGGTCGCCGCCACCATCTTTAGGGTTCTCTGCGGCCTTAACTTCGTCCCCAGAAAAGGCTGATTCTGCCACGTTACCAGCTACATTACCGATACCAAAACCAAAAGCTACCCTACCCATCACACGAAGAAATTCTGAGCGAACTTTCCGACTAAGTTGCTCCTGACGCTCTTCACTTGATTTCTGACTACTATCGACAGAAGTGTCGACCATAGATTCCATCATTTCATCAGCGTCTTTGGCGCCTTTAGCACCCTGCTTAAACACATCTCGCCAGGCATCCTGTGAGTTGTCAGTTACGCGCTCTTCACCGCGACGCCCTTCCAGTACAGACTGTTTAACTGTTGCCGCAGCAACTGCACCAGCCGCCGCACCAGTAGATAAGCCAGCTGCGGTAGTAATAGGCCAGCCCACAGAAGTTGTCAGGGCAAATCCAGCACCAGCCGCTGCACCACCTCCAACAAGTGCCAGTTGGTGCGATATCTTTTTGTTACTAATCCATCTACCCACCTTTGCAGCAAATTTCTTATACACAGAGCGTTGGTCAAGCATTTTATCATATACTTCTGTCGTCTTCTGGGCAGTTTCTTGCATGCCTTGAAAGGCACGAGCCGCCATCATCTGCGCAAACAATTCCTGCTGCTTTGCCAATTCTTCACCTGAAAGCTGGTTCAACTGGTCAATCTGCTCTGCCAATTCTTCCTTGGCAACAGCCAGCTCACAAGCCTTTAGTTTGTCTGCTGCTTCCTGAAGTGCTTCTTTACGTTTCTTTCCGCCAAACCATTCTTTAAAGAAATGTGATTCAACATCAACACGTGCTTTAGCAAACACCAGCCTTGCCGCGTCCAGCTCCTGCTGTGCCTTACTCTTTTCAGCTGACTGAGAAGCTTCGCCCTCATCATACTGATCGCCAAGGTATTTATCACGCTGTGCTTGCTCGTACAGGCTCAAACCTTCAGGGTTCTCGTCCTTCACTGAGGGCTTCGTTTGCCAAGCCTTGTTTTGCTCTACAGCTTCTTGGTAGTATTTACCAAGCTCAGTGTCGCCTGAAGTATTTCGATCTATTAGCGCTTGCCTCCAGCGGTAATATTCCTTAGTAGAAGAGTCAAGCTGACCTTGATTAGCTGCTAAATAGTCCCCAGTAGTCGGACGTGGTGCAGGCGTTTCTTTATTCATTCGTGGTGGTTCCTTTCACTTGGATGCGCCAAGATTAGTTGGAGTTTTTCTCTAAAGAAATACTAGCACAAATTGTTAAAAAAGTCAATAACCTTGCTTAAGTATTCTACCTAGAGCGTCTTCTTCACCAGCTCACGCGTAAAGAACTCGAGTTCATCGCCTTCTTCTACTGCAATTTTCTTGGCAGTTTTCAGACTCAAGCCGCACATTTCACCTTCAAATACCTCTTTGGCTTCTTGTTGCTGGCGCTGTACGCTTGAAACCTCAACTTCGGCTATCTGTTCGCCTTTACGCTTCAAGCGAGCCAGGAGGCCCTTTGAGACCTTTCCACGCATCATTTCACCGCCAGCGATCACCTCTTCACGCATCGTACGGAACACACCCTTCACCTTAAGCGCACCGATCTCTGTCTCTACTACCTCTGGAGCCAAAAGATTCTCCATGGACAACTTTGCATCGTCCAGCAGTTAATAAATCACTCGGTATAGGCGTACTTCCACTTTCTCACGAGAAGCCAACCGCTTAACAGCAGGCGGCAGGTCAACGTTGAAGCCGTAAATGACAGTATTTTCACCAGTTGCTAGATGAATGTCATTTTCGGAGATATTACCCACGCCATGACCAATTACCCGCAATTCAACTTCACCATTTGTCTCGATCAATTTCAAACTATCAATAACCGAGGTGAGAGAGCCCTGCACATCAGCCTTGATGATGACGTTAAATTCTTGTGCATCATGCTTCTGATTCATCATCTTCAGGATGTCAGCGCCTGTCACATTGGTAGTTGCTGCACGACGTTCCTGTTCTAATTTGGCTTTAGCGGCCATTTGTCGTGCTTCCTTTTCATTTTTCGCGATGACAAAACTATCCCCAAACTGTGGTAATTCCTTAAATCCTGTCACATTTACTGGCGTTGAAGGGCCCGCTAGTTTCATGGCCTTACCACGAAAGTCCAACATGGTACGCACGCGGCCATAAGCCGTCCCTGCAACCAAATAATGCGACGGTTTCAACTGTCCATGCTCTACTAATAAACCAACCACGGCACCGCGACCAGTCTCCATGTGCGCTTCAATCACCAGTCCTTCCGCCGGCGTATCAACGTCCGCACGCAGGTCTTCCATATCTGCCACCAACAAGACCATGTCCAGCAATTTATCGAGGTTTTGACCTGTCTTGGCGCTCACTTCAACCATGACCGTGTCACCACCCCATTCTTCAGGGTTAAGTCCATGCTCAGAGGCTAATTGCGTCTTTACCAACTGTGGATTAGCGGTGTCTTTATCGATCTTGTTAATCGCCACTACAATCTTTGCATTTGCAGAACGCGCAAACCGGATAGCCTCTACCGTCTGAGGCTTAACACCATCATCAGCCGCCACCACGATGATCACCACATCAGTCAAAACCGCTCCGTGCTGCCTTAGTGCAGCAAACGCTTCGTGACCAGGTGTGTCGAGCAATGTAATTACTCGGCCGTTACGTTCCGCTTGATAAGCACTAATATGCTGCGTGATACCACCAGCTTCACCCTCAGCAGTCTTTTTATCCAAGATGGCGTCAAGCAAGCTCGTTTTACCGTGGTCAACGTGTCCCATAACTGCTACGATAGGTGGGCGCGCTACAGCTTTGTCTGTCAACTGATGCACATGACGCAACGGTGTATCTGAAGCAGCCGCCTGCTTGCGTTCCAGTTGCACGTCTAGGCCAAGCTCTTCCACTACAATCTGAGCAGTATCAAAGTCAAGGCGCTGATTAATTGTTGCAGCAATGCCGTTTTTGAACAACTCACCAATCAGCGTGGTCACGGATAAACCAAGGGTCTCTGCAAGCTCACCGACAGTTACTGAATCTGCAATTTTGACAATTTTTTCTGCCATGATAAGCTCCTCTCACCTCTGGTACGTCACCACGCCTCAGGGATTTTGTTCTAATTATTTTTTCTTTGCTTCACCAAGTGTCAAAGAGATCTTACGGCTCTCTTTATCGATATCGAGCACCGTAAAACTCTTGCGCTCATTCAAGGTGAACACTTTCTCTGGATCAGTGCCATCACCACCCAGCTCAGACACGTGAACCAATGCCTCAACCGCTGGGCTTAACTGTACGAAAGCACCAAATGGAGTGATGCGAGTAACCGTTCCTTCAACTTGATCACCTGATTTGAATTGTTCAACTTCTTTCAACCAAGGGTCTGGGGTTAGCTGCTTCATACTGAGGCTCAAGCGATCCTTGTCGATAGCGATGATCTTTGCTTCGATCGTCTCGCCAACTTTCACGTAGTCGCTTGGGCTGCTGACGCGCTCCCAGCTGATTTCTGAGATATGTACCAGGCCTTCGATGCCTTCAACATTCACGAACACACCAAAGTCAACAACACCAGTAACGACACCGCGAACTGTGTCGCCGATTGACAATTGCTTAAATCGCTCTGCCAATCCTTCTTTGATAGCTTCTTTTTCAGAGAAGATCAACTTGTTAGCCTTTCGGTCAGCATCCAATACGCGAACTTTCATTTCAACATTAACCAATGCATTCAAGCGCTGCAAGATTTCATCCTTGTCGCTTGAACCAACTCGTGGGTAGTGCTCAGCTGACAATTGAGATACCGGCAAGAAACCGCGAACCCCTTCGTATTCAACCAACAAACCACCACGGTTTGCGTCATATGGGGTAATCGTGATGATTTCACCACTCTCTAGCTTCTCAGCAACTTCATCCCAGCCTCGATCCTTCGCTGCTTTGCGTAAGCTCAGTAAGCTATAGCCATTGTCAAGCTCTGTGTCGATAACACTTGCCGTAACTTCGTCGCCAACAGCGCAAGCCTTTGAGAAACCAACTTCACGCCTTGGGACCAAACCAACGCCCAACGGCCCCAGGTCAATCAACACCTCGTGCTTCTTTACTGACAAAACTGTACCGTGAACTACTTCACCAGCTGTCAATTGTTTAACATTATCGCCTGCTTGAGCCAGCAGGTCATCCATTGTAATTGTGGCGTTTGCCATAAGTCTTTTCAGACTCCTTCCTTAAAATTAATATTTTTGAGTCACACTAAAAAAGTAGACATCAAGCTATCTTTATAGTACCACAATCTGTTAGCAAAAGTCAAAGAGAGGCTATACAACCTTCCGAGAACGGGCGTATGCGACTGCCATACCCGGAATAACGCCAACGATCAATAACTCCCCGATGTGATCAGCTGGACCGGTTGTCGGTAGATTCGCAGTGCTACTGCCATTAGTAGCGGCTGCAGGAGCAGCTGGAGTGGCAGGGCCAGTCGGAGTAGTAGGGGCGGGCTGCTGTGTCACTGATGGCTTCTGAGCATTGCCCGTAGACTGGTTCTTAGGCTGTTCTTGTTTTTGTGAGTTATTTGACTGAATGTTGGTCGTAGTATTTGGCTTAGATGTTTCAGATTTGTTTTGTTCGGATTTTTCATCTTTTTGGGCAAGTTCTTGTTTTTGTGCATTGTTATCTGTGGCGACAGGCACTATAGCATTATTATCTTGCTGACGAGCAGTATACAACAAACCAAGCGCCAAAATAGCCAGCATTACTCCTACCACCGTAAAAGTCATCACTGAGCCTCTTTGTTGATTGGTCTGCTTCATACTAGTCTCCACATTTGCACACTTGTCTATTACGAGTCATTATAGCACATCTGTTCTACCTCTGTAAAGTAACATGGTATACTAGTTTTACTATGTCGATGGATGAATTAATCCTGTTAGTTAGGCGTGACTTTCCGAACTATACCATTACTACCAGTGATGATTTTAGTTGGGCGCCAGCTACTAAAACAATTACAGTTGACCCTAAGCAAAATTCACCCGCTCAGCTGCTTCATGAGATTGCTCACGCCGAGCTTGGTCACCAGACTTTCTCTCGAGATATTCAACTCATAGAGATGGAACGAGAGGCTTGGGAATACTGTACTAAGGTTCTAGCGCCACATTACGGTCTATCACTAAGCATGGATGATACTATCGTCCAGGAATCGCTTGATTCCTATCGATCGTGGCTTACCGCCCGTAGCAGCTGCCCTACGTGCGGAGCTATTGGACTTCAAAAAACAAAAGATACCTATTCCTGTATGCACTGTCGCGTTCAGTGGCACGTCAATGAAGCGAGAACCTGTCGCCTAATCCGTAGAATCAAATAACGCACCCCGGTAATCCAAAGTGCGCTATTTAATAATCAAAATAATCTTAATTAGTCAGCTGCAACGGTTTTTGTCTTGCGGCGGCGTGAAATCCTACCACCTTTAGCACCAGCGATACGAGCAAGGTCTGGGTTAGCAGCAAAGCCACCAGTACGGCTGTTACGTCCGCCCTTAGCACCAATTTTTGCGTAAAAGTTTGGGTCTTTTGCCAGATTCTTAGCTGCAGCTTTCTTACCACCTGCTTTTGTTCCTGCCATGAAAGTTTTCCTCCACTATTAAAAAGATTTCCACATGTATTATTGTGGAAACCCTCACCTTTATATATCACACATGATATGTGTTATGAATACATAATAGCATACTGCTAATACTTTGTCAATATTTACATTGTGTAGTTATTAGGGTACACTCAAGGAGTAGTGATGTTCACCACACAGTTCTCGTCTTCTGCGAGATTCGAGAAGAAAAACAGCCCTCATAACAAAGGCTGTTTTTAATAATAAGTCACTAATCAATGGCGAATAGCCGCTCGGCCCAATGATCCTTTAACTCGCCGCTGTTCCTTTAGTTCGTCAGCCAGGGCACGAGCTCCCTCAAATGGATTCTTTGGCTTGCTTGGGTCAGGATCTACGGCTCGTCGAGTCAGGAACAGGACGGTTATGTCCCCTACCGGACTGGTGCTCATAACACCAGGTATCGTCAGCCTTTCTCCGACGGTAGCCTTTACTATATCTGAATTCTCCCCATTACTAACACCCTGCTTATACTTATTAGTGTCAACAAGACTAGCTACCATCCCTCCTTCTTCATCTTGACTCAGACGAAGGAGTGTTCCATCGTATCCTATATAATACAGAGTGCCAGATTGTGTACGAAGTAAGACCTCATCCGGAGTACCCGAGCTTCCAAGCATATTACGTTCCTCAGGCCCACCAAGAAGTCCAGATACCGCAACAGACGCCCCGGGTCGCCTAAAATTATGGGCTATAGCGCCATCCTCAAACACAACTTCACGTGTTTGTGATTCATTTTGTTCAGATAGATTAGATAGAAGATTCTTGTTACTCATATCTTTAATTATAATACTAATTTATATTTTTGTCAATAACTTAGGTTGTCGTAATAGCGAGGTCCTCCATTATTGATGGAGTAAAAGAAAAAAGACTCCCTATTCGGAAGTCTTTTTTATAATTCGGCACCGTGCTAGTTTCCCACTTTCGCAGTATGATCGCCGCTGAGGAGCTTAACTTCTGTGTTCGGAATGGGAACAGGTGTTTCCTCCTCGCCATGGGC
>CAUQMR010000012.1:0-23543 GCA_963519285.1 uncultured Candidatus Saccharibacteria bacterium
ATATAGCGATTAGAACAGTAATGAATTTGCATGAGTTTGCGCCATCACCAGATGTGAATGCGGCTTTTTCTGGTTTGGTGGCGGCAGTCGTGCAGGCAGCAGCTTTACCGAGTTGGTGCAATGAGGAGGTGCGTCGCGAAGTGCAACGCCGTTGCTCTCTGTCAGAATCAGAGATGGAAATGTATTGGTCGCGGCGAATTGCCAGCTCAGCTCGTCCGCAGCAAGAGCTGGAAAAGTTTTGGTATATTGACAATTACCGCGAGCTGGTGCGACGTGAGATTGGCCTACTGGGTGGCTCGGGTTTGTTTTTGAGTGACAGCAGTCGGGTGGCGATGATTGGCAGCGGTCCCCTGCCTTTGACGGCTTGGTGCTTGTGGCGCCAGACAGGTGCGGCGGTTGATTTGGTGGACGTGGCGCCAGCTGCCTTGGCGCAGTCACGCGAATTGGCGCAGTTGATTGACTGGCCGGTTGGCAAGTGTCTGGTGGCGGATGGAGCGGCGGTAACTTTGCCGGACAGTACTTATGATGTGATTTATGTGGCTGGCCTGGCGGGCGATTCGGCTGAAGCCAAGCAGCAAATTATCGATAATATGTTGCCAGCGCTCCGGCCTGGCGGACGGATCATTGTGCGCGGTGCGCATGGTGCAAAAACGTTGCTGTATCCAGCGTTTGATCCGAACAGTTTGCGGCGCGTGCATCTACTGGTCGAGTATAATCCTGACGACGACATCATTAACTCGGTATATGTGTACAAGAAAGGCTAATTATGAATGATAAGATTGCACTATATCTGGTGAATGGCGCGCTGGGTGCGGGCAAAACCACGCTGGTTGATTTTTTGGTGCAGCAACCGGAGTTTGCTGGCGCGCGAGTGATTGAAAATGAATTTGCGTCGGAAAGTATTGACAGCTGTACATTAGCACAACGCGTTGATGAACTAGCGACAATTGCTGGTGAGTGCATCTGTTGTAGTAGCGGCGAAGAGCTGGTTGATATTTTGCACAATTTTGCAATAAACGGACGAGCACCAGTGATCATTGAGTCAACTGGTGTCGCTAATACTCTACGGGTGGTTGAGAAATTACTGGCTGGTGATGTCTTTGAGCAGTATGATTTGAAACAGTCGTTGTATGTTGTGGATGGAGCTGAAGCCAGGGCTGATGGCTTGGCGGAGGCGTTGCTAGCGGAAGCTCGGGCGGTGGACATGGTATTGATCAGCAAGCTGGATTTGCTGGCTGAAAAAGACCACCAGCAGCTCATTGAAACATTGTTGCAACAAGGGGTAACCGACGTTGTGAATATAGATCACGGCAAATTTGATCTGGCCCAGCTTGGCGGCGAGTCGCACATTTTGGATTATTTACTACTGCACGAGCCTGTGAAAAACGCAGCTGAGTATGCTTTAAATTATAGCGTGATTGATGTGGCTGAATTGGCTATTAGTGCTGAGAAGATTGAGAATATCTGGGCTAGTTTGCGAGATAAATACGCTTTGCGGCGCATGAAAGGCGCGGTTGCTGATGGTGACGAGATATTTCACATCGAAGCAACGCCGCAGCAAATACAAGTCACGCGCGGTACCACTGACGAGTCATTAAAATTGGTTGTCATTGGTGAGCGGGCACGTGAGATTACGCGCGCAGTAATTATGAAGGAGTTGGGATGATGGAAGGTACGAATAGCGCGAGAGCGGCGGTTGATAAGCTGCTTGATATGTATGATGAGTATAAGGCTTTGATAGCAAAGATTGCTGCTGCGGAGCGCCGTTTGGCGTTGGCGAAATTGAACAATAGCAGTGGCGAACAGATACGGATAGAGCTGGACGACTTACGGCATAGCCAGCAGCAACTGTCTGATAATATGACGTTTGATACGCCACTAGTTTGGGTGATGTACAAGTTCGAGGCCTACCAGGATGAGGCACAGCCGATTAAAACCATGCACGATTTTCGCTTGCACTGCTCGAAGCCCGGCTATATTTGCACTAAACGCTTCACATTTTTAAATACACACTTGTGCAATAATGGGCAATGTCTCCTGACGGACGACGAACGATACCCCGACAAAATGCTACTTAGTGAGATTTTTCCGCTCCTTGGCGAAATTGAACAAGATGAAGCTTTCTTGTCCAGTTGGCGCGCACATGAGTACTATCAGGAGGATGGAATTGTCAAAAAATGGCAGGACTATGTGGACTGTAGAGGATAGCCTTTTGCCCGCTGGTTTGAGGTAAGCGTAAGATTGCGCTCATAGATATGCTATACTAAAGCAATATGAAGCATCTCTGGCATTCACATCATCCATTTCGAATTTTTTGGTTTTCAGCACTATTGACATTGATTTTGGGCGGTTTGACGTTCATGCACTTGGGTCTTGGCGGCCTCTGGTTATTTGCTATTTTGGTAGTGCTGGAAGTTACGTTTAGCTTTGACAACGCGGTGATTAACAGTAAGGTGTTGGCTGGCATGAGCTCGGCATGGCAAAAGGTATTTTTGACGGTCGGCATCTTTGTGGCGGTCTTTGTGGTACGGTTTATTTTGCCAATTTTCATCGTTATGGTGGCGAGTGGTCATGGTTTCACCGAGGTGGTTGACTTGGCTATCAATAAGCCAGCCGAGTACGGCCATATTCTGCATGAGGCATCGCCGATGATTGATGCGTTTGGTGGGGCGTTTTTGATCATGATTGGGTTAAGTTATTTCATCGACTACAACAAGCGTATCCACTGGGTCAGTCATGTTGAGCCGTGGCTAGCTAAGGCTGGACGGTTTGAGAATTTCAAAGTATGTCTGATGTTGGCGGTGGCGACGATTTTGTATTTCACGGTGGAGCCAGCACACCAATCGCTTATTTTGATCTCATCTATTCTGGGGATTATGCTGCACATCGGGCTAGAATTGTTTGGATCATTCTTTCACGAGGACGACGCCAAGGCCATTAAAGTCAAGACTGGTTGGGCGGCATTTGCAAGCTTGTTATATCTTGAGGTTTTAGACGCTAGTTTCAGTTTCGACGGCGTCATCGGTGCCTTTGCCATCACCAGTAGTGTCCTGTTGATTGTTGCTGGACTGGCGTCTGGAGCTATTTGGGTGCGGTCATTGACGGTGTATCTGTTGCGTACAGGCGTACTCAGTAAATATAAGTATCTGGAAAATGGTGCGCACTGGGCAATTACGGCACTGGGCATGATGATGATCGCGAAGCTGTTTCATCTGGAGCTGCCAGAATGGGCGACGGGCGGTTTGGGGCTGTTGTTTGTGAGCTTGGCGGTCGGCAGTAGTATTTTGGAGGCGCGAGCTATCGGGCTGCGAGAGGCAGCAGCAAAAATCAAACGCCGAAAACGATAAGCGTTTTGCAACGTTGTTGCAATTAGAGTTTGATGCTCAGTGGCTCAATGCTGCCATCAAGAAATGCCTTGATGAGTTTGATTGACTCGGGGATCGTCCAATCACGGAGGATGATGCGTTCGTCGGTGTTGAATTTACTGAGGACGAAATCGACATCGCCAATTTGCCGGCGTAGTAGATTGTCGGTGCCGATGCGAATATGCCAGAATTCATTGCCAACATGTCGGTGTAGTGACTTCAGTCCGTTATTGCCAGCGCTTTCACCACCCTTGCGGACACGAATTTTGCCAAAATCAAGCGCCGTGTCATCATGAATAATCAGGAGATCATCAAGCGTCAACTTATAAAAATCCATGAGCGCCCGCGCCGCAATACCAACCTCGTTGTAGTAGGTAGTTGGCTTGACGAGTAGGACGTTGCCTGGCGTTTTGGAGTGACTGATTTCAGCGATATCGGCAAAGAATTTGGGCTTATTGCTAAATTGTGCATCTTGCTCCGCCGCCAACTGGTCAACCACCAAAAAGCCAGCGTTATGCCGTGTGTACGTGTACTTATCGCCAGGATTGCCGAGGGCCAGAATGACTTTCATACCTTCAGTATATCACCTCGGGCGTGATGGCGTATAATAGAGACATGGCGAAACGCGATGATGATTTGGAATTTAGTATCAATGCAGCATTTGACGAGGCGCGGACGATTGTTGACAAAGTGTCGCTGTACTTGGTAAATGGCTCACTGGGCGCTGGTAAAACCAGTGTACTTGAATTCTTATTGCGACAACGTGACTTTACGGGTGCGCGAGTGATTGAAAATGAATATGCCAACGAAAATGTTGATGGCTACCGGCTGGAGGGGCTGGCAGACATGGTGACGACCTTGGCTGGCGACTGTGTTTGCTGCGGCTCGGAGGATGCGCTGACTAAGATGCTGATGGATTTTAGCCGTTATTCCCCTGCACCAGTGTTCATCGAGGCGACGGGTGTGGCGCGGACGATGAATTTGGTGGAGCGATTGATCAGCGCCAAGATGTTTGCCAAGTATGAGCTAATGCAGAGTTTTTATGTGGTCGATGCGCACGAGATTCTTAACGGTGTCGAGCCAGCGCATGAAATTGAGCTACAAGCCGCAGATGTGATTTTGGTGACCAAGGAAGACTTACTGAAGGACAGTGAGCGAGCTGAATATGAAATAAAACGCCGCGCCCTGCCCTACGCCAAGGTTTTAAGCGCCCCGCACGGTCAGTTTGACCTCAGCAAAATCACCACGCCGTCGGGGCTGTTGGCATTTTTTGACCAGTATGATGGCGAGTTGGCGGTGCCGGATAATCCGACGTACAGTGTGATTGATTTGTCGACCACTACTGTTGGTGAAGCGGTGTTTGAGAAGCTATGGCCAGAGCTGTTTGCGGCATATGGCCTCAGACGTCTGAAGGGTTGTTTTGTGAACGACCGTGGTGAGAGGCGGCACATTGAGGCGACGCAGTATCAAATTGAGATTCGTCATGCGCACTCGGACGAGGCGGCGAAAATTGTGCTGATCGGCGAGCGGGCAGATGAAATTACGCGCGATATTTTACACGCGCACATTCTCATGTATGGTGGATGATTAGCTTTTTCCTGCGGTGTCTGGGCTATCAACAGTGATAGTGTCGTGAAATTCTCCCTCTGGTCTATGAGTTTCACCAGGCTTCACAGTAAGAGTAAAACCTTCCTGTAGTTCGGGAAATGGTCCAAGTAGTCCGCGGGCTGCAACCTGTCCAACTGCTCGCATGAAGTTCTCGACAGCTTGTTTTCGCTCAGCTAGTTCTACTGGATTTTCATCTGCTACTCCTGGTATCTCAACACCAGTAATAACTTCACTAAAGTTGGGGTACTTGGTGTCACCTGGTTCTGCTGTAACAGACATGCTTACACTTGTGCAACCAGTAGCTTTGGACATGTCAAAGATGGATGATTTTTTACCAGCACGGTCAAGTAGTGGTTGGTGGTTACCAGTGTCTCCAGCAATGAGAGTAACTTCTACTATAGTCTCCTCACTCGTCGTGTTTTTGTCATTTTGCGGTAGTACTTGGATGTCATCGACTGAGCCGATACGCATGGAATATTCGTCTGCCTTTTTGCTAAAAAAAGATTTAACGGTGACCTCAAAGATAGTATGCTTAGGGTCTATGGTATCAATAGGTGGCGTTTGATCGGGGCGCGCAATGGCATCAGGGGTTGCCTGTTCAGGGTGTGTAGAGTTTGTCAAGTTTTCCATATATGCTGTATTATACCACAACAGCTCATATTTGTAAATAGTGTATTGACATAAAAATAGCCCACCCAGAGAGGCTCAAGCCGAGGTATAAGACCTTCAAGGCGAGCTATTTTCTGAGTGGGCAAGCCTTAGCTTATCCACGAAAGAACAAAGTAGAGCGCCACGAGGACGCTCACTCCCAGTGTACTGCCAATGATAAAAGGTCTCCAACTTATTGGCTTTTCATCATTGGCCTCGAACATGAGGATTTGACATGCTATCGTAATGATAGCACCCCCGGTTCCGTATATCAGCAAATCATTCATGATACACCTCCTTCCGAAAGGTACATCATGCTCAAAGCTAAGGGGCAACTTCCGCCCCAAGACGAAATTTTGAGCAAAAGCTGGTCATCATTATATCACTAACATCACAAAATGTCAATATTTGCCACTGAGGTTGTGACTTGTGTTGTCTATATACTCTTCTCGGCGTTTTTGGCCTGTTTATAGGCTTTGGTGACGGGCGCCAGGCCGCGGGCGATGCGTTCGCGGTTGGCTTTGAGCTGCTTTTCGTCGCGGAAAGATAGTTTAATGGGCGTCCCCGCAAAGTTGAAAGCTTCGCGTAAAGTTCGCTCCAAGTAGCGTTTGTAGCTCCAGTGGACGAATTTGAGGTTGCTGCCGTAGATGACGAACCATGGCGGGGCCGTGTCGGTTTGGACGATGTAGCGGAGTTTTGGGTGTGAGTTCTTTAGGCCGGCTGGCGGATGAGCGGCAACGGCTTTTTGTAAGAGGTCGTTGAGGACGCGGGTTTTGCACTCTTGGTGGCGGCGCTTATAAATATCAAGGGCTAGGTCGAACAATTTGGCGACGTTTTGGCCAGTGACTGATGAGGTAAAAATCAGCGGTGCGTAGGGCGTGAATTTGAAATGATAGCTAATTTGCGGCGCCAGCTCGTCGTGGGTGTAGGCGTCTTTGCCTTCGACGGAGTCCCACTTGCTGACCACTAGGACGAGTCCCTTACCTGCTTCGTCGATGATGCCGGCCAAGCGTTGGTCCAGTCCGACGTTCAATTCGTTGACATCCATCAAGAGGAAGCAGATGTCGGCTTCGTTGATGGCCTGCATGGTGCGTAGGACGGAGAATTTTTCGATGCCAGTTTCTTGCTTGCCTTGGCGGCGAATGCCGGCGGTGTCAAGTAGCTCAATGGTCTGGCCATGGTAGCGGACTTGGACGCGGTTGACGTCGCGGGTGGTGCCGGCGACATTGGCGACGATGGCTTGCTGCTTGCCTGCTAGGGTGTTGAACAGGTTGCTTTTGCCGACGTTTGGCCGGCCAATCAAGGCGACGCGAATGATGTCGTCAGCTTCGGTTTGAGTGGCTGGCGGAATGAGATTGGCAATGTTGTCGAGTAGCTCGGAGATACCAATGTTGTGCTCGGCAGAGGTTTTGATGATGGTTTTGATGCCGAGACGCTTGAATTCGTCGGTGTGGAGCGAGCCTTTGAGGTCAGCTTTATTGGCGATGAGGAGGACGGGCTTGCCGCTTTTGAGGGCTTTTTTAGCCAGTTGGCGATCGGCATCTGATGGATAGACGGTGGAGTCGACCATGACGAGAATGACGTCGGCAGCGGCGGAGGCGTCGGCGATTTGGTCTTGGATGGTGGCTTCAAATTCGTCTTCGGCGGGTTTGAGGCCGGCGGTGTCGATGAGCCAGAATTCGGCGGTTGTGCTCGCGTCAGTCACAGCTTCCTCGGGAGATGAGGCGCGGTGCTTATACGAAACTTTGCCGACGACGTTGTCGCGGGTGGTGCCGGCTTCGCGGGCGACGATGGCGGTGCGGGCGCGCGTCAAACGGTTGAACAATGAACTTTTGCCAACGTTAGCTTGGCCGATGATGGCGACGGTGGGTAATTTATGAGACATAATTACGCCTATTATACCAGAGGCGCGGGGATTTGGCGAGGATAAGCGGTATGCAAAATGGGGTTAGCCTTAGCCTGCTGGGGTGGGTGTTACTATAGCAACTGGTGTTGGGCTACTTTCTGGTGCTTGTGAAGCGGTACACTCAGGGCTGTTAGGGACTGCTGTTATGCCACCTTGCCCGTAGTAATTATAATATTTGTATAGTAGAGTGGTACCATCACAACCTTTCTCTACGGATGATATTGCACGCTTGCAATCAGGTTCATCAAGACAGTTCTGGTCAACAGTTTGCCAATCGATATTGGGCTGGTTGGTTGAGTCTAGCTCCGGGCTGATTGTAGATCCTTCTGTAGTTGCCGTTGGTGCTGTTTCTGATATTGGCGCACCGCAGCCTGACAGAGCCAGTGCAGCGCTGGCTACTGTGCCAAGCACGACTCCTACTTTTTTCTGCAATGACTCGACATTAGTTTCGATTGAAAATCTATTACCTTCTCGCATGGTATGTCCTCCTAATATCTATACGATATACCAATCATTGACTTGGTGTCAATTTACTTTCCTGAAATTCCCCGCGTTTGATGTCACCGAGAGTGTAGCTACCGAAGTCTGTCCGGTGGAGCTTGGTGACGGTGTAGCCGAGGGCGGCGAAGGTGCGGCGGATTTGGCGGTTGCGGCCTTCGCTCATCTGAACGATCCAGCGGTGGTCGTCGCCGTCGTGCTGGCGCTCAAGCGTCAAGCGACTGGGCCCGTCAGGTAGCTGCACGCCAAAGTCGTTGATCATTTGCCGGTGGAGCGGTTGGAGTGGCTGGTCAAGCGTCACGAGATAGCGCTTGATTTTATAAAACGATGGGTGTGTCATCTGGTGAGCAAAATCCCCGTCGTTGGTGAGGAGGATGAGCCCAGAGCTGTCTTTGTCGAGGCGACCGACGGGCTTGAGGTGATGGAGGTCTTTCGGTAATAATTCGTAAATAGTCGGTACGCCGCCCTGAGAGGCACGCGAACAGAGGTAGCCGACAGGTTTATGGAGGAGGATGAGTTGGTGGGTTTGAGCGGTGAGTCGTTTGTTGCCGTGGCGAATGATGTCGGTGGTGGTGATGCGTTGGCCGAGCTTGGCGGGCTGGCCATTCACGGTGACCTTGCCCTGTTCTATCAACTCGTCAGCCTGGCGGCGCGACACACCAAGCGCCAGCGCCACGAATTTGTTGAGGCGCTGGGCAGGTTCATAATTCGGTATGGTATTGTCTGACATTTACGCTTGTGGTTGTGTTGGCGGAGGAGTCTGTGGCGGCTGCGGCGGCTGAGACGGAAGTGGATGCAGGACTGGAGTTGGTGGCGTATGAGTCGGCGCAGCGTTTGTTGGCGCTTGCGGAGCTGGACTGATTACCGGTGCTGCTGGAATGGTTGGAGCTGGCTGCTCTGGAGCGGTGATGCTTTGTAGGTTCTGTGGAGTTTGAGGCGCTGGTGTTGTCACGGGAATGTGAATAGGCTCTGTCGGAGCTTCAGGAGCTGGAGCAGCTGTCAACGTTGGAATGGTCCCTTCTGGAGCTTTATCAGGTTGCGGAGCTGGTGTTGTTTTATCTGGAGTGTTGTCAGGCGTGGTTGACTGTGGTTTGAGGTTTGGAATACCCTCTAATTCTTGTTCCATGAGCTTGGCAACATCCTCTGTTGGTGTCAGACTGGCGCCTTCAAGTGGCCGGATGACACGCTCGCCCAGGTTGGCAGGACGCGGCGCTGAAGATGAGAAAGGTGCAGTTGGCTGCGGCAGTGTGGTTGGCGCTGGCGCAGCTGCAGCTTGCAGGGTTGACTGCGGTGATAGCGCTGAGACATCAGGTCGGACAGGTGGCATTTGTGGTGATTGCGGCATGGCTGGCGCTTGTTGCGGTGCTGCTGGCTGGGCGGCTGGTTGCGGTTGTGGTGCTGGTGTGAGCCCTGGAACATCGCCTAAGACTTCATGTACGGTGCGGACGACGTCTTCAATGCCGACTTGGGATTTCACGAGATAGCGGTCAGCGCCTAATTGTTCACCACGGGCTCGCTGGTCTTCTGAGGACAAAGCGGTCATGATGATCACTTTGATGTCTTTTGTCTCAGTAGCAGACCGCAAAATATCTAGCATGTCAAAGCCAGAAATTTTTGGCATCATCACGTCACTCAAAATGAGCGCTGGCCGTTCTTTGATGGCCATGGCGAGCGCCTCTTCACCGTCGCCTGCGGACACGATGTCGTATCCTTCTGCTAATAATCGTACGCCATAGATTTCGCGTAAACTTTTGTCATCTTCAACGAGTAAAATTTTTGTCATATCTACTACCTACTATACGATATTATTATTAAAATTGCTATCATTCTTATGCTTTTATGAATTATTGTTCCTCCGCGGTATGCTGATGGCGCGACGAGTGGTCTCTAAATGATGTTCGATGTCGGCAAGCGTGGCGTGTTCTGGGCTGGTTGGTGTTGGCTGCGGCTGTGGTGGTTGGTTGGGCTGGATAGACGGCTCAGTGACTAGGGCAGGTTCGGTTAGCTGCTGAGACTGAGGTGTCACTGGCGGCTCAGCGGGTGTGACGACAGAAGCTACTGGAGTTTGCGGCTGATGGTACTGAACTGGTGCTGGCTGCAAGGAGGCTTCTTTGTGAGCGGCTTCCTCCTTGGAAATCCGTGGTATTTCCAAAAAGAAGGTGCTTCCCTTGCCGTACTCACTTTCGACGCGTAAGTCACCTGACATGCTTTCGGCGAGTCGGCGAGACAGATACAGTCCCAGACCAGTACCGCCGATTTCGCGAGTGGCTGAATTGTCAACCCGATAAAACTTTTGGAAAAGATGCGGCACGTCTTCTGCGGGGATGCCTAGGCCAGAGTCCATCACACTGACAACCACCTTTGACGAGTCGCCAGTGACGTCAACCACGACCTCGCCTTCTTTGGTGTATTTGATGGCGTTTTCTATGAGGTTGGCGGTAATTTCCCGGAAATGGTCGGGGTCGACAAAGGCATAATAAATGGGCTGCAAATGCTGATCAGCGGAGTCTTTGGCTAGGGCGTGCGGCCGGAACGAATAGAGCAGATTTTTCTCGGCGGCTTTGTGCGCCAGACCCTCAAAGATGTCTGCCACAAAATCAGTGACGTTAAATAGCTTTGGTTCATCTTTGAGACGTCCATCCTCGGCTCTACTGATATCCAGCAGGTCTTGGAATAATCGACCCAGGTGTTGAGCGGAGGCATGCGCTTTGGTGATGAAGTCGCGTGCTTTATCGTCAATTTGGGCAGTGGCTGGGTTGAGCGCTAGGCCCAGATACCCCTCGATGGAAGCCACAGGCGTGCGCATTTCGTGGCTGGCAGTGGAGATAAACTCGGCCTGCTCTCGCTCTTCGGCGCGTTCTTTGGAAATGTCGCGGAACACGATGATGACACCTTCCTTTTGTGGGCCTATGGGAGAACTGACGATGGTGATCGGTAGTCGTTTGTCTGAAGAAGTTTTGAGAAATAGGTTGTCGCTGTGGGTGGGCTGGTTTGAAGACAATGCTTGAGCAACGGGATGTTTGCCCTCTGGGATGTCAGATCCGTCCTTGAGCACCAGTTTGAGGACGCTCTGCCAACTTAAACCCAAAGCGTCGCCTTTGTCCCAGCCGATCATCTGTTGCGCGGCTGGATTGATGAGCTCAATGATACCGTCATTGGAAATAGCCATCACGCCGTCGTCGATGGTATTGATGACAACATCAGACTTACCTTCGGCAGAGGTTAGCCTATTTTCCAGTTCAGTAAATCGGTCATCAAGCTTTTTCTGCGGTTGGTATCGCCATAGAACGATGCTTAGGACGAGTGGCATAACACCAAGCGCTAAGCTGATGGCTATTTGCTCCAGCGTCAGTGGTGTTTCGAAATGAATCATGGCGATGTGCGCCACAACCAGCAAGATGATGCCGCCAGTCAGCCACAACCCAAATACCGCAGCAAAGACGGTCACCATGAGCCAGAGGCTGGTAAATGGAGAATAGATGCCGCCGCTGGTGGCGATGAGTGCGGCGATGGTGATGATGAGCGACGCATAGGTGGCGCATGCCAGGTAGGCGCGTTGTTTTTTGGGCGTCCAAACACAGAGACCAAGCGCCCAGACTGCGGACAATACGCTGATAGCGGCGGCTAGGTTAGTCACTGAATCGCCAATAGTAAAGCGATAATTGCCAGGCAAAAAACGAGCTGATGCGTACGTGAGGAGAATGAAGAGATTGACTAGTAGCGAGGCTTTGCTGAGACGGCGCAGCCAAAATTTGGAAAATGTTCTGTCAGACTGCCCCACCCTCGATTCTTTCATGATATTAAGTATAGCGTCAAACTGTGGTAAAACGCAAGCGCGTCTCTGTTGGCTGGCGCGGCGGTATAGACAAAAGCGGCTACGTCGTGGTATGATGCTTAGTGTTGGCCTCATCGTCTAGCGGTTAGGACACCGGGTTCTCATCCCGGCAACCGGGGTTCGATTCCCCGTGAGGTCACCATAGAGAAATTATCAGTACTGCCCTCTTGGGCAGTACTTTTTAGTATTGTAATGATTTGTTTTGAAAGCTGTGTTCTTGTGCTACTCACCCAGTTGTTCGATCACCTCCAGTAGCTTCCGAGGTGTGATGTCAGCTTTGATGAGGTAGCCGTCGATTCTGGGCAGTAGCTGCGACTTGGATTGGTCGTCTTGCTCAAAATTGGTCATGATGAGAATCTTGCTGTTAGGCACTAGATCAGTTTCGCCGTTTCTGAGGGCGTCCAAGATCTGGTCGCCACGCTGTTCTGGCAACATCAAGTCCAAAATGATCAAATCATACGGCTGGTTACGCGCTGCCACCAAACCGTCATTGCCGTCCACCATCCAGGTGACGGTATAGCCGGCACGCTCCAGGCTGCGTACGTACATTTCGCCGATAAATCTGTCGTCTTCGATGCATAAAATTGTTTTGATCGCCATGATTACTCCCTATACATTTTGTGATTTTTTATCCACCCGCCGTCAGTGCGAATGAGCCGATTGTTTAGTTGGCCGTCTTCTAATAATTTTTCTTTCACCGAGGCGTAGACGGGGATGGTGAAAGAAAAAATTGAGCCCTGGTTCTCCTGGCTGCGTGCGGAGATGCTGCCGCCGTGTGACTCGACAAAGGCTTTACAGATGTATAGGCCGATGCCAGTGCCGGCCACTGTCTCGCGTGATCGGTGTGAGCGGTAAAATTTGCGAAAGAGGTTTTTGATCACGCCAGCTGGCATGCCGACGCCGTTGTCTGAGACAGAAACTTCTACAAATTCGCCTTTTTGTACGGCGGAAACTTGGACAACTCCGCCTTCGAAGCTGTATTTGATGGCATTGTCGATGAGGTTGGAAATCACTTCCCCGATGCTACCACGGTCGGCTGCTACGGTCGGCAAGTTGCTGGGGATGGATACGTTCAACATGCGGTGCTGGGCTGAAGCGCGTAGTTGCATGTCGTCAGCGATGGTAGCGTAAATGGCTTCCAATGTGTCCTCGCGCAGATGCACGTACAGGTGGTGCCGATCGAACTTTGAAACATTGAGGATGTTATTGATGTAGCTGGACAAACGGTTAGCGGAAACGGTCAGACGATTGAACAATTGCGGTTCGTCGTCTCGCAGGCGGTCGTGAAGTTCTTGCTCCAAGATGTCCAAGTAACCGCGGATGACGGTGATGGGCCCGCGGAGTTCGTGCGCAGCAAAAGCGATGAAATTGAGATCCTCTTCTTCGGGCAGGTATTTAGCGGAGCGGTCAAAGAGGATGATGACCGTTTCGCCAGCTGCACCTTTTTCGTAGGAAGCGCTGACGTCATAGAACTTTTGTGGCGCGGAGGTTTTGGATTGAGCTGGTACGCGTGTCCACTGGTGGTGAGCGGTGATGTTGTCTTTGGCAACTTCCTGGATCCACTCGTTGATAGAAATTTCGTCAATAAAGTCCAGCCCTAACGTCAGCACACCGTCCATGTTAGAGACCACAGGCGCGGTTTCATTGGCGAAGATGATGTTTTTCTGGTGGTCCAATACGACGATGCCGCACGGAGTGTGATTGAACGACTGAATGATGGCGTCAAGTTGAGACGAAGCTTTTTTGGCAGTTGGTTTGGCGGGCGCGCCGTTGGTATATATGGCCTCAAGCACAGTCTGAAAACCAGTGCGTGCGTGTGTTGGCGAGTTGATCTTGGCTGGCTTTTCGGCGGTCAGCTCCCCTGTTTTGTAAGCTGCAGCGTAAAGCACATCGCGCATCGGTTTGCTGATGGATGGCGTGATGGCGACAGCGCCAATGATACCTCCAACTGCGCCGAGCAGGATGATGATATACCAATTGACTTCAACGGCCGCCAGGTTCGTCAATATGAGATGAGTGATGGTCGCAAAAGTAGCGGCGATGCCGACAGGCAGCAGCAATAGCAATATCGACCGACGCATGTAATATCGATTGTAGTCGCGAATCGATCGGCGACGGGTTACTGCCATGCAATGCTTCCTCGCCCTGGTGTAAAGGCGGCGATCCACGTCTGGCCGCGGTTCAGCGCGATGTCTTTGCCAGCGGCGTCGACCAATTTCAATTCGGCGTTTTCATTGTCACGCTTCCAGGTGGCTTGAGCTACGACGCCATTTTGAAAAATATACGCTTTGCCAGTGCCGACGGTGATGACATCTTCGTAGCCTTCGCGGCTGCCTGGGCGATGTTCGACGTTCACTTCCAATGCCACGATGCTGTTTGGCGCAATCTGCCCAGCCTCGGCGTCATTGTGTGGCTGCCCTGCTAGCGTGCGAGCGTAGGTATTAGAATCTTTGTTGTAGGTGTAATTGGTGTTAAATAGCGGACCACTGAAATTGATGGCAACCTGAGTTGCATTTGGTGTTTCAGCAGGCTTGCCATCGGCACGCTTGAACCCAGTGAATACTGATTCGTTGTGGCCTTTGGCAGTGTTGGTTTGATCAATCTTCTCACCTGAGGTGTAGGCATTGTGTGGCGCGCGTCGATCATTGGCACGCCAATACGAATTACCATTGCTGAATTCGTCGATGTCGTGATATTTGCCGTTGCGAACTGTACTCAGGGCGTTGGCGCTACCACCGACGTGGAAAATTGAGGCCTTGTACGGCGTTGACCACTGCAAATAGTACAAGCGCAGGCTGCGTACTGGACCAATTTTGGCTGGCTTATTTCCCTGGTACAATGCAAAGAAACGAGTAATTCCGCCTTCAGCCACGGCTTCATAGACGATGCCGGCTTTTGATAGTCCAGACTGTGGTCGGGCGTTAGGGCTATTTTCGACAATTACACCAGCGACGGGAGCTTTGACTGCATTGGCATCAGCCACCTCCAGACCGGTCAGTGACGAGTAAAACTTCTCTTTTGGCTTTTTGGTGCCAGCGAAAAATGGCGAACCACTGTCTGATTGGACGGAATACATGGCGATGATGAAGATAATCGCAACAACTGCCGCGCCTACAACAAGTGCCAGCGCCAAATGGTGCTTGTGAACCCACTGAGTGAACGCTTTAAATTTAGAGTGATTGATGAGTTTATCCTGAGGAATTCGAGGCTTTTCCATATGATTAGTATAGCATGTCGCTTATGCTAATAAAACTAAGACAGCGTGCGTCGGCCTTCAAGCGCATGCGACAACGTGATCTGGTCGGCGTATTCTAGGTCAACTCCCACAGGGATGCCGCGAGCCAGTCGCGAAACAGTCAGCGTCAAGCCAGCTTCTTGGATGTATCGCTGCAGAAACAGCGCGGTCGATTCACCTTCTACTGAGGCATTGGTGGCGATGATGATCTCAGTGACGCCGTCATTTTTGATGCGCTCAATCAGTTCAGGGATATGAAGCTGTTCTGGCCCGATACCGTCGATCGGTGAAATTGCTCCACCTAAAACGTGATAGGTGCCATCGAACTGACCAGTGCGCTCCAATGCCATGATATCCAGCGGTTCTTCGACGACGCAGATGAGCTGGCGATTGCGGCGACTGTCGGTGTAAAGTGGCGACACGTCATCACCATCATCAATCAGCGCAAAGGTCACCGGACACGTTTTGACGCGTTGATGCAACTCATTTAAAGCTTGAGCTAACCTTTTGGATTGTCCTGGCTCGCGCCGCAAAGCAGCATAGGCGTAGCGTTCGGCGGTTCGCGGACCAACTCCCGGTAGATTACCAAATTCATCAATCAACGCCGTCAGCGCTTTTGGCAAAATATGAGCACTCATTATTGAGATTAGAGACCCAGGTTACCCAAGCCGCCCATCAATGGCTTCATTGTTTCAGCGGCGACTTCTTGAGCTTTCGCCAAGCCATCACGCACCGCAATTTGAATCCAGTGCTCGAGCTGTTCGATGTTGTCTAGATCTACCATATCAGGATTAATCTTGACTGATTTGATTTTCAATTCACCAGTGATCTGAACGATGACTGCACCGTCGCCAGCCTCTACTTCGATGATTTCTTTACCAAGTTGTTTTTGTGCTTTACGTAGCTGTTGCAGCATTTTCACCTGATCAAAAGCCATAATGTTCCTCCTTCAATTAACTCACTTATTATACCGCATTATTCACTAAGTTTGTAGACATAAAACCGATCGCCCGCCTCAGCCCAATCATTGGTGATGACGCGCGTAATAGTTCCTGGGATGCCAGTGATATCTTGGCGAGCAGCGCGGGTGACGACCACCTCTTCTTGAGTGCCCTCTGCTGGCAGGCCGTCGCTGATGGATATTGCCCTATTATGCTTATTCATGTGGCTGGACAAAGCGTCGTACAGCGGTTTTTCAGCAGCTGCCACCACGAATATATATTTCTTGTTTGCAGCGTCGCGCAGTAGTGTGTCACGCACAAGGCTCAAATCTTTGGAATGCTCGCGCACGGCGTCAGGCAGGTCGTGGTAACTGTGGACGTATCGATTGACACCACTCAGGGTCATGACGCCGACCAAGATGATCATCAATACGAGCCCAGTACCACGCGCATATGGGTTCTTTGGGAACAATCGGTACCACTCGTACAGCAGTCGTTCTACGCCAGTAGCCAGCAAGATAAACATTGGCACAGAGATGATCATGTTGACTTGCGGCGCCAGGGCTAGTAGCGGCAATGACAAAAATAGCCAAATGTTGACCACATAAGACCGAGCGGTGTGCCAGTTGCGGAAAGTGATGATCATGCCGAGGAGCATCAGTGCTACGGTGCTGACGTCGATAGCTGGCAGCACTTGCCCGTTGGAGATGTATGGCACTGGCCAGAGATAGGTTCGAACGATGATTTTGAGGTTTGCTAATACATCAAAGTTGAGTGACGACCAGCCTGACACGTCCAGCAAGAAGCCGTGATTTTTCAGGCAGAAATACACCAGTGGTGCGCTTACCAGCAGAAAGACGATGAATGCTGGCGTCCAGCTGGCGCGATATTTTCGTGAAACGATGATGTAGCGTGTGTATGGGTGCAATAATGCTACCAAGATGAGACCAAGGTTGAGGTACCAGAAAAATGGCGTGTATAGGCTAGCGGCCATGACGGCGGCGAGGAGGATTTTCCAGAGTTGGGCGAATTTGGCTTTTTGGATGATGAGGCTAGCGAACAGCAAAATCAATGACGCCGTGGTGATGTAGATGATGCCAGGCGTGAAGCTTTGCGCTAGGTAGATAAATTGACCAGTGGCAATCATGAGAGAAAGTGACAGCACGGCGATACCTGGTTTGAACCAGTGCCTGAGGAGGAAAAAGAGTGCCAGAGCTGCCAAACACATCAGTGTGACGGCTGGTAACTTGATGGTGAGTGTGCTGACACCAAATAGCAAGAACAGTGCCGCTTGGAACGCGTGTAGTGGCAGATTGACGATGGACCAATTGCCTTCCATGAGCAAATTGGTTCGTGCGACCATGTTAATTTCTGACTGACTGATGCCACCTGGCGCGTACAATAACGCCACGCTAATGACTGCAGAAAATATTAATATCAAAGCACTGTAGCCCCAAAGATAGCGCCAACGGTAAAGAAACAGATGAGACAGAGTTTTCTTTTTCACTGCGGTTTATTATAGCATGGTTTGTTAATCGTGTCGTCTGTCGAGGCTCATGAAACGGAGACGTTCTGGGTGGAAGTACAATTGGACTTTGCCGACGGGACCGTTACGGTGCTTAGCGATGATCAGGTCGGTGATATTTTGAACTTCTGGATTGTCTGGTTCGTAGTAACCTGGGCGGTAAATAAAGCTGACGATGTCGGCGTCCTGTTCGATGGAGCCGGACTCACGCAGGTCGGCTAGCTGTGGAATTGGTGGCGTGCGCGACTCGACCGAACGGCTCAGCTGGCTCAGGGCGATCAGCGGCACGTTAAGCTCACGGGCAATTAACTTCAGGCCGCGGGAAATTTCTGACACTTCCTGGACGCGGTTACCGTTGTGATTGTTGGTGGCCTGCATCAGCTGCAAGTAGTCGACGATGATCAGGCCAATTTCACCCTCGTGTGCCAAGCGGCGAGCTTTGGTGCGCATCTCCAAAATGCTGAGGCCCGGTGTATCATCGATGTAAATCGGCGCCTCCGCCATCTCGCCCATAGCTTCAGACAATTTGGCAAAATCATTATCGCTCAAGTTTCCGGTGCGAATATTCCAGCTGTCAACTCCTGAAGCGTCCGCCAGCATGCGGTCGACCAATTGTTCTTTGCTCATCTCGAGGCTGAAAAATAGCACCGGCTTTTTCTCAATTGTTGCCACGTTGTACGCCAAGTTGGTCACCAGCGTGGTCTTACCCATGGCTGGGCGAGCCGCCAGGATGATCAAGTCGGAACGCTGCAGCCCAGCGGTCATGTTGTCGAGGTCGCGGTAACCAGTGCGAATGCCGCGGAGCGTGTCTTTGTTACGGTGCAATTCTTCGATTCGGTCAAAGCTGTCAGTCAGAATATTTTCCAGGCTAATCAAGTCTTGCTTGAGTGATTGGTCGGAAACGCTAAATAGTTCAGCCTCGGCCTTCTCCAATAGCTCCTGAGTGGTTGTCGATTCGTCATAACCAAGCTCAGTGATGTCGGCGCTGGCTTTGATGAGCCGGCGTCGTACGGCTTTTTGCGCTACCATCTCAGCATAGGCTTCAGCGTGCGCAGCGGTTGGTACATAGTTGGTGAGCTCTGTCAGATACGCCGAGCCGCCGATGAGGTCCAACTCATCCTTGCGCTTCAGCTCATCTGTCAAGGTCAAGAGGTCGACTGGCTTATGCTTTTCAAACAGCCGCATCATACCTGCAAAAATTAGTCCATGATTTTTATCATAAAAATCAGCAGGATGCACGTGCTCAGTCGCATCTGCCAAGACTTCTTCGTCGATCAATATCGCGCCCAGCAAGCTTTTTTCGGCGTCTAAATTTTGCGGGGGCAATTTGCCAGATGATGTATGTTGACTTGCTTCACTCACTTATAATTCCTCCAACTTCACTTCTTCGCCACCACCCATCATAGCAGCGATTTCCGCCAATTTTTCATCTTCAGGTGGTTTCTTCTCTCCGATTATATCAACTTCCAGCTCAATTCCCGCCTCTGCGGTGATGATTGCTGCCAGTAGTGGCCGATTTTTGGCATCATCCAGCTTTTTCTTGTAAAATGCGCTGCCGGCAAAAATGGTCAATTTATCTCCGTCAAACGCCCATTGACTTTTTTGGAGTAATGACGACAAGCCAACTGATTTTTCCTTAGCCTGCTCGATTACCTTTTGCCAATCTAGCTCCAGTGGCATATCAGATTTACGTGGTTTTTTAGGCGATTTTTTGGTTGATTGGGCTGGTTTGGTGCTTTGGCTTTTTGGAGATTTTTCCACTAATGAAGCTGGCTTGACCGATGTCGAGATGACGGTTGGCGTTGTGGTGGCAGCTTGAGCAACCGTTTTCTTTGGTGCGGCTGGTTGAGCGTGATGTTGCATGAAAATAGTCAATAATTTCAGGTCGGGGTGTGGGTGGCGATCAACTTCGATGAGCTGCTGGATGAGCTCAACAAGCTCTGGATTTGTGCGAAGTCTGGCGCGAGCGATTGACAATAGCTGGTGCGACACCACAGTCGGGCTGATGCCACTTTGCTCTAGCTCTTGCAGAATACTAAGGATGCGCGCAGTATCCTCTGATTGATACACATCAAGGAGTTCTTCTAGCGTGGCTGCGTCGCTCAAGCCCAAATATTCCGTAACCATGGCGGTAGTCAGTGGCTGGTCGGGTGTAGCTAAAATTGATAGTTGATCGAGCATACTGATGCCGTCGCGAAATCCACCGCGCGAACGTTCAGCGATTAGTCGTGCGGCGTCCGCCTCGATGGCAAAGCCCTCTTTTTCGGCGATAGCTGTCAGCTGGCGTGCCATGACGTCGACTGAGATGGGGTGAAAGAAAAACTGTTGGACGCGACTGAGGATGGTGGCGGGCAGCTTGTCGGCGTCGGTGGTCGCCAAGATGAATACTACGTGCGCTGGTGGTTCCTCCAGGGTTTTTAATAATGCGTTGAAGGCAGGCTTGGACAACATGTGGACTTCGTCGATGATGTAGATTTTCTTTGGCGCGGAAACCGGCGCGACTTGGGCTTTTTCGCGCAGGGCGCGGATGTCGTCGACGCCGTTGTTGCTGGCAGCATCAATTTCAATGATATCCAGGTGCGAGGCTTCCTCATTGTATGGCAACTGATTGATCTCATGCGCCAAAATGCGCGCCACGCTGGTTTTTCCCACGCCGCGCGGACCCGTCAGTAAATACGCATGGGCGATTTTCCCCTGCTCCAGCGCTCGGCGCAAAATGTTGGTCACGTGATCTTGCCCCAACACCTCGTCCAAGCTGCGACTGCGATATTTGCGGTACAGTGCTTGACTCATTACTTATGTATTATAGCGCAAAGTGCGGGATTAGTAAGCTCTTTAGCGGTCAGGAATGGGAACTTCTTCACCACTTTCTAAAATCATGGTCTTTCTCGGCCATAGTTCTATCGGCTCATCGATGTACGGCAGGTTAGTCGCTTCTGCGATAGCTCGCATAGCCATGTCTATCGGTGCACGTAGGGCCTGGCGTCGAGACTCACGGTCTGTCGAAGCGGCATAATCTCTATACGCTGCTGTATAGTCAATAGGATCACACAGAGTAACGTGGATTTGCTCATCTTGTGGTATGTATGCATCCAGATCAGTAGGCCACGGTTCGTAGCGAATACCTACTGGCAATAAGTTAGGCTCCACCCCCCCTACATTTGCGTCAAATAAAATTCGTGACGCACCCGTTCGCCCTTTGGTTACCTGAGCGTCACCGGTATATGCACCTTCTGGAAAGATGAGTAGTGAGCGTCCGTCAAGTAACGCTCGTCTGGCCATTTCGAGCCCAGCTTTCAAATATTCTTTTCCGCCGTGTACTTCAAGTGGTATCGTATGTAGTGCCTTTTCTATAACCAATCGCCGTACTGCCGTGCCAACAGAGCTGTTTTTATACGCCAGTCGCGAACTAATGACAACGTCACAATCCTCCGGCAGACTTGCTGGTATGGCAAAGATATCGCGCATGCAGGCATGATTTGCTACGAATACATTCGGGCCTTCTGGCATGTCGTCAAAGCCGTGAGTAGTAATGGCCATTTCCCGACCTATAGTCTGTAAGAGCGGTTTCTTTCCCTCGTTCACATCTGCCTCGCTTTCAAAGCTTGCTTAACGGTGTGCGCCACTAAGCGATGTCCTTTTGCTGAAAAGTGAATACCATCAGATAGTGGTATGAACGGCAGCTCAATGTACTCACCGAGCGCCTCCTTATTCTGCATGATCTCTTGTCGTATAGCTTCTGATTGTTCCGTGAATTCTGGACCAGAATCTTCACCGGTCGAAAATGCTGGCGGTAAGATATATATAACGTCAGCACCGTGAGCTAGTTTTTGATAATCTGTCAAATCGTGAATGATAGCTTGCGCCGTCCTACCGTATTGCTGTTGTAAATCGTTAGTGCCAAGGGCGATGATGACGATGTCCACATTGCCCGCCTGTTGCAAAGCTTCTGCAAACGTATGTTTACCATTTTTGTACGGCTTTGCCTTACAAAAATCTCCCGCTATACGGCCCGATAGTCCATTTGCGATGATGTGCGCTTTGCCTCGTAATTCTCGCTTTAGACGGTTGACCCATCGGTCACTATACCGCACTCGCGGCCCCACAAACGTGTCTCCCCAAACATTAGAATCGCCATAAATAAAAATCCTTTTCATCGTGTGGTCACTGCTCATATATAAACTCCGTTTTTCATATTATACCATGTTCCGTCAAAACAGCGTCAGTTGCGTGTTAGGTATCTCAAGATCAACCGTACCTTGCGCTGTTTGCGCCCGGTGTCCGATAAACCTTTTCACGTTATACGCTAGGAGTTGCCTGTCATATTCAGTGATGAGCACTGAGCCAATGACGCTAACAACCGTGCCAGCCAAGACCGTATTCCCTGTCATATCAATCACACTGCTGAGGTCTCGACCGTCGGTGTGAAAATAATCTTCGCACATGATAAGCGTTCGGCTTGGAAAATCCAGCCCTAACTGGTGGTGAATACGCATCAACGCATCAGCCAAGGTCTGTTCCGCTACCGTAGTATTCAATGGCTGCTTGATCAGCCCCAGTTTTTTACTGGCAGCTACCGTCTCCATGATGCCACTCAGACTGGCAATTTTCGCCTCATATTGCCGGGCGATCAACGCCGAAGCGAACGTCTCCAGTTTCAATGCCACGCGTGCCCCCTGCTCCAGTAGTCGCCGAATACCACGCTCCTCCTGTGAAATGCCAACTTTGATCACCTCTGGTGAAAAATACGCCAAATACAAAAAATGTGGATTTTGATTAATCTTTTCCTGCTGCGTCGACACCGAATCAGCGTGGTAAAACGCTGGATTGAAACCGGTGCGATTGCGACACTTCAAACAATTTTCATACTTCTCATCGACCATCGCGCCATCAGGACAAATCTGGCTGCAGTGATTGGCAAAATCCAGCCAACCGGTGCAATATTTGGTGGAAAAGTCAAACTCCAGTGACAATTCCTGGCCCAAAACATTACCACGCTCAGCCCTACCGTCAACCTGCCATTCCAAAAACGGTCGGCTTTCAGTGTCAAAGCTAGTGTAGCTTAGTAAAAACTCCTCAGGCATAGCACAATTATACCAAAAACCGCCCGCACACGCGGACGGCTTCAAATGTCAAAATGTTTTACAGCGCTGCTTCGACGGCTGCCCACGTCGCGTCAGGATTGTCCTCTGGCACGATGATGGTGACTTGGTCGCCAATGTTGATGCGGAAGAACGTGACGCTGGCAAGCAAAATGCGATACTCGCGGCCGTTAGCTTCGACGTAGTAAACGCCGTCGTGTTGGACCAGTGTACCGATGACTTGCTTGCGTGCCACTGGGCCGATTTGCTTGTAGATGAAGCTACCGTCGTCAGCGATGGTTAATTTCAAAATATCGCCCTCAACCAGCTTTGATTTTGAGGCGTAGTTGGCTGGGATTGGGTAATTTTTGCCGTCTGGGCCGAGCATGGTCTGACCGTCAAACACGCCCTCGACGACCTTGCCGGTCACATCTTCGGTGGAAGTTTTTGGCGTAACAACTTGACCGTCATCACCGATGATGCTGATCAGCAACTCTTTTGCTGCTGCCAAATTGGTCTCTGCCTCTTGTATCAATGAGCGAAGCCGCTTTACTTGTTTTTCTGGTAATTCAGACATAGTGATTCTCGCATTTCCCTGTCTATTTTTGATAGTTCTCGTTCTATATATAGCATAGGAAAAAGGTTCGGTCAAGGCTTACATAAGCAAGTTATTTCAGATTTCCACAGCATTTTAAGGGGTGCTTGCAAAACTGTTGCAAATTTTACCCTTGCAATCAAAATACCGCCCATGGTATAGGGCGGCATAATGATTTCGAAAACAAATTGGCGTCATGTTTAGAATGAAATTAGCTTAGTTCAACGCTAGAGCCAGCGTCTTCCAACGTCTTCTTTGCAGCTTCATCTTCGTCTTTTGAAACTTTTTCCTTGACTGGTGCTGGTG
>CAUQMR010000013.1:0-23049 GCA_963519285.1 uncultured Candidatus Saccharibacteria bacterium
GCTCTCTGTTTGATGTTTGTGGCGCTATATCTCACACTGAGTCGCGGCGCACTGTATGCAGTGACGGCGGCGGTGCTAGTGCAGGCAGTACTGGTACATTGGCGTACATCGACCAACTGGCTACGGTCCGCAACTGTGGTTATCACGGTGCTAGCGGGGAGCTTTGTCTTTGGTATGATGTGGCACGGAGTCTTTACACAGCTTAACCCCAGGGTAGCTGATGGGTTTTATCAATCAATCACCAAATCGATCAACCACCTGTCACTTGGAAAAATCAACTTACCAAACCTAGCGCCTCAACAACCGCCTCAAGAGAATGCTTCAGCAGCCAGCTCACAACAGGCAATGCCAGACTCCCCACCGAAAGCAGTGTTTGATGGCTATGTCGCGAAGTCGACAGAGGAGCGAACTGGTATGTCGCAACTTGCTTTGGAGGTTTGGACGAAGAGCCCAACGCAATTCCTCTTTGGGGTCGGCGCAGGTGGCGCAGGGCGTACTATTTTTCAACAATCTGGCAAGACGAGCGGCGAATTTGAAATTGTCCAAAATGAATTCTTGTCTGTGGCAGTAGAATTGGGGCTTGTAGGTGTTGTATTATTGACATCGCTACTGCTGGCTTTGTGTCGAAAACTGTCCGTCAAAAAAGCGCTGGTGTGGCCGATTATCCTGGGGTTTGTCCTCCAGTGGATGTTCTTTTCAGGGCTACCAAACGCGCTTCATATTTATTTTGTTGCGATGCTTATGTTTGCTATAATAGATAGAGTTGATGAAAAAGCCGAATATATCAGTTGATGGTTTCATTCCTGCTGGTCGACGACCAGAGCGAGTCGGGAATAAACCCGGTGCTGACGCTCCGAGGCGAGTGGGCAGACCGGTTGCTATTGATGGTATGCAGCCACGCCGTACGCCAGTTGCTCCGCAGCATTTTCAACAGCCACAGCAATTGCAACGGCCATTTCCTGAAGATAATGATATACAAGCTGGTCTGCGAGAAATTGACAATCAGCCACCTCGACCAGTCCGACCAGAACCGGATAAAAAAGAGCAGAAGCGCCTCAAAGCAGAAAAGAAGCTCGAAAAGCTTAACAAAAAGCGTGAGAAAAAGAACAAAAAACCGCTGTCGTTTGAGCAGTTCAAAAAGCGACGACTCATCAGGCGCATTATACTGATAATATTAATTCCACTACTGATATTTTTGGGCTTTCAGGCGTGGCGATTATACAACAATCTGTCGCGAGTTGTTGGCGGAGATATCCTTGGATTGTTCACGAAAACCCGCCTCAAGCAGGACGATAATGGCCGCACAAATGTTTTAATTTTTGGTACGTCGCCTGACGGCTGGGAAGGCGCTGACTTGGCTGACTCAATCATGGTATTGTCCTACCACCAAGACAATAAGGACGCCTACACTGTGTCTCTGCCGCGAGACCTTTACGTCAAACACACCTGTCAGTCTTGGCTGAAAACTACCGCTGGAAAACTCAACGAGAGTTATGGTTGTGGTAAACAAGATGCCAAAGACAGCGGCAAGGATCAAGCTGCTAGTGAACAGGCTGGACAAGCAGAGATCGCTAAAACTGCGCAAGAAGTATTGGGTATGGAAATTCACTACAAAGTGCACGCAAACTGGCGCGTTCTTACCGAGGTGGTTAATGCACTTGGTGGAATTGACGTGAAGGTTGAGGCTTATGACGGCTCATCGATGGTGTATGACGTGGCTACAAAGATTCGATACCGCAATGGCGAAACGGTTCATATGAACGGTGAGCAAGCCCTGGCGTTCAGCCGTGCCCGTGGTAGCGCGGGAGGAATTGGATTGAGTGGCGGTAACTTTGACCGTGAGCGCAACCAGCAAAAAATTATCAAAGCCATCGTCGAGAAAGCCAAAACATCCAACAAAGCAGATTTCAATGTCATGATGGGGATTATCGATGCGCTAGGCAATAACATTAATACCAACTTTGAAACCAAAGAAATGCAGACCATCATTGAAATTTTGAAGGAGTTTAATGCGGAAAAGATTGTCTCAATACCACTGGTTGACGAGAAAAATAAGGTGCAGCTACTGACGACTTCTAATATCGCAGGTGCTAGCGTGGTGGTGCCGACCGCTGGAACCTACAATTACACAGCCATCAAAAATTATGTCAAAAAACGCATCAGTCCAACAGCTGAGATGAATGAAGAAGCGAGATTGGTGATTTTGAATGGCTCTGGTGTCGCGGGCGTGGCAGCCGCTGAACAGACAAAATTAACCAAGCAAGAGTTAAATGTGGTCCAGGTGGGTAACTATCCAGGCAGCGTCCAAGCAAAACATACCATCTACGACCTAAGTAACGGCACGAAACCAAAGACTATCGAAAAGTTGAAGCAGACCTATGGTACTAATGTTGTGACTACCATCCCACCGACCATTAGTAAGTATAACGCTGACATCGTCATCGTCCTCGGTACAGAAAACCAGCGGTAGTAGCCGCTGGTTTTAGGTTAGACGCTGATGGTTATTATGACTGGTAGCCGTTTGGATTGTTACTTTGCCAGTTCCAGGTGTCTTGGCAGGCTTGCTCAACAGATAACTCAGCTTTCCAGTTGAGCTCTCGTTGGGCTTTGTCGCAGTTGGCATAGCAAGCCGCCAAATCACCAGGGCGACGAGGCTTGATGACATAAGGAATATCGTGGCCAGAGGCTTGAGAGAACGCCTTGATGATTTCTAGAACAGAGGTGCCCTGTCCGGTACCGAGGTTATAGATATTCACGCCTGACTGCATGTGTTCTAGTGCTGCCACGTGACCACGCGCCAAATCGACTACGTGGATATAGTCACGCACACCGGTGCCATCAGGTGTGTCATAGTCATCACCAAATACGCCAACCTCATTCAATTTACCAACTGCTACTTGCGCAACGTATGGTAGTAGGTTGTTTGGAATGCCGTTTGGATCTTCACCAATGGTCCCCGATGCGTGTGCGCCGATTGGGTTGAAATAGCGCAAAATAGACACTTCCAGCTCTGGGTTAGCAACTGCGGCGTCTTGCAAAATCTGCTCAATCATGAACTTAGTTTGGCCATATGGATTGGTGATGCCTCGACCGGATGGTGATTCTTCTGTCAGTGGCAGAGACTCTGGATTGCCATAGACGGTGGCTGAACTGGAGAAAACAATTTTGTTAACATGATGTTTTTGCATGGTTTCCAAAAGAACCAGGCTTGAAACGAGATTATTGTCATAATATTCCAGCGGTTTAGCGACCGATTCGCCAACAGCTTTAAACCCAGCAAAATGAATGACGGCATCAATCTGTTGGTTAGTAAATACCTCTTCTAGCGCTGCTTTGTCACGTACGTCTGCTTTCACAAACGGAATAGTCGTTTTGGTAATATCTTCGATGCGTCGTATCACTTCCGCTGAGCTGTTTGATAGATCGTCCATAATGACGACATTATGTCCGCTTTGGATGAGTTCAATGGCAGTGTGAGAACCAATATACCCGGCGCCACCAGTTAACAAAATCTTCATCTTTATTATCCTCCTATTTGGTTGTATTATAAGTATAGCAAGGAATAGAACATATATGAAACTAACGAAAAAGCAAAAACAACTACTCGATTTTATCGAAGGATTTATCAGCGGACAGGGATATAGTCCGACCTTTCGAGAGATAATGCAAGCTTTAGGCTATAAATCAGTCTCGACGGTAGCTAAGCACATTGACGGTTTGGTGGCACAAGGAGCCTTGATCAAGCGAGAGGGTAAAGCCAGGTCGTTGGAGCTTGGTATCAATCACGAGGTTGCTGCTACTGGCGCGACCAAGCCATGGTGGTATCATCTGGAACAAGAAGCCGAAAAACGTGAAGCCGTGGCGGATGAGGCGGCTCATGAGGAGGCGGTTATCTTGAGAAAAGCGTTAGATATTGTCAAAGGTGCCTGATATACCGTTAATTCAGTTCTTTACAATAATGTCATGATACGGTACAATGGCAATACGGTATTCCGGCATAGCTCAGTGGTAGAGCGGTTGGCTGTTAACCAATAGGTCGCTGGTTCGAGCCCAGCTGCCGGAGCCAAGAAAAGACACTTCTACGGAGGTGTTTTTTCTTTGTTCCTCGAAATACGATTCGGTACCATGCAAAATTCCACATCAGACTGATGCTTTCTTGATTGTTAAAAATAGCAAATCAGACGTATAATAGATGAGTGAAAAAACGTCAAAGTACAAATAAACGTTGGCTATTGGCTGCAGTGGTAGTTGCAGTGCTTCTTGCGGTGAAGGTTGCTGGACGAAACCTGTCCATAGAGCTGCCCAAGCATTTCCAAGACTTTATCACCCTGAGCTTGAGCGTCATCATCGAAGCATTGCCATTTGTGATGCTAGGCATGTTCTTTTCTATGGCGGTTCGTGTGTGGTTGCCTCACGACTGGCTGCTTCAGCATTTGCCACAACAGCCGTTCTTGCGTCGCGCGCTCATCTCGCTACTTGGGGTGTTTATGCCGGTTTGTGAATGTGGTAATGTGCCGTTGGCACGTGGATTGCTTGCTAAGGGCTTAACGCCAGCAGAATCGCTCACCTTTCTTTTGGCGGCGCCAATACTAAATCCTGTGACTATCATTACTACCCAACAGGCATTCTCTGACGATAATACAGTACTGGTTGCTAGGATTTTGGGTGGCTTTTTGATCGCCAATCTCATCGGTTGGATATACAGCTCGACGCGGCAAGAGACCATGTTGCGCCCAGAATTTATCGCTAGTTGCAAAGAAGAAAATGACCATTCAAACAGGCTGGTTGACGCGCTTCATTTTTTCAAGCATGAAACGCGCACCATGATGCCGGCATTGATCATTGGTGCGATGATAGCTGGCTTTATCCAAGTTGTCGTGCCGCGCGAAACCATTTTGCTGTTAGGAAACAGCCCAGCCTGGTCAGTGTTGGTCATGGTGCTACTGGCGTTTGTGGTGTCGATTTGTTCTAGTGTCGATGCATTCTTTGCGCTGGCATTTCGCGGTACGTTTACATCTGGCTCACTAGTTAGCTTTTTGACGTTTGGTCCGATGATTGATATCAAAATGCTGAGCTTGATGCGCACGACGTATCGCCGAACGGTACTAGTGCAAGTGTCATTGTTGGTAGTACTACTAACAGCGCTGCTGGGATTGGTGGTAAATTATGTATTCTAAGATACTGAGATGGCTCAATAAGCTAGACGAATGGAGTGGCATCCTGCTGATGCTAGTTGCCAGTATCGCTACTATATGGCTCTCGTTTGAGGAAAAGCTCAAATGGTATATTCATCCACGCTATGAATTATTTTCCTTGGCGCTAGCAACAACTGGTGTTTTACTCGCTCTCGCCACGATTATCACTCTGCCAAAGCACAATCATAAAACCTCACCTAAACGATATCGGCCATATGCTGCTATGGTGATGGTCATTATCTCGGTCGTCATATTATTAGTGATACAGCCGGCGGCGTTGACCAGCTTGACAGTGAGTCAGCGAGTGATGAATAGTGGGGCGAAGGCAACTGGTGATGCTCGTGAATCAGCCATTCTCAAAGAACGGGGTAGTTATACTAACTTCACCATCAAAGATTGGTCGCTCTTATTATCCCAATCCAGTGACCCAAAACAATACCAAAACAAACCAGCTAAAGTCAGCGGATTTATCACGGCTAGCAATGACGAAAATGTTTTCTTTGTTTCGCGTTTTGTAGTGACGTGTTGTGCTTTGGATGCTCGCCCAATTGGTGTACCAGTGTACAGCTCAGGCTGGCGCAAAACCTTTGCTCCAGATCAGTGGGTAGAGACCAGCGGGGTGTTTATCGCCAATCCAAACACTAACACCACCGATCGTACGGTCCTGTCGCCTGATTATGTCAGACCGATTGATAAGGAGAAAAACCAGTATGTCTATTAGTGTTGTGAAAAGAATTCAGCGGTGGCAATGGGTGATGGCGGTCGCGATTATTGCTGTTGTTACTATGTTTTTCCTGGTTGACAGGCAAGGTCCACGGTTGCGGCGTGCCGAATATATTCCGGCACCAAAATCTGGTAGTGTTGCGCAGTGGCGGTTCTATTTTAATCAGTCAGTCAAAGACCCTTCACCAGATAATGTTCGTCTGTCAGCCGGGCGCTTATATGGCGTGACGACAACCAATGACGTTGTCACGGTTCAGGTGCTCAAAACAGGCCCAGAACCAACAGAACAGCACGTCACCATCATTGACCTACAGGGTAAATATGGTAATCGCAGCAGCAATATAACACATGTGGTTCGTAGGCCGGACACTTTGTTCTACAGTCCTGCTAAATAATCATCGCTAGCGCATTTGGTCGGAAGCGCAGGCGATAGTATACTAAAGAACATGAGATATATCCTGTTACTTCGGGGAATTAATGTTGGTGGTAAGAACAAAGTCTCGATGAATGACCTTAAAGCAAGCCTCGAAGACTTGGGATATCAGAACGTAGTCACCTATATCAATAGCGGTAATGTTATATTTGACACTGATGATGGCCTGACGACAGTCAAAGAGAATATCGTTATCATGTTAGGGTGTTTTCCGTTTACCATCAAACACGTCGTTCTGACGAAAGATGAGTATCTTGATGAAGTGTCTGGTCTGCCAGAGTGGTGGCATCAGCCTTTGGCGCGAAAAGATGTATTATTTTATACCGATGACGTCGATCCTGAGTATATCAAGGAGAGGATTAGCCACATGCCGCTTCATGATGAGATTGTTCATTTTGGCAAAAAGGCAATCTTTTGGGGTAAATATAGTGAGAAAGAATTTTTGCGTACGTCATATCACAAGCTACTGATGAAAGAAAAGTTTTATCCGCTGGTCACCATACGGAATGGGCGGACATTTGATACGTTAGGAAGGATGCTGGGGTAGGTTAGTAGATTTACTAGTCCTAAGTGGCGGTGCAATTCGCTCGTGCAGATCTGGTGGCGTAAAAACCTACCATGTTATATACTGAAACCATAGCAAATAATGACTATGAAAAGGAGTCGTTATGAGTGATACTTCACCGCTGATATTACATGGGCTGACCAAGCGCTTTGGTCATAAGCTGGCAGTTGACAATGTGTCGCTGGAGCTGCATGAAGGTGAGGTGTTTGGGTTTCTTGGGCCGAATGGTGCGGGTAAAAGCACGACGATTCGGTTGGTGATGGATTTCTTGAGGCCGACGGATGGCTGGGTGGAGTTGTTGGGCGGACAGAGCGTTGAGGAACGAACAGCCCTTCATGATCAGGTTGGGTATCTGGCGGGCGACATTGTGCTGTATGAAACTATGACTGGCCGGAAATTGCTGAAGTTTTTGGCGCGGACGGGTCGGAAGGTTGATTGGCGATATGTTGATAAACTGGCTGAGCGTTTTGAGGCGGCGCTGGATCGACCGATTCGCCATCTTTCCAAGGGTAATCGCCAGAAAATTGGTCTGATTCAAGCATTTATGCACCGCCCGAAATTGCTGATTTTGGACGAGCCGACCAGCGGTCTGGATCCGCTGATGAAGCAAGTATTTTACGATTTGGTGCGCGAAGTTTCTGGGCAAGGCTCGACGGTATTTGTCAGCAGTCACGATCTGGCTGAAGTGCAAAAAATTTGCCACCGTGCTGGCTTTATTCGCGATGGAAAATTGATTGCCATTGAACCTATCGCGACCATGAAACATCTGGTGACGCACCGCTACATTGTGACCTTTGCTAAAAAACCGTCCCTGGCGGCAGCCAGAAAAGTGCCGTCTATCACCAACGTTCAACACCGTGGCGACGAATATGAATTTACCGTCAAAGGCGACGCAACGGAGTTTATCTCGTTCATCGCCGAATACAAACCAAAACTATTGCGCGAATCAGAATTGGAACTAGAAGAATTATTCATGCGGTATTATGAAGGCGAGGAGGCAAAGCGATGATGTGGCAGACGGTGCGGCAAAATTACAAGTTGCCGCTGTTTTTGGGTGTTGGCATTAGCGTTGTGGCGGTGTTGTTCTCAGCACTGTTCAATAAATTTAGCGATCAGCTAAGCCCGTTCATCGACATGATGCCGGCTGGTATGAAAGCGGTGGTTGGCGATTTGGCGATTGGCACCACGCCAGAAGGCTGGCTGAGTATTGAGCTGTTTCCGCTGGTGGCGATGGTCGGCGTGGTGATTACAGCGATTATTTTAGGCGCTGGGGTAATTGGTCGGGAAGAAGATTCGGGGACATTGGAGTTGCTGCTCGCTAGTCGACGGACTCGGGTGACGATTGTGCTACAAAAATATGCGGCGATGGCGGGGTTATTGGTGATTCCTCCCGTGCTGTTATGTATGACTATTGCGTTCATCGGTCCGCTGTTTGACTTTCATCCAAATCTCGCGCACGTTGTCGGGGCTTGTGTGAGTTTGTGGTTTTTGGGGCTTAGTTTTGGCAGCCTCACCTTTGTCACTCAGGCAGTTACAGGAAAACGCTCGCTGGCTGTCGGCGTTGGTAGTCTAATGTTTCTAGCAATGTACGCCCTGTCGATTACCGCCAAGTTGATCGAAAGCTGGAAAGATTACGACGTTTGGTCGCTGATTCATTACTACAACATTCCGGGTAGTTTAATGGACGGATTGGACTTAGGGAAATTGGTCGTTTTGGTTTGTGTGAGTTTGGTGGCACTCGGCGTGGCAGCGATTGGCTTTTATCGGCGAGATACGGGAGTGTAATTCAGGAAACTGACGTTATATGACTGACATAGATCTGTTTGATTATATGGCGCAATAGAACAGGTATATGGTAAATGTTATAATTCCCATATGGAAACTTTGTCTAATCGCAACAAGCTACTAACCGCCAGAGCGCTTCAGTGTGCGGCAGCGGAACTCGGTGTCGACTCTTCCGACCTGCGAGTTACGCCAGTTAGTGGCGGCTTTTCGCGTAATCGCCGCGCCTTGGTGTCGGCGGGCGATCGGACAATTTTTGTAAAAGAAGTTGATGTTGATGTACTGCCTGATGATGGCGAGCGGGAATTAGCCTGGCTGAAAAAAGATTATGAAGTGATGCGGATGTTGCAGGAAATTCACCCGCAATATGTGATTGATTGGGCTAAGCTGGCTGGTGATGGGCACGTGCTGCTGACAACCAGTTATACGTCAGCCGACGGCTGGTTGTGGCGGCCGCCAACGGAAAAATCTGTGGCAGAACGATATATTTCAGCAGTGGTAACAGCAACTCGCGAGCTGGAACAAACAGAGCTGCCGCACGCGGTGATTGAGGAGCTATATCTACAGCCATTTGTAGCGACAGAACTCGGCCTGGATGACGGCATTGACCGGGTTATTGCTGATGCTGATATTCGCCGTCAGCTGATCGATAACTACCAAACATTGTCACCGGAGCAATCAGAAGTCAACCAGCGCCGTTGCCAGAAGATGATGGAATTACTCAGTAGGAGCGATGAACTAGCCGATATTTCGGTGCGTGCCAAACAATTCGCCAAACAGCCAGAAGATTGCTTTAATCATTCCGACGTGCGCAGTGATAACTTGGCGTTTCATCCGCAAACTGGTCAGTTGAAATTGGTTGATTGGAATTGGGCCTCCTATGCGCCTCGGGGGTCTGGGGCGACGGAGTTTTTGGTCGATATGGTGCGGCATAGTCAGGATGTAACACCATGGCTAGATGAACTCAATGCGGAGATGTTAGCGGCATTTGTTGGCTTTTATCTTATCCGCAGTCTCAAACCGCCGCTTCAGCCAGGCGACAATCTTCGCCAAATGCAGGCACTAACAGCAGCCACCGCTTATGATTTACTACAAACAATACAAGAATCCCATACATGTAAATAATACAATGTATTTTCGTTGACAGACGCTATATATTGCGTGTATATTCTATATTAAGCACTACATATGGTGTTTTAGAAAATAAATAACGTTTTTTGCAACACGCACCCCTCGGGGAGGTTGGGGTCTGTTTGTTGTTGTCATAATAAGGAGGGGTATGTACAAATCAATCAAAAAACGTGATGGTCGCACCGTCAAATTTGATCGCAAAAAGATCGAAAAAGCCATTGAAAAAGCTGGCCTGGAGACTGGTGAATTTGATAAAAAAACCGCCAAGGAGCTAACCGAGAAAGTGTTGACGGTACTGGAAGCTCGCAACCAAAAGCAGTTGCCTGACGTTGAAGATATCCAAGATATCGTCGAGGACATTTTGATTGATTCTAAGTTTAAGAAAACTGCCAAGGCCTACATCATCTACCGTGACCAGCACAAAAAATTGCGCGAAATTACATCTAACGCGCATGTTGATTTGATCGATCAATATATTGGTAATCTGGACTGGAAGGTGAATGAGAACTCCAACATGGGCTACAGTCTACAGGGTTTGAACAATTACGTATCGGCGGAAGTTACGAAGACTTACTGGTTGGACAAGATTTATACACCAAAGATTGGTCAGGCGCACAAAGAAGGTGATTTGCATATTCACGACCTGAACCTCCTCAGTGTGTACTGTGTCGGTTGGGATTTGACTGACTTGTTGCAAGAAGGTTTCACGGGTGTTGCTGGCAAGGTGGCGTCCAAGCCAGCCAAGCATTTTCGTTCAGCATTGGGTCAGGTAGTGAACTTTTTCTACACCTTGCAGGGTGAGGCAGCTGGTGCTCAGGCCTTCTCTGATTTTGATACACTGCTGGCGCCATTTATTCGCGCTGATAAATTGAACTACGGTGAGGTTAAGCAAGCGTTGCAAGAATTTGTCTTTAACGTTAATGTGCCAACTCGGGTTGGGTTCCAGACGCCATTTACGAACATTACACTTGACCTCGAATGTCCAAAACACATGGCGGATAACCCAGTGATCATCGGCGGTGAGATGCAGGATTCCACTTATGGCGATTATCAAGAAGAGATGAATATGCTCAACAAGGCGCTACTCGAGGTCTTGTCTGAGGGTGATGCTAACGGTCGCGTCTTTACCTTCCCAATTCCAACGGTTAATATCACCAAAGATTTCAACTGGGATAATCCAGTGATTGAAAGCCTGTGGGAAGCCAGTGCTAAATACGGCATTCCATACTTCTCAAACTTTATCAATTCTGACATGGATCCAGAAGACGCGCGCTCGATGTGCTGTCGCCTGCGCATTGATAATCGTCAGCTGGAATACCGCGGCGGCGGACTGTTTGGCTCAAACCCAATGACTGGTTCAGTTGGTGTGGTCACTATCAATTTGCCACGTTTGGCGCTGAAATCAAAGAACGAGAAAGAGTTCTTCAAGGGTCTGAGCGAATTGATGGATATGGCGAAAGATAGCTTGGAAACCAAGCGTAAGGTATTGGAGCGATTGACTGATGCCAACCTCTATCCATACACCAAGTTTTACTTGCGTAATATCAAGCAGCGATTTAATCAATACTGGAAGAATCACTTCTCGACCATCGGTTTGATTGGTACAAATGAGGCGGCATTGAATTTGCTGGGCGTTGATATCGGTACCGAAAAGGGTAAGGCCTTTGCTGAGAAAACGCTTGACTTTATGCGCGACCGCTTGGTGGAATACCAGAAAGAAACAGGCAACAACTACAACCTGGAGGCGACACCAGCTGAGGGCACGACCTACCGTTTGGCGCAAATTGACAAAGCCAGCTTCCCTGACCGAGCACACTTTGCCAATGGCCTCGGCGCGGCGGTCAAGCATCCGTTCTATACCAACTCCAGCCACTTGCCAGTTAACTACACCGATGATTTATTCGAGCTGATGGATTTGCAGGATAACTTGCAGACCAAATACACGGGGGGTACGGTGATTCACTTCTTCCTGGGCGAGCGCATGGATGATCCACAGACGCTGAAAAAACTAGTGAAGACGATTTGTGAAAATTACAAATTGCCGTACTTTACCTTTAGTCCAAGCTTTAGTATTTGTAAAAATCACGGCTACTTGGTTGGTGAACATCCAACCTGCCCAAGCTGTAGTGAAGCGACCGAAGTTTACTCACGTGTGGTTGGCTTCTTGCGTCCAGTTTCTCAGTGGAACAAGGGTAAGCAGGCTGAATTTGACATGAGGGAGCATTATGACGATGCCGCCGAACATCAGCGAGCTTGCGCCGTCGCTGTCCCAGCTTAGGGTGGCGATCGGCGGGATTCAGAAGCTGTCGCTGGTGGACTATCCAGGGCACGTGGCGGCAGCACTGTTTCTCTCGGGTTGCAATATGCGCTGCGGCTATTGCCACAATCCTGAGCTGGTGCTACCTGAGCGCTTGGCACCAAGCATTCCGGTCGAGGAGGCGATGATATTCTTGAAATCGCGCATTGGCCGGCTAGACGGCGTGGTGATTTCTGGAGGCGAGCCGACGGTTAACGAAGATTTGCCGGTGTTGTGCCGGATGATTAAGCAGCTGGGCTTTGACGTCAAACTGGACACCAACGGCACGCACCCAGATATGGTGCGCGGCATGGTCGAGGAGGGGACGATTGATTTTATCGCTATGGACGTCAAGGGGCCGCTGGAAAAATATGTGGAGATTGCGGCGCGGCCGATTGATCTGGAAGCAATCAAGGAGAACGTGCGGTTGATGATTGATTCAGGGATTGGTCATGAATTTCGGACGACGATCGTCCGCGAGCAGTTGGAGGTAGCGGATTTTGAGAAGATTGGCGAGCTAGTCAAAGGCGCTAAGCGGTTTGCTTTGCAGCATTTTCGCACCGGTACTACTATTAGCCCGAAGTTTGCCAATTACCACACCTTTACTGACGAAGAGTTTAGAGCTGCCAAAAAAATAATGGAAAGGTATGTTGAGGAATGCGTGATTCACTAACTGTCGAAATTGTGCGGGTGCGCCAGGAAAACCCCGAGGTGACAACGCTGTATTTTGTGCGGCCGTTTGACTTTATGGCGGGGCAGTACATCACGGTGTTTATCGATGGCAGTCAGGTGCGCGAAGGCAAGGCCTATAGTATTTCCTCGCGTCCGCATGAGGAACTGATGTCGATTACCGTGAAAAATGTGGGCGGCGAATTTTCGAGCTATTTGTGTTCGCGCCAGGTTGGAGATACGTTACACATTAGCCGGGCATACGGCGATTTCAATCCGCAAACCGAGCGGCCACTGGTCGGCATCGCGGCAGGGTGCGGGCTGAGTCCGATTTGGAGTATTTTGGCGGACGCCCAGCAGCCGACCTTTCTCTATTTGAGTCAAAAATCGCCAGAATATATGGTGTTCTCGGAAGAGTTAGCAGCGTCGAATATTACAGTCAACAAGTTTAGTACTCGTCAGCAGGTTGAGGAAACAGACGGCTGGCATAACGGGCGGTTTGAGGTGGCGAAGATTGTGAGTGAAGTGCCGAGTGAGGCGCACTTTCTGGTTTGTGGAAGTCTGCCATTTGTGCGCGATGTTTGGCAAAAACTAACCGCCGCTGGCGTCGACGAATCACATATTTCAACGGAGACATTTTTTGAGCAATGATTGGAGAGGCGACTACCGTAGGATTATCACCGACAGGAATTGACGGTGATAATTTTGACGTATTTTCGTCGCTAAGAGACGGTGCTGACGGTGAGGAATTTTCGTCTGGCGTTGGCGAAGTGGTGGCTAATAGTGCAGGTCAGTTTGATTTGGTGGCGGTGGCCGGCGGTGAGGCAGAGCTTGACGTTGCTATATCTAATAACGACACAAAAGAAGACTGTACGCCGATTGATCCTGAGTTTTGTCGAAATTTTGGCAGCGCGGCGTGTTTTGGTTGTGTCAACTTAGGATTATGCCAAGATCGTCAAGCGGCAATGATGGCAAACAAGGATAACCCTCAGTCTGAAGAACAGCTGAGTACACTGGAACAATTACTCCGAGAGGACGAAGCGCCAGGTGAGATCGTTTGGGCACAGGTGACACCGGAGACTGATGAAGCTGGTGACTTGAGCCAAATTGAAGAAGTGTCGGAAGTAGCAAGTCCTGAGGTGGTGGAAGTAGTTCTGGATGGTGGAGACGCCGCAGAGGAAGTTGGCTACCCCAAAGAACAGAAGAGTAATATCCATGATGAGGAAGATGGTAAGGTAGCGGATGTTGATGTTGAGACTGTGGAGAATATGGAAATAGATGATCACGTAGTGGAGCCGCAAGCTACCGATCCTGGCCTTGATGAACCGGCTGAGATGAGCAAGCAATCGACACCAGAAGATGAAGTGGTTTTGCCGACGTCGATAGTGATTGAAGCTGACCCGGTCGTGCCTATTGTCGAGGATGCGAAAAAGGTAAATGACGATTTTGCTAACATGGTAGTGAGTGATGTTCAAGCATCACCGCAAATTGAGGTAAAAGAACCAAAGTCAGTTAAGGCGGTGGATACAGCTGACAGTTTGTCGCCAGTATCACCAGTTGAGGTGCCATCAAGAGAAATGCTGTCACATAACACCACAGCCGATGACACGGGGGATTATAATAATAGCCATGATATGGTGAGTGAGGTGGAAGAAAAGAGCGCGCTGCCAGCTATTGAACAAGAACTCTCCACCCAAGCGCCGGAGCCGTCAGCTGATAGACAGACCGAAGACGTGAAACGTGAAACACCCGCCAAAGAAGTGGTTGCGGTGGAGGCGCCAATGCCAGTTGATGTGCCAGTGGTGCACGAGGCGGTGGAAGTGGTACCGACGGAGAATGCCGCAATCGAGCCAGAAGCACTGACTCCAATTATTCCTGTCGAGACTGTCGTTAATGAAGATGAATTTTGGACCGATCCACCGCAGGATGGTAATCAGGAAACGGCAGTGGATCAGACGGTTTATGAAGCGCAGACTCCCCCAGTTGAGCAGTTTGATGATGCGGCAATAGAGAAGCGCTCCTGTGATACTGACGAAGAAGTCTGGGCTGAGGAGGATGTGGTGTTCTTTGTTGAACAGTCGTCAGTGGCGGAGCCAGAAGCACCTTTGACTGAGGTAGTGACAACAGGCCCGTTAACGGAAGCGACGATTGTGACAAGTGAAGACATTGATGAGCCGGAAGTTTTTGTGGCTGATGAGATTGAGATTGAGTCTATAGAACCGTTGGACAATCTCCAGCTAGCATCAGTGCCCGAAATCATCAAGGATGACTATGAGCCAGTCGAGCAATTCGTGGTCCCTGTTCCACCGACTACTAAGTCGGTCCCTACCGTTGAGTTAAAGGAGGCACTAGCGCAAGCACTGGAAAAAGATGGTTTGCCTCGTGAGAAACCAGCTGATGTGATTATGACAACATCGGGAGAAAACAACTTGTGGTATGATGATGAAATTAAGACAGCGGTTATGGAGATTGGTGACGTAAGATCAGATGTTGAGCTGCCACCTGAAAGACTGGAAGAGTCTGTTTCTGATGAAGAATTGACCGAGTCAGCAGAGCTCGAGCTAGATGAGCCAGATGAGTTAGCAACGGATGCTGCTTCTGACGAGTATAACTATAGCAGTGAAGTAAATGTCGCGGACGAAGATTCCCTGATTATCAAAAACCATCCATCACTGGGTTTGTGGATGGATGACAGTCGGTTGAATCCGGAAGATAATAGGACCCCAGCTACCGGTAGCACTAGCGTCATTTCGTGGTTGACGAAACTGGTTGGTGTAGTGGCTGTCTATGTTGTTTATAGTGGGCGAGAAAATAACCTGAGCCTAGGATAGACATTACACAAACCATAAGCTATAATAACCACATATGGTTTGTGATTATGCACCGCCAGTCAATATGTCAATTATTCTAGTTTGTAAGCGCCCTTTAGGGCGTCTTTTGATTATAAGGAGGTCTATATGAAGAGTAATAAAAAAATTAATTTAAAAAAGATAGCCTTATGTTTATGTGTTGGTTTGATGGTCTTGGTTGGACTAGTAGCTTGTTTGGTATTGTGGCGAGGTAGTACGAAAGATATCGAGGCGGTGGCGGATAGTTTTAGGCCGCTTGATGGGTGGCAGCAGACTAAGTATAAAGTAGTTCCGCCACAGTTCTTATGTTTGATGGGAAATTGTCCAGAAATGTCTAAATCTTGGATTGTAAAGGGTAAAATTACACAAAATGATGCGAAGAAGTTTATTGAAAATTTTTCGCAGGTTAATACAAGTCACAGCCAATGTGTAGATTATGATGATGGTACGGCTTTAGATTCATGCGAGTACGTTGGAGAAAGAGGTCGCTATCAGTTTAGTGTGATGGTTGAGTATAAAAATTCAACTAATGATACAGAAATATATTTATTTATAAGGAGAAAGGGTCAAATTTATGATTAAGCAAAAAGTATTAATCTATATGGTACCTGCAGTAACTGCAATTGCTAGTGTACTTGTCTTTGATACCGGTGTCATGGCGAAGAAGGTCGATGACAAATGTATGTTGGCTACAGCTATATTCGCTCGTGGTTCTGGACAAGAGCTTAATGCTAAAGAGGTTAGGGCTTTTCGTAAACAACTTCAAGATAGGGTTGGTAAAGATAAATTAAATTTCTACGAACTCGGTAGTGAAAGTTATGGCGGCAACCAGTACCCGGCGGTTAATGTTAGTGATCTTATGAATGGCAATGCCATTGGTGCCAAGATGAGTGGTGGTATGAGATATGATTATGGCAAAAGCGTCGATCAAGGCGTTGCAGAATTGAACGCCTATTTAACTGCTCGCCACCGCAAATGTCCCAAAGAGTTTTTCGTTCTGGGAGGTTACTCACAGGGTGCGCAGGTGGTTGGACAGGCGTTACCTGGTATACCATCTGACATCAAGCAGAAGATAGTCTTTACGATGTTGTTTGGCGATCCTAAATTATATTTGCCAGAAGGTGAAGGTATCCTGCCGCCAGCGTGCTTTAAGAAAAAATTATCAACCTATCGCCGGGAAATTGCTAATTGTTTTGTTGATAACGGTGCCCTTGGTGCACGAAAACCATTTTTGCCAGACGAAGATAATGTAAAGACTGGACTATGGTGTCTCGGTCATGATTATGTATGCGGCAGCTCAAAATTTGCTTGGGATACAGATGGACACGGTAAATATGCCAATACTAATGGACCAATCGACGACGGTGTATTTGAGGCGGCTATTCGGTTAAATAAGGCTATTCAGTCTACTCCGCAAGACGGCCCAATAATCAATGACAAGCCTTCAAACAATAACATAGGTACGACCGGAACTGACGTAGTGTTTGTCTTGGATACCACCGGGTCGATGCGTCCATATATTGATCAGATGAAAACGTTCATCAGGAATTATAGCTCGAAGATCAAAGAAATGAACGGACGAGTTGGACTGGTTGTGTATCGTGATGCTGGTGATGAATATACTGCTAAAAAATTATCAGATTTACAATCGGATACTACCGACCTGCTTGCTAAACTTGATAGCGTTTCAGTTGATGGTGGCGGTGACACACCAGAGGCAGCGTTGCATGCTAGTATGGTGGCGATGAATGAGATGAAATGGCAAAAAGGGGCGACAAAAGCGATGATTCTGTTGACTGATGCTGGCTATCACGAGCCGGATAGAGTTGACGGCTCAACGGTGGCGGCTGTGGCTAAGCGTTCACTGGAGATTGATCCAGTAAATGTATATCCGGTCGTGGAACATCATCTGGCGAATTCGTACGCAGATGTCGCTAAGCAAACCTCGGGCCAGGTCGTTGTCAGTGGCGGCGAGAATGACACAATTGGCGCACTAACGAAAGCCTTAACTAAAATCAAGAATCGTCCAAACGCTAAGCTCAAAATTGGTGAATATTATGCAAATATTGGCCAGGAAATTACGTTTGACGCCAGCGATTCGTACGTCGTTGATGGTAGTATCACAAAGTACGAATGGGATTTTGATGGCGATGGTAAAATTGATCAAACAACGACAAACCCAGTTGCTAGTCATGTTTACACTGAAAAATTTGATGGCATCATGCAGGTGCGAATGAGTGCTGACAACGACACGGTATCAAACATATCGGCACCTGTTAAAGTTGGCATCAAGCCTAATCGGCCTGTTGGTCCTGGAGCGCCTCAGGTCTCGGCAAAAATTATTGAGCGAAATGGCACTAAGGCGACGATTCGGCTCAATTGGCAACCAGTTGATAATTTGTCTTCGCGCTGGCTGATTCGGCTGGATGATAACAATCTTGGCTGGGCGGTCGGTGAACAGCGACAGCTTGATATCACCGATGTCGATATATCAAAAACCAGAACAATTACCGTAACGGGTATGAAAGCTGACGGGTATGTTGGTAAATCCACAACTGTACAGATTGATAATAAGACGGCTCATTCTCAGACGGAGGATCCAGCTGCCAAGCAATGTCCATATAGCATCAAACTAGGCCCAATCACCATCGCTTGTCGTTACCAGAAGATAACGTTTGGCAAATGGTCGTTTAACTGGATAGTTTGGTATATAGTTAGGACTTAATCGGGGTGTAGAGATATGAAGATCTATGACCGTCATCCATTGGATCGTCCCCGCGAGAAATTGGCGCGGTATGGAACGGCGCGGCTGAGCGACTTGGAACTGTTGATGGCGATTATTGGCAGTGGCAATAAACAAGCGGATGTTGGTAAAATTGCGCGCGAAGTACTGAAAATTGTGCGTCAAAAAGGCGGCGATGTTTCGTATGATGATCTGCGCGGCGTGGTTGGTTTGGGCGAAGCGAAAATCCCGGTAATTGTGGCGAGTTTGGAGCTAGCGCGGCGGTACTTGCTGGATAGCGACCAACCAATCATCGACATCCCAGAAAAAGCGGTCGAGCTGCTGGCCGACATTCGCGACAAAAAGCAGGAATACTTTGTCTGCTTGACGCTGGACGGCGCTAATCGTTTGATTACCAAGCGGGTGGTGACCATCGGCACATTGACCGCCAGCCTGGTACACCCGCGTGAGGTTTTCGCCGACGCCATCGCCGACCGCGCGGCCAGTATCATCGTGGCGCATAATCATCCGAGCGGGAGCTTGGAGGCCAGTCAGGCTGATAAAGATGTCACCAGCAGGCTGGCGGAAGCGGGGAAATTGCTTGGTATTACGCTTAATGATCATATTATTGTTACGAAAACTGACTACAAAAGTCTGTTACACACCAGAGTAAACGACTTCCAAATCTGATATAATATATCATATGAATATGAGGGAGCTTGAAAGGCAGTTGTGGGCTGCGGCGGATAAACTACGGGGTAATATCAGCTCGTCGGATTATAAATATGTGGTATTGGGGCTGATTTTTCTAAAATATGTTTCAGATGCGTTTTCGGTGCGACATCAGGCAGCGATTGATGAGAATTATAATCCTGAAGACCGGGATTGGTATTTGGCGGAGAATATTTTTTGGATTCCCAAGGAGGCTCGTTGGGAACGCCTAGTGGCGAGTGCCAAACAGCCAGAAATTGGCGTCTTAGTTGATAGTGCCATGGAGGAAATTGAGCGCGACAACCCTAGTTTGAAAGGTGTTTTGCCGAAAAATTATGCCCGTGAAGCTTTGGATAAGCGTCGCTTAGGTGAACTCATCGATTTATTTACCAATATCAAATTCGACACTGCCAGTTCCAAAGATTTACTTGGTCAAGTCTACGAATATTTTATGGGTATGTTCGCCGACAGCGAGGGTAAGCATGGTGGTGAATTCTACACGCCGCGCTCCATCGTGAAACTACTGGTAGAAATGCTTGAGCCATACAGCGGGCGCGTGTATGACCCGTGCTGCGGTAGTGGTGGTATGTTCGTCTGGAGTGAGAAGTTTGTCGAGGAGCACGCTGGGCGTGTCAGCGACATCGCGGTGTATGGTCAAGAACTGAACGAAACGACTTGGCGACTCGCTAAAATGAATATGGCAATTCGCGGCATTGATGCAAATATCAAACGTGGCGATACCCTGATGGACGACCAGCTGCCTGACCTAAAAGCTGATTATATCCTAGCCAATCCACCGTTTAACATTAGCGACTGGGGTCAAGAACACTTGCAGGCTGACCCGCGTTGGAAGTATGGTCTGCCACCAAAGGGTAACGCTAACTTTGCGTGGATTTAACATATGATTCACCATTTGAGCCCGCGCGGTACGGCAGGCTTTGTGTTGGCAAACGGGAGTATGAGCAGTCAAACTGGCGGCGAAGGTGATATCCGTAAGCAGTTAGTGCTCAATGATATGGTTGACGCTATCGTCACATTGCCGAGCCAGTTGTTTTTTAACGTCGCTATACCATGCTGCTTGTGGTTTGTGTCGCGTGATCGTGCCAATCGTCATGGCAAAGTGCTGTTCATCGATGGGCGAAATTTGGGTAAAATGGTGACCCGCCGCAACCGTGAGTTGACTGCAGAAGACATTGCTCGGGTGGCGAAGACATACCATGATTATAAAACCGCCAGTGCGGAGTATGCTGACCAGCTGGGTTTCTGTAAAGTCGCTAATCTAGAAGAAATCAGGCAGCATGATTATGTGCTGACGCCTGGCCGTTACGTGGGTGTTGAAGAGGCCGAAGAAGACGATGAGCCGTTTGCCGAGAAATTTGCCAGACTGACGGCTGAGCTTGAAGGGCAGTTTGCGAAGAGTCATGAGTTAGAGGTGAAAATAAAAGAAAATCTTGCCAAAATAGAGAAAGAAATCAAATGATGAATGGCGACAACCCGAATAGCGAGATGGTGGTGTGTGTTGGCGATGATGGTAGGCTGCAGATTCAAGCTAGGCTACAAGATGAAAATATATGGCTCACTCAAGTGCAGTTGGCCCAGGTATTTCAGGCTACAAGGCAAAATATAGGCCAACATATTAAGAATATCTACGAAGAGAAAGAGCTCGACCCTTCGGCAACTATAAAGAAATTCTTTATAGTTCAAACTGAAGGCGATCGTGAGGTATCGAGAAATATAGAACATTATAGTTTAGACATGGTGATTGCGCTTGGTTACCGCGTGAAATCAAATGTTGCGACTAACTTTCGTATCTGGGCTACCTGTGCAAGAGAAGGTTAAGGGGAAAATGAAAGAATTAACAGATGAACAGATCCTGAAACATTTGCGCAATAATACTATTCTGCGTAACAATCAGCTGTCAATGCTCGTGAAGCTACTAAATTCACTGAAAGAAAATACAGTTTTGGCAATTGATGGTGCATGGGGATCCGGCAAGACTGTGTTTGTAAAACAGCTACTCATGCTGTCTGACGATGCTATTCAAGATTATGGCCATAATACTCTTGATAAATCTGCAATCACCCTTTTGCGAGAAAAACAAAAAACTTTCTATTTCAATGCATGGGAATATGATTATCTTGGCGACGCGCTTAGTGCTATGTTGCTAAAGCTGATAGCAGACGATGATGAAAGTCTGAACGCGGCCTCGATAAAGAAGGCTGTTAGCATGATAAATATATCTGCAGGATTAAAGAATCTAACCCATGATTTTATAGACACTGATAAGAATACTAAGAAGTCTGACCTTGTCAAAGCGGTAAAAGACCAAGTAAATCGACACGATGCAGTAAATGAGTTTATTGATAAGCTAAAAGGCGATTCCGAAAGACTCATTTTTGTAATCGATGAGCTTGATCGCTGTCGTCCGTCTTTTGCTGTCGAGCTGCTAGAGGTTGTTAAGCATTATTTTATGCGTGATGATGTGACGTTCATTATTACGACAAACGTCAATCAACTTTCGCATACAATTAAGAAGTATTACGGAAGCGACTTTGACGGATATGCTTATTTAAATAAATTTTTTGATTTTACTTTTGGCTTGCGTAAGGTGAATATCGAAGAGTATGCAAGAAGCGTGCTTAACTGGGCTGATGACAGTATGATAGTTAATGGAGTTGCGCGTGACGCGATAGAGTACTACGGCCTTGAGATGCGTGAAATAAATTCGTACTATTCATCACTTCAATTAGTAAACCGGTTTCTAACAAGAAATAACAACTGGAGGAAGGACCAATATCCGACACAGCTTGTGTTCGTACCTCTGGCCCTTGCGCTAAAGATAAAAAACGATAGTTTATATGAACAATTCAAATCAGGCAGAGGTGAGGGCGTACTAAGAGATTTTACTGCTAATTCATATAGTGCTCTTGGATATGCAGAAAGATTTGTATATGAGGATGGTTCAAGTTTATCGCAAGAGGAGATGAAAGAGAAGGCGGTAGATGCGTTGATAGTGGAATACAAAAATATCTTTGCTTCTGAAGGTAGGGGGCGAAGTGGCGAAAACCTACAAGATTTTGAGGAGGCGACTGCTCTCATTGGTTTATATACAACAATCTCTACAGAAAGTGATGAGCGATGATACAGACGGTTTCGTTGAGCGATATTTGTACTAAAATTACATCTGGTGGAACGCCGTTAACCAAGAGGGATGATTACTATGGTGGCGGTATACCGTGGTTAAGGACTCAGGAGGTTAATTTTGGTAATATTTATTCAACTGAAAAAACAATTACAGAATTAGGGCTAAATAACTCATCGGCAAAGATTATTCCTAAAGATTCTGTAATTGTAGCTATGTATGGTGCAACTGCCGGCAAGTCTGCGATTAATAAGATTCCATTAACTACAAATCAAGCCTGCTGTAATTTAATAATTGATAACAACAAAGCTGATTACAGATTTGTGTATTACTATCTTGTAAATAGTTATGAAAAACTCCTAAGCGCTGCTGTTGGTGCTGCTCAGCAGAATTTGGGTTCTAAGCAAATATCAGCTATGACCATCAATCTGCCGCCACTCTACCAACAAAAGAAAATTGCCGATATCCTCAGCAGCCTTGATGAAAAAATCGAGCTCAATCGCCGCATGAACAAAACCCTCGAGCAGCTCGGTCAAGCTCTCTTTCGCCATTATTTTGTTGATAATCCTGAGGCTAAAAATTGGGATGAAGGAACTTTAGGTGACATTATGAATATAACCATGGGTCAATCACCACCTGGTAAAAGTTATAATAACAATGGCGATGGTGTTGTTTTTTACCAAGGTCGTGCTGATTTTGGCTTACGATACCCGAATATACGTTTATTTACAACCGACCCGAAACGTTTTGCTAAAGTTGGTGATGTGTTATTGACTGTTCGTGCTCCAGTCGGTGATGTCAATCAGGCGTCAGAACGTTGCTGTATTGGTC
>CAUQMR010000014.1:0-18590 GCA_963519285.1 uncultured Candidatus Saccharibacteria bacterium
TAATAATATAAAAAGAGTTAGCGAATCAAAATATAAAAACAAGGATTACTACGGGGCACTCACAGAAGCATGTAAGGAGTACGTAATAGCAGTTAGGACTAAATCTATTAGCCAAAATCCAGACAAATCTCACACAATCAGAGAGCTAGACGAAGGTCCTTTAATGATGAAAGCGTTTAGCGAAAACCCACAAGAGGCTATGTTGCACATTGCGCAATCAGCAGTCCGCCCAGACGGGACACCTTTTGATAATAAAACCAAGAAAAGTCTGGAGGCTGCGCAGAGACATTTGTCTGCGGGAATTGTTAGCGGCTATCGTAATCCTCTGTCTCACGAAACGCATAATGATTTGTCTGCGACAGGCGCTATCACTGAGCAGCACTGCCTGGATGCCTTAAGTCTGTTGTCCTTATTATACACAAGATTAGATGATTGTTAGGTAATAGTAAAAATCTGTTGCTTTTTATCTTACGCTTTTATATTCCTTCAGGAACTTCTCAAAATCAAACCCCTCACTTCTGCTAGCAACATGCGCAAATCGCTGCATGAATTTCAGAAATCCGACCGCGTATTCGCGATTGGCATTGTCTGGGTCGTGAAGCTCCAGGTAGTGGATTGTTTTCTGAATCGTTTCTTCGTCTTCGTACAGATGAAGATCCTTGATTGTGTCCTCGTCGTCCATGATTATTTCATCTCCATAAATTTATTTAAGCCGATAAAATCTATCAACATCTCCGCCTCCAGCGCGGATGTCGTCCTTCTCATTATCTCACAACTGTCACGATATGAGAGAATATTTAGGCTACCTTCGTAAATAATTCCTCTGTCGATGATGGCTAATTTGCGGTGATGCTTGACTGTAAAAAGCACTTCGACGCCTGCTGATTGTAGTAAACTCAGAGACTTTTGGGCTTGTAGTTTGTATATTTCGTCGTGTTCTTCAAGTGGTTTGGTGTTAATTAATATTGCCACGCCACGCTTTTTGAGCCGGTGGAATATTGGAATAAATTTTTCGACTCGGACAGTTCTGAGAAACGGACTTTCGATGATAATGCTTTTTCGTGCCTTTCGTAAGTCGCGCATAAACTGGTCGTCAAAGGTGTTTTGATCGTAGAGTTTTGAATCTGGTTTTCGCAAATTAAACATCACGCTCCTCCAAATCTGGTAAATACACCTCGCCGTTTTTAATGACCATACCCAGCTCCTTGAAACGATCCCGCAGCGCAAACAAATCGCGAAAAAGGAGTTCCACATTTATATTGGTTGGCTCACCACAGGGAAATTATCAAAATATAGGCAGCTTTGGCTGTCTATATTTCGTTGTATACTGCTTGTGGTTGGGTTACAATGAAAGTGAGTATAAACAGTAGACAGGGAAGCTTACCTATGTCTAAGAAACAATCCAAATTGAGCAAGACTAATGCAGTCAAACCACGCAAAGTATTACTACTATTCGCCACGCCGCTAATCTTGGTAGCAATGATTGTCGGCGGTTTTTATATTAAATTCCAGCTTGATGTCGCTAACGCTCAGGCTGACATGAAGGAATATCTGCAAAATAAATATAGGCAAGAATTTGTGGTCGAAAAGCCAGAGTATAAAGGTGGTGGTCTTGCGGTTGAGGGTGGCTGGACTGCTAATGCATATAAAAATAGTGATTATAAGTTTCTTGTTCACAAAGGGAGAAAATCTTATAGCGATACCTACCTTAGTGCTTTCTATAACGAGCAGGAGGCTGGTTCTCTACGCAAGATTATTAATATTTTAGGTATTGAAAACTATAGACATATGACTGACATAGTTATAGATTATCAGGTTGCAGATAACATAAATAATACCCCTACATTACCTGAGGTGTTAAGTCGGTATGGAGCCAATATCACATACGGTGTATATGTAATAAAAACAGGAGATCTACCAAATCAGAATGACATGAAGAATCTCAAAGCTCTAGTTGAATATGTAAAATCAAAAAACCCTAATCGCTATGCTGTAAGGTATGTAATCAATTCTCGAGCGGATGATTCTCGTTATTTATGCCATTATTATGGTGGAACTGGCCAAAACACCAATACCAAGAATCTTTCCATGGATTGTTTTATAAAATATAGAGGAAAGGAATAAGAGTATATGTCATTAACACCAGAACAATACCTAGCAGCGTATCAAGACCTTAGAGGTTCTTTGCATCCCAGGCTATCTAGCCATTACCAGATGTGTCAGTGGGTTGGATTATCTAGTATAAAGTAATAGAATAAGCTTATGATAAACAATAGTCATACTTCTAGAAATAAAAAGTTAATTAAGCTTGTGGCTATTGTGCTAGTTTGCGTAGCTATATGCTTTACCGCTGGAGTCTAAAAAAAACTATATCTACTTCAGAACAATCCTCGCCCTAATACTGTCTCTGATACTAATGCTAGCTCCGATACTAACAGTAGGCCTTGGTCAACTAAGGACGAGTTCTATGAGAAGATGAGCGATGTCCAGATCGGCATGGATAGAGACATAGTCGAGGAGCTTATTGGCAAACCAGACCTATGCGGTAGAAAGATGTATAACGGTAAACATGAACTACAGTATTGTGGCTATGACTTGGGAGATCCTAAGGCGTATCAAGAAATAATTTATATGAATGGGACAGTATGGGGTATTGCCTCAGTAGTCGGATCTATTGATCAGCTGAATAGCCTCTGAGGTTTTGATTCATCAGGTATGTAGCTCTCTGCCTTTAAGAAAGGGGCTAACCCTATCTGCTCCTGGAAGGTGACACTTCACAACCTATAACCTAGGATTGTATAGCATCGATTTCTTGTATATAGGTTATGCTTAAGTTAAAATAATAACATATAGAAATAAAGCAGTTGGAGGGGTGATGGCAAAAAGTAGTAAGCAAAGTAAAAACAGGCCATCTGTCTCACATAAGAAGACGGCCATTATATTATTCTGTATAGTTGGTATCGTTATTATACTATTTGTTATTCTGATGCTATATCTAAATTCGCTATTGCAAATATCTTCGCCTGATAAGGCAAAATATCAAATGCAACAATACCTTTCTAGTAAATACGGTGAAGATTTTACCATAAACAGCCCTAAATATGAAAATGGAGGTTTTGGTATAATCGGCTCATGGAGGTCCGAGGCTTATTCTATATCAAATAAGCGATTAAAGTTTCGTGTAAGTTGTGTTCCGTCTAGAGATGGAACTTTCAGTTCATCGAGTTGTAGCGACCAATACATCGCCGCCATCTGGTCAGTCCAAGCCAGCAAGGAGTTAGAGGCTATAGTAAAAGAAGTTAATGCTAGTAGTGGCAATGGTTATAAAGCAGATAGTGCACGGGCAGAGATTATTCTGTCTGGAGATTTGGTAGACTCTGTAAATAAACAATCTAAATATGAAGATAGTAAAACAAAAGACGAAGACTTCCTGTACAGACTAATAATAGACGCCCCAAATGACAGCCAAAAGGCTTCTTATATATTCAAAATTGTAGATAAATTGAGAGAAGAGGGTATTTATAGCGTAAAAATAGATACCAATAGTAAAAATCGCTCAACTGGGAGGTGTACAGTGTTCTTAGATAAAAAAGACTTAGGGTCTGAAAATAGCCTAAACAATTGCATCAATAAAACAGGGGAGTAGAAAATGTCGTTGAGTACGTTAGACTATCTGAATTTAAGTGCTGTAGCATATTTAGATTTTGATAAATTATCGATAGGGAAAAACATAGCCCAGCTCATAGAAGACGAAGCTATTCCAAAAAATGATCTAAATAACAAACCCGAACTCTCCGCTTTCAAAAACAAATCTAACCCTCTTCTCTCCTGGAAGATTATAGCCCAGTCCCCCTCTAGTGTTAGTAAGGTAAAAGTTGTGAATTATCGTGGATACAAACGAAAGGAGGTTGTTACTTATACTATTGGATTTTCCTGTACTGCTTTTCAGAATCCTGAAACGGGTGAGATAGTGTTCGCCTTTCGCGGAACTAATAATATAAAGGATTGGGGTACAGATATACAAATAGCGTCTTTTGTTCCGCAGGCATTTATTGGTCAGTTTCAAAAGGCAAAAAAATTCGTGTTTGATACCTTAAATAAGCATGGTCCAGTGTGTTACGAGACTCAAGATGCCATGTTTAAAGCCCTTAATCAAAACAGCAACGTCAGTTTTACTGGACATTCGCTAGGTGGCGGGCTAGCTCAGTATATGACGTATGTAACTTCTGATATGGGAAGTAATGATATAGGAGTAAAATCAGTAACCTTTAACGGTGTTGGTATAGGTCAGAATACTTGGGATATTGAAATATGGGGTAACGGATATAGATATAATTCAACTAATCATATTAATTCTGGAGATCTTACTGGCAATTATGGTATGAGATTGGGTAGACCAGTTTACCATGTAGATGCATTGAGCGGGGTACGATCTCAGTCGGTAAATGTTAAAGCGTTAGCAACTATGCTGATGTATAAGGTTTATAGCCTTACAGGTAAGAACCGCAACATCGACTATCTTGCTAAAATAAAGAATATTCAAAAGAGCCTAAAAGATGGAGACGAGCGTAGGAGCACTATGTTAGTCTATGAGGGGTTCTTTGAAGGCGGAGGCGGTTCGAGTATCGCAAGGTATCACATGCTTGACACCCTAATAGATAGGACAACAGGCAAAGTGACAGATACAATAGAGGAGAATGCTGCTGGTTTGGCTAATAAGTTAGACGAAGACAAGGTTCAGAAACTTATAGGGGCTATCAAGGTTGTTGAAGTAGCTAAAAGAGAGGGCAATTATAAGGAGTCATTACTGACCAGTAAATTGCCTATCTATAGATGGAAAGAACATAGGTCGGGCAGATATGAAGGTATGCCGGGTAGGGAATACGGTAAGCCTAAATACAGCTACACGGATGCTCAAATTGGTTACGCTAACTATGTCGTAAGAGAATTTGAAAGGATGTTCTCTAGTGAAGAGTATAAGAATCCTGAAGTTCTTTTCCGTAAGGCTCAGGCCGACCAAGACCGCCGCATCGATCCACTGGTATTTGACTTGGATGGCGATGGAATAACGACAATGTCAATTGACGATTCGAATACATTTTTTGACTTGGACAATAGTGGTTTTGCTGAAAGAACGTCGTGGATTGGATCGGGAGAGGGGTTGCTAGCTTATGACAGAAATGGTGACGGAATCATCAATGGTGGTGATGAATTATTTGGCGACCGTACACTGATGAAAGATGGTAAGACATTGGCATCAAGTGGCTTTGCGGCATTGGCAGAATATGACGATAACAAGGACGGTAAGATTGATAGTAATGATGCAATATACACGTTGTTACGAATCTGGCAAGATTCTGACGGTGACGGTATTACCTCTGCTGGTGAGCTAAAGCAACTAGTTGAGTTAGGAATTATATCGATAGGTCTTTCTTATAGCAATACTGGCGTGACTGATAGTGCTAACAATGTTCAAGTGCGAACGGGGACATTTACTCTAGCAGACGGTAGCTCTCGGTTAACTGGTGAATATCTGTTAAATCGTGATCCGCTGCAATCTATCGAGCCATCACTAGTTAGTGTTTCTGACGACGTTGCACTATTGCCAAACGTGCAGGGGGCGGGTAATGTTGGTTCATTGCATAAGGCAATCATGAAAGACGCATCCGGCTCCTTGCATGATTTGGTAAAAGAATTTGTCCAGGAAAAGAATATCATAAAGCGCGAGGCTTTAACTAGGGAGATTTTAGTGCACTGGGCGGGTGTAGGTTCTGTTGATCCAAAGAGCCGTGGTAGTGCGTTTGACGCGCAGAAACTAGCTGTATTGGAGAAGTTCTTTGGCACAGAGTTTCGAGGTTCACCGAATACGAATGCAGCACTTTTGCTACAAAAATCGTATGATAAATTATTTGAAGTTGTATATGTGTCATTGGTCTCGCAGGTACAATTAAAAGATATAATGGCAAGTATAAAAGCCGAGTCCGATGTTATTTCATTTGAAGATACTTTCAAGGTGCTAGATGCTGCAATTCTTCAAGATGCTAAAGCTGGTATTGATTTACTGAGTGAATTTGCACGAGTCATGAAATATCATGGGCTGAAAAAGAGCGTAGAGTTTGAGAATTTGCGCAATTACTATGTTAAGCAATCAGCAGAGTATGGTCGTATTATTGACTTTGCGGGTGAGAAAGTACTCAATGGTACAGATAAAGGAGATTCTCTCAATACTAAAAACGACTATACGCTAATTGCCGCTGGAGATGGAGACGATGGTCTATACGCCGATGATAGCGATAACGTCCTCTACGGTGATGCTGGTAATGATACGCTTAATGGTCAAGCTGGTGACGATATTCTGGCTGGTGGTTCAGGTACTGACCAACTCCGTGGTGGAGTTGGGGATGATATTTACCGTTTTTCGAGAGGAGATGGCACTGATTATATTGAGGAGACCGACGGCTTTGATACAATCCAGCTTGGTGAGGGAATTTTGCCAGAGGATGTTATTTTGCAAACTGTCTCAGGCTACGGTAATAAAATATCTTTGGCGATTACCATCAAAAATACAACCGACAAGATTGTAGTAGATGGTCATTTTGGTACGCGTATTTACAATAGTGATCGTTTGCACGCTGATAATCCAGGAAGTCAAATTGAACGAATCACTTTCAGTAATGGTGTGTCTTGGAGTCTTGATGAAATCTATCGTCGTGCACATGATATGGTTGGTACAGAGAATGCAGATTATCTGGCATCGTTTGAGGATGGAGCCTATACCTATCATGGATTAGGCGGTAATGATAGTATAGTCGGTGGTTCTGCTAATGATTCTCTGTATGGCGATGACGGAAATGACACGATATATGGTCATGGTGGAAATGACGTTTTGTCTGGCGGAGCGGGTGATGACCAACTCCGCGGTGGAACTGGTGATGATGTCTATTTATTCTCTCGCGGCGATGGTGTCGACTATATTGAAGAAACTGACGGTTTTGATACGATTCAATTTGGCGAGGGAATATCACCGAACGATGTCGTTGCCCGTGTCGTATCGACTGAGGAAAAAAGCATTTCGTTGGAACTGTCCATTGTGGGTACTAAGGATAAGATAGCGGTTAATTATCATTTTGGCCGGTACAGTTACTATCAGCAGGAGGATATTGCTAGCCCTGGTAATCAAATTGAGCGGGTTATGTTTGCCGACGGAACGGCATGGGATCTTGATGAAATTTATCGTCGTGCACATGATATGGTGGGCACTGATGGTAATGATAATTTTAGCATGGTTGGCAATGCGCCAGTGATTTACCACGGGCTAGCTGGTAATGATAATATTAGTGGTCGGAGCGGTAAAGATATACTTTATGGTGATGCTGGTGATGACTATATTTCTGGTGGCGGTACACTCATTGGTGGGCCAGGTAACGACAATATCCGCGGAAGTAAGGGTGATGACATTTATATATTCAATCGCGGTGATGGGCAGGATCTAATTACTGATACTGGTGGCATGGATACAATTCGTTTTGGTGATGGTATTCGTCCTGATGATATTGTCATCAAGCGTGTTGGCAATGGCTACGGGCATAATCTTGAGCTATGCATCAAAGATACTGATGACAAAGTGGCGGTATATGAACATTTTGGCACAAATTCATACTGGGGCTCGGTAGACAATCCAGCAGCGCAAATTGAACAGGTTGAGTTTGCCGATGGTACGGTGTGGACGAAGGAAGATATTGACGACAAGATGCACAATAGAACTGGCACTGACGGGTCAGATATACTAGAAGCATACGGTAAGCGTGGCGTAGTGTATCACGGACTGGGTGGTGACGATAATCTCAGGGGTGCCACAGGGGATGACCAATTATACGGCGAGGATGGCGATGACAGAATTTCTGGCGGAGAAGGTAACGATTTGATCGTTGGTGGTAGAGGCAACGATATAATTGATAGCTTCCGTGGAGACGACACTTACGTCTTCAACCGTGGCGATGGCAAGGATATCATTACGGACTATAACGGTTTTGACACGGTTCAGTTTGGTGAAGGGATTAAGCCAGAGGATATCGTACTGAAACGAGTTTACGCGAATAGAGAATGGAGTCTTGAAATGTCCATTAGAGATACTGAAGATGCAGTCACTTTTATTAGCCATTTTGACCCAGTAAAGTCATACTTGACTGCAAATTATGCATTAGAACAGATTGCATTTGCCGATGGTACCGTTTGGACGAAAGATGACATCGATTACAAAATGCATCATTTGACTGGCACGGAAGAAAATGACCAGCTAGCGGCGTACGATAAGGTGAACGTAGTGTATTATGGACGCGGTGGCGATGATAATCTCAGGGGTGGTGTAGGCGATGACCAACTCTACGGCGATGAAGGCGATGACCAACTCTACGGCGATGAAGGTAACGATTTGATCGTTGGCGGAAAGGGTAATGACAAAATAATTAGTATTGCGGGCGATGATGTTTATATCTTTAATCGCGGTGATGGTAAGGATGTTATTACAGACTACAACGGGTTTGATACGGTTCAGTTTGGTGAGGGAATTAAGCCAGAAGATGTCGTATTAAAACGGGTGTATGTAAACAGAGACTGGAGTCTTGAAATATCTCTAAAAGACACTGATGATGCAATCACCTTTATTAGTCATTTTGATCCGACAAAGCCGTCTATGAGCTCAAACCATACGCTGGAGCAGATCAAGTTTGCCGACGGTACAGTGTGGACAAAAGAAGATATTGATGATAAGATGCATCATTTGACTGGCACGGAAGATGACGATCGGCTGGCAGCTTACGATAAAGCAAAGGTGGTATATCATGGACGTAGTGGTAATGACACGCTTGTTGGTAGTGAGGGCAATGACGAACTCTATGGCGAAGATGGCGATGACAGAATCTCTAGTGGAGAAGGCAATGATTTAATCGCCGGCGGTAGAGGCAACGATATAATTGATAGCTTCCGTGGTGATGATATTTATGTCTTCAATCGCGGTGATGGACAAGATGTAATTAATGATTACGACGGCACTGACATTATTCGTTTTGGTGAAGGTGTAAAACCAGAAGATATTATCGTTTCACGCGTCCCTTGGTATAGTGATTATAATCTCGTCCTGTCGCTTAAAGACACTGACGATAAGATTACTGTTGTCAGTCATTTCGGCTCATCAAACTACAGTGGCTACTATGCAACGCCGCAGCGAAGAATTGAAAGGTTTGAGTTCGCTGACGGTACTGTATGGACTGCTGAGACAGTTGATGATAAAATGCATAATCTAGTTGGTACTGATGCGAAAGATAATCTCACTGCCTATGATGATAAGTCAGTGACGTATTATGGTATGGGTGGCGATGATACACTTCAGGGGCGTAAGGGTAATGATATGTTGATTGGTGGTATAGGTGATGACTATTTGCTTGGCGATGTAGGCGATGATACCTATGTCTTTGCTCGAGGCGACGGTAAAGATAGAGTGTTCGACTTTGGCGGCAACGACACGATACGGCTTGGACATAATCATACGGAAGTTATGTTTAAGAAGATATATAGTGCCGACTTATTGTTAGAAATGCGTGGCTCAAGTGACTCTGTTCAGATACAAGAATGGTATAACTACAATAGCGACCGAAGAATTGAAACAATTCAGGCCGAAGACGGCTATACTATTCAGCCCGAAAAGGTCCAGCAACTAATTCAAGCTATGGCATCGTTCGGTAATTCACATGGTATGAATTGGCAACAGGCTCTTGAAGCACACCCAGTTGAAGCACAATCTATCATTTCGCAATATTGGACGGCGCCAACCGCTTAAGCTTTGGCGTGCGGCGCTATTTTGTTACACTAGTGAAAACTGAGGTGGGAGTAAGTAGTGTTTTGTTGTGACTAAAGAGCAGAAAAAACCTGACCCAGGTCTATATTGTTTCGTGAATATCGCGCAGTTTCATGGTTTGCCGGCTGATCCGGAGCAGATTTCGCATGTACTGGCTATCGATCCGAAGGTTGGCATGAGTGAGGCAGATATGTTGCGCGCGGCGCGGTCGCTGAAGTTAAAGGCCAAGGCCGCTAATGTTTCGTATAAAACGCTAGCAAAACTACCGTTGCCCGCTGTGGTTGGTTTGAAAAAAGAAAAGTTTGCTTTGCTCGCCCGAGTGGATAACGAAAAATTGCTGATGCTAATGCCCGATGGTACACCACCAGCCGTGCTGACCAAAGCACAATTTGAGCGCAAATGGACTGGCCGTGTGGTGTTGTTTACGCAGCGTTTCTGGAAAGAAGCGGACAGGAAATTTAATCTCAGGTGGTTTATTCCGACGCTCATCAAATACAAAAAGCCGCTGCTACAAGTCTTGCTGGCGGCGCTGGTAGTGCAGATTATTGGTATTTTCACACCGATTCTCATGCAAGTTGTTATTGACAAAGCTCTCGCGCATCATAGCGTCTCAACGCTTGATGTCATCGTTGGTGGGTTGGTGATTATCGCGCTGTTTGAGGGGATGCTCGGCATTGCTCGTAATTATATTTTCACTCATACCACTAGCCGGATTGACGTAATTTTGAGTTCGCGGCTGTTTCGGCACTTATTTGCCTTGCCGCTGCGGTATTTTGAAACTCGTCGAGTTGGTGACACCACGGCGCGGGTATTGGAGCTGGAACGAATTCGGGCTTTTTTGACTGGTACGCCGATGACCGCGTTGATCGACATCAGTTTTATGTTTGTTTATATCATTGTCATGCTGTTTTATAGTGTGACATTGACGTGGGTAGTGCTGGGCAGTCTGCCGGTGTTTGCGATTTTGTCTTGGATAATTACGCCGCTGCTTCGCCAGCGTTTAGATGAAAAATTTAACACTGGCGCTGAGTCTCAGTCATATTTGGTTGAGTCAATCACTGGCGCGCAGACTATCAAATCGTTTGCACTGGAGCCGCAACTGCAGAAAAATTGGGAAGGCCGGCTGAGTAATTATGTGCGCGCTAGTTATAAAACTAATTTACTGTCAGGCAATGCTGGTGCGCTCGGTCAACTCATTCAGAAGATTTTCGATATCGCTATTTTGTGGGTTGGTGCGCATATGGTGATGGCGGGCAGCTTGACTATCGGCGGGCTGATTGCTTTTCGGATGCTGAGCGGTCGGGTGAGCGGGCCGGTGTTGCGACTGGTGCAATCATGGCAAGATTTTCAACAAACGGGCATTTCCATGAAGCGGTTGGGCGATATTTTTAATACCAAGCCTGAGCCAACGCTTGATCCGAGCAAGTCGCGTCTGCCGAGTATCACTGGTGATGTGCGGTTCGAGCATGTGCGGTTTCGTTATACGCCAGATAGTCCGGAAGTCATTCGTGACGTGTCGTTTGGCATTCGTCCTGGCACGGTGGTCGGCGTGGTTGGGCGCAGCGGTTCGGGTAAAAGTACGATTTCTAAATTATTGCAACGATTGTATGTGCCAGAATCAGGCAAGATTTTGATTGACGGCGTCGACATTGCCACGACTGACCCGAGCTGGTTGCGTCGGCAAATTGGCGTGGTTTTACAGGAAAACTTTTTGTTTAATGCCAGCGTGCGTGATAATATCGCGGTGCATGTGCCGAGTAGCAGCATGGATGACATTGTGCGCGTAGCGAAAATTGCTGGCGCCCATGAGTTTATCGCCGAATTGTCCAATGGTTACGATACGATGGTTGGTGAAAAAGGCGAAGGTTTGAGCGGCGGGCAAAAGCAGCGCATCGCTATCGCCCGAGCGCTGCTACATAATCCTAAAATCCTGATTTTTGACGAAGCGACATCGGCGCTGGATTATGAGTCGGAAAATATTATTCAGAAAAACCTCAAACAGATTACGGCTGGTCGAACGGTCATCATCATCGCGCATCGTCTATCAACGCTCAAGTCGGTCGATAAAATTATGGCCGTTGATCGCGGCCAACTGGTTGAATATGGTACGCCGGCGGTGCTGCTGAAAAAGAATGGGTTGTACGCATATCTACATAGGCAACAGTCAGGAGACGAAGCATGAGTTGGCTAAAACGCGATCGGCTGCAGTATGAATTTTTGCCAGCAGCTGAGGAAATTGTTGAAACGCCAGCCGCTCCGCTGGGTGCGTTGGTGGTTTGGCTAGTTACATTGTTGCTGATTGTGGCGTTGGCATGGTCATATTTTGGCAGGATTGATATTGTAGCGGTAGCTAACGGTAAAATCTCCACCGAAGGCAGTACCAAGATTATCCAGCCGGCGATTTCTGGCGTGGTGACAAATATTAATGTGCGTGAAGGCCAGCGCGTTAAAAAAGGCGAAACTTTACTGGCGCTTGATAAAACAACTGCCGAAAAAGATGTTGCTACCGCCAACCAAAGCCTTAACGCGGCGCGAGTCGAGCGCGATATTTTGCGGCGGCTAGCTGTTGGCGGCAACACTGACGAGATCATCAACAATGCAGATTTGCCAGATGAGGCCAAAGCTATATTGCGACAATTTGCCGTCTCGCAAACCGCGCTTTCTGCGGCCAGACAGCAAGCTGCAAATGGTACGATTTCTAACTACCAGCAACAATTACAATTTAATCAGCAAGCGAAAAACCAGCTGGAAACCAACGCGCAGAATCTGAAAAATCGCAAAGCTGAGATCGAAAAGCAATTACCAAATGTTAATCCTGTCGACAAGCTGCGCCTACAGAATGAACTGAGCAATATTGATCAGCGAATCACTAGTGCTGATAGTGCTGTCCTTGGCCAAAATCAGCAGCTGCTGCAATCGCAGTCGGCGCTCACTCAGGCGCAAAATCAATCGCAAACCCAAATTGCCGAAACCAACAGTGCTTTTAATAATCAAATCATCACGACAGAAAAAAGAATCATTGAACTGGAAAATAATCTGGTCAAAGCCAGGCAAGTGTTGGCACAAACTATCATCACTGCGCCTGTCGATGGTACGGTACTGTCGCTGACGGTGAAAACAATTGGCGGCGTGGTCAACGCTGGGCAGCAGCTGGCGCAAATTGTGCCAGAAAAAGTGCCGCTCTATGTTGATGCAGTGCTGGACAATCAAGACATCGGCTTTGTTAAATCTGGCCAGCGCGTGGTCGTCAAAGTCGCTACCTATCCATTCCAACGTTACGGCTACCTGGAGGGGACAGTTGAAAATATTAGCCCCGATGCTATTCAAGACGACAAGAAAGGCCTCATTTACAAAGCTAAGATTAAACTGAACGACGACAAAAGTTCCAAACAAAATCAACTCAAATTACTGCCAGGTATGAGCGTCTCTGCCGAAATCACTACTGGTCAGCGCCGTATCATTGAGTTTTTCCTTGACCCGCTGATAACCAAGACAGAAGATAGCCTGAAAGTCAGATAACACAACCATTTTCCATCACTGTTATTTCGTGATATAATTTAAAAAATGAGTAAACCTATTTTTAAACGTACCAAGATTTTGGCAACAATTGGTCCTGCAACCATGAGCCAGGAAAAAGTATCAGAGCTGATGGCCGCTGGCGCCAATGGCTTTCGCCTAAACTTTAGTCACGGTAGCTACGAAGAGCGCACACAACAAATCGAGTGGATTCGTACTGCCAGTCGTGAGCAAGACAAGCCAGTCTCGATTTTGCAAGATTTGCAGGGTCCAAAAATTCGGCTGGGCATTTTGAAAGACAACATGTTGGAAGTGAAAACCGGCGATATGTTAGTGCTGGATTCAGAAATTACTGAACATGACGGAAGCTTCAATCTTCCAGTGCAGTACAACTTAGCCAGCAAGATGAAAGTTGGCGAACCGTTGTACATGTTTGACGGTAAAATTCGTTCAATTGTGCGCGAGATCGTCAGCGAAACTGCCATCAAGGTTGAGATTCAAAATGACGGCTTTTTGATGAGCCGAAAAGGTTTGAATTTGCCTGATACTGATTTTGGTGGTGACATCTTGACCCAGAAGGACCTAGAAGACATTGAGTGGGGGGCTAGCCGAGACTTTGATTATGTTTCTTTGAGCTTTGTGCAGTCAGCATCTGATATCGTTGACCTGCGGCAGCGTTTGCTGACGTTTGGTTCTGAAGCGCAGATCATCGCCAAGATTGAGACAAAATCTGCCATCTCTCCAGAAAACCTGGAAAAGATCGTGCAGTTGAGTGATGGTGTCATGGTGGCGCGAGGAGACTTGGCGGTGGAAGCTGGTGCTGAGATTGTGCCAGTTGTGCAGCGCCGGGTTATCACGCTGTGTCGTAAGCACGGTAAGATGGTGATTGTGGCAACTCAGATGATGGGTAGTATGGTTGATAATCCTGAGCCAAGCCGCGCTGAAGTGAGCGACGTGGCAAATGCTGTCATTCAGGGTGCTGACGTGGTGATGTTGTCTGATGAGACTGCCAATGGTAAATACCCAATTGAAGCGGTTGAGTCAATGCGAAAAACCATTCTCTACACTCAGGAACACAGTGACGTCATGCCAGTGGCGAAGAGCGAATCTCGCCAGAAAAATGACGCCGTCATCAGCTACACGGCTGCTCGTTTGGCGCGTGACCTCAATGCGGACGCCATCGTGGCAGAAACAGACACTGGTGCCACAGCGGTCAATATTGGCGCATTTCGTCCAAATATGCCGATCATCAGCCTGACAGACAACCGCAAAACAGCTCAGAAGTTGGCGCTGAATTACGCAACTCGTGTGTACATGCGCCCACCAGAGAACTGTCATGGTCTTGACCTAGCACGTGATTTGAAAAATGAAGGCTACTTTGGTGATGGTGTGGCAACGTTGGTGTTGGTCAATGGCCACCGCCCAGGCGCCGGCAAAACTGATACGATACGCGTTTTGACACTGGAGTAAATGATTAGTATATAGGATATCAAAGGGTGGGCAAACGATTTTTCAAACAGACGATTCATGACGTTGACTTGCGCCATAAAACAGTGTTGGTGCGGGTTGATTATAATGTGCCGTTGCTCGAAAATGGTGAGATTTCTGATGATCTACGAATTCGTGCCAGTTTGCCTACCTTGAAATATCTGTTGTCGCAGCATTGTAAGATTGTGCTGATCAGCCACTTGGGTCGTCCACAAGGTCGAGACGAAAAATACAGTCTAGCGCCAGTTGCAGTGCGCTTGTCAGAGTTGCTGCAGTATCCAGTGAAATTTGTTGATGATTGTGTGGGCGACAAAGTTCGTCAGACAGTGCGACGATCTTCTGGCGCAATCATTTTGTTAGAAAATTTGCGGTTTTATCCTGAAGAAGAAGCCGACGACACCCAGTTTGCCCACTCAATTGCTCGGGCCAGTCAAGCTGATTATTTTGTGCAAGACGGCTTTGCTGTGGTTCACCGAAAACACGCCAGTACGCATGAAATTACTATGTATGTGCCTGGGCTAGCGGGTGATTTAGTTTGTGCTGAATATAACGCCATCACTCACGCTATGCTTAAGCCTAAACGACCGCTAGTTGCTATCGTCGGCGGTGCCAAAGTGTCTGACAAAATTGGTATGATTCATGAGTTTATCAACAAGGCTGACCAGATCTTGATCGGCGGCGCTATGGCAAATACCTTTTTGGAATACAAGGGGTATAGTATGGGCAAAAGCCGCGTTGAGCCAGGTCAGCACGACGTCATTCGCCAGATTTATCAAGCAGTGGAACAAAAAGTTGATCGTGAACGTAGTGATACATTTTTACTACTACCAACAGACGTTGCAGTAGCTGAAAGCCCTGACAGTCAAGAGCGGCGTGAAGTCAGCGTGGCACACATTGGCGCCACCGACATGGCACTCGACATAGGTATGCAGACCATCGAACGCTATACTGCAGTGCTAGCACACGCGGGAACGATCATCTGGAATGGCCCAGTTGGTTTGGCTGAGAAATCGACTTTTGCCATTGGCTCTGCTCGTCTCAGTTTAGCGATTGCCCAAAACAAGCAGGTGATTTCAGTAGTCGGCGGTGGTGATACGGCTGATTTTGTATTGAAATGGGATGGCCATGACGGTGCGGCATTTAGCCATGTTTCCACAGGTGGTGGAGCTAGTTTGGCGCTGATGGCTGGAAAAAAACTGCCAGGAATTGAGAGTTTACTAGACGCATATGGGCTTGGAGTGGTACACTAAAAAGCATAAGGGGAATATATGGGCAAAAAGTTAATCGTTGGCAACTGGAAAATGCACCTAACCATGCAAGAAGCGAGTCTTTATCTGCATAAGCTGATGAAGATGATTTCGTCGCATCGTGATGTAGAGACGGTGGTTGCACCAACGATTTTGACGCTTCAGAGTTTGAGTCTGCAAGTGAATCGCCGACTGATCAAGCTGGCAGCTCAGAATTGTTACTGGCGTGATTATGGTAATTACACCGGCGAAGTACCAGCGGCGCATCTGCGCGGGCTGGTTGATTATGTCATTGTTGGACATTCGGAGCGACGCTATGTTTTCCAGGAGCGCGACCGTGATATTAGGTTGAAAGTTCAAGCCGCGCTGCGTAATCATTTGCAACCAATCCTGTGCATCGGCGAAACATTGCAGGAAAAGACGCTTGGTGAGACAGCTGATGCACTGCACGATCAGCTGCTGAGTGGTTTGGCAAATGTGACGGCCGATGAGTTTGACCGCATTGTGATCGCCTATGAGCCAGTTTGGGCAATTGGCACCGGAGAAAGTGCCAATCCAGCTGATGTGCGACGAGCCATTAAAACTATTCGTCGCCAGATACAACAACTGTTTGGCAAAAAAGCTTCAACCGAAGTGAGAATCTTGTACGGCGGTAGCATAACGGTTGAAAAGGCAAGTGATTATTTGCGTATTGATGGAATCGATGGTTTGTTGATTGGTGGTGCTAGTTTGGACGCCTATCAATTTATCGATATTATAGAAAAAGCACATAACAGCAATCGGGAGGGGAAATGACAGATATTGACTTTGAGGAACTGGACAGGGCGGTGAATTCACTGATGAATCAGCGCCGGCAGGACAGCGACCGTGCTTCAGATAGTCCAGCGGCTGATGACAAAAAGACCGAAATAGCTTCCGTGGCTGATGATAAAAAACCTGAGACAACTTCGGTAGCTGACAGCCAGGCGGCTGATGCTGCTCCTACGGCTGAGGTTGAGAAAACTGAGATTAAACCTATATCTGAGAGTAATGAACCTAAAGAGCCAGCGCCAGCTGAAGAACCGACGGCGCCAGTGTCAACATCTGGTCACGTTTTCATTGCGCCTGAGGCGAAGCCCGAGGTTGTGCCTGAAGTGAAGCCTGAGATCACACCTGAATCAGAAGCTACTCACAGTCCTGAAGCTACCAACACCCAGCCAGGGTTTGTTGTAGAAGAGCCAGCTCAGCCGGAGCCATCAGAGGCAGCTGTGACAGATCAGGCTGTTGATGAAACCCCAGCGCCCGAAGCTGAAGACAAGACGGAGAAACCAGTGTTTGTTCCACCAGTCACTCCACGGCACACTGGTCGTGTCATGGACGTGGTAGCGCCATCGTCAATGAGTGCAGCTGCCATGAGCACGCGCCCAGCGTCAGCAGTTCGTACCAATACGGTGGTGGCTGATCCAATGGTTAACCCAGTGCGGGCACCACGCATGGATATGTCTGGCGGTCACGAGTCAGTATCAAGCAACACGCCAGTTGAGACGGCAGCGCCAACCTTAGATACTACAGACTTGGCAAATGCTATTTCTCAGTCATTGTCATCAACTGAGCAGCCAGCGGATACGTCGAGCTTTGCTGAAGCAGCGTCAGAGCAATCAGCAACGTCATCATTAGCTTCGCCGTTTGTGAATAACGCTAGTGCGACCATCGAAAAGCGTCCATTGGGCTCATATGGCACAAGCAACGGTTCTGACGAGAACAGTGAGGTTTCCATGGTCAGCCCAGATTTGATGGGTGCTGAGACAAAAGATGATGTACAACCAACCTCAGCAATGAATGATCTTGGCGGTAAACCACGGCTGAGCCTTGAGCCAAGCCCAGAAGTCGCAGCTGAAGAATCAGTCAGCACTAACTCTGACCTCGACCGAGAGCTCATGGCTTTGGAGATGGGGATCAAGAGCGAATTGGCCGACGGCGATGCTGACGCCTCTAAAGAAGAGCAAACGCCAGAGGTGGCCGCTACGGTTGCTGAGCTAGACTCATTGACCAATGAACCTAGCACTGCTGAGACGGACATGCCTGAAGAGGATAATGTAGAGAATGGTCAGCCTGCGGCAGATGGAGACAGTGAGAGTGCTTCTCAGCCAACACCAGTGTTTAATCAACAGGCAGCAGTGGCAATGAACGCAAATGAGCCAGCGGAGTCATCAACACCAGAACCTGCTCCAATGTTTGAAGCGGCTGCAGCTCAACCACAGCCTATTGAAGAGAAGAAACCATCTGGAGTGATGAGCTTTATCATCATTTTGATCTTGTTGCTACTGGGTGCGGGTGGCGGAGCTGCCGCATATTACTTCTTGCTGGTACAATAGTACAATGGATATATTGACGGAACTGAATCCAGAGCAACTCCGGGCAGTTAAGCATGAATCTGGACCATTGTTGATTTTGGCTGGTGCTGGTAGTGGCAAAACAAAGACGTTGACGCACCGCATAGCATACCT
>CAUQMR010000015.1:0-16593 GCA_963519285.1 uncultured Candidatus Saccharibacteria bacterium
CCTGTCCGAAGGAGACCGTGACCGGTCTCCCGTCTCCCGTGGCACCGTAGACCGGCGGCGTCCAGCTGTTGTCACCCCCGATCTCTCCGTTACCGAAGTCAGGGCTAGTCTGCGGGTTGACCATGATAACTCCTCTTGGAGTCGGGCAGAGAAATATTCTCCGCGAAGTGGGGCGTCTCCAGCCTGGTGGCTCCAGGCGAGACGCCAGGCTCTGCGGTTGCAAAAGCTGATATATATATCAATTATTCGCGTGCTTGTCAACAAACATGTTTACAAACAGCCTATGATGCCCTATAATCAACTCATGATTTCATTCACATTCCATCATCCGCATGTGTTGCCGAGGTAGAGCTCTGATTTTTTGATTGTCCGCGCCGAGTTCTGCCTCGGCGTTTTTGATTGATATATATAAGAAATAATGACATAATGGAACTAACATGAGCAGTTTATCAACACAAAGTTACAAAGGTTCGCGAGACTATTTCCCAGAGGAAAAACGTCTGCAAAATTATATTTTTAACGTGTGGCGCAAAACCGTCGAAAGCTTTGGTTACGAAGAATACGGCGCTCCGTTACTGGAGCCCATGGATATCTATCTGGCAAAGTCAGGCCAAGAATTGGCAGGTGAGCAAACCTATGCTTTTGAAGACCGTGGTGGACGCCAGGTAACTATTCGTCCAGAGATGACGCCGTCAATTTCCCGCATGGTGGCAGCCAGGCGGCACGAATTTGCAGTGCCAGCACGTTTGTATTCGATCGCAAATTTCATGCGCTACGAACGCCCACAGCGCGGACGAGAGCGTGAATTTTGGCAGCTAAACGCCGACCTGTTTGGTGTGGACGGCCCCATGGCCGATGCTGAAATCATAGAGATGAGTTACCGCTCAGTGCTGAACTTTGGCGCGCGCCCCGACATGTTTACAGTGCGAGTAAATAACCGCCAATTGGTCAATCAACTCCTTGGTCAATTTTTGGGGCTGGATGTCATCGGCGCCAATATGATGACCAAGCTGCTTGATAAGAAAAATAAGATTCCGCCAGAAACTTTCAAACAGCAAGCCATAGAGATTTTTGGTGCTGAGGGTTCGCGTGAAGGCTTGCCGAAGTTGGCTCAGATGATTAGCATGAAGAGCGTCGATGATTTGCCGCCTGAGCTGAGCGATAGTCCAAGCGTCCAGCAGATACGTACGGTCATGAACCTGCTGCGACAAAAAGGCGTGACCAATGCGGTATTTGACGTGACGCTGATGAGGGGCTTGGACTATTACACTGGCACGGTTTTTGAATTCTTTGACAATGCGCCAGAAAACAATCGTGCTATGTTTGGCGGTGGTCGGTACGACGGGCTTGTCGGATTGTTTGGTGTTGAACCGATGGCGACGGTTGGTGTCGGTATGGGTGCAACGACCATGCAGGTATTTTTGGAAGTCCACGGTTTGCTACCAGAGCTGGCCACGCACACCGATGTGTATATCATCCCGATCAGCCCAGAGGTCATGAGCGGCGCCGATGCGCTTGCCAGGAAGTTACGCTCCGAAGGGGTGTTTGCTGAGCTCGACATCACGGGTCGCAAGATCGACAAACAACTGAAAGCTGCCCTGAAAAAGCGAGTGCCGTTTGCGGTGTTTGTGGGTCCAGAAGAGTTAGAATCAGAAACCTACACCGTGAAAAACTTAGTCGAATCAACTGAACAAAAAGTCAATTTCACCCGCATGATCAGCGTGGTGACTGATCACCGATATGACGGTGATGAGGATGCCTTATTTGAGGCTTAGCCCCATATCTGTTATAATCAACAGATATGAAGACGACTGTAAAGAAACTATCAGATACCAAAGTAGAATTGACCATCTCACTGGGTAGCGAAGAGCTGTCAGCTGCTGAGCAAGTAGCGCTTACCAAAATGGCGGCTGATGTAAAGGTGCCAGGCTTCCGCAAAGGCAAAGTTCCCGTTAGTGTTGCCGCAAAGCACGTTAATCCAGCGGCGCTACAGGAGCAGACCTTGGACAATGCTCTGAGCAAGGCCGTAGCCGAGGCCTTCATGGCAGAAAAGATCCAAGCTCTGGACCGTCCAGCGGTTGATGTGAAGAAATTTGTGCCAGGTCAGGAATTGGAATTCACTGCAGAAGTAGAGATCATCCCACCGGTCAAATTGGGTAACTACAAAAAGCTGAAGGCTAAGCGGCAAGCCGTCAAAGTTGAGGACAAAGAAGTAGAGGAAATCATCACTCGGATGCGTGAAAACTTTACTGAGAAAACAGAAGTTAAGCGCGCTGCCAAAGAGGGCGATGAAGCGGTCATCGACTTTACTGGCAAAAAAGATGATGTGCCATTTGACGGCGGCGCAGCAAAAGACTTTGCGCTGAAGCTTGGCTCTGGTCAATTCATCCCTGGCTTTGAAGAGGGTGTTGTTGGGCACAAGGCTGGCGAAACCTTTGATTTGAAATTGACGTTCCCGAAGGATTATCACGCCAAGGAACTGGCTGGTGCTGACGTTGTCTTTACAGTGACACTGCACAAAGTCAATGAATTGTCACTGCCTGAAGTGAATGATGAATTTGCTGCCAAGTGTGGTCCATTTACTTCAGTGGACGAATTTAAAGCTGACATCAAGCGTGAGATTACCGCCCAGAAAGAGCGTGAAGCTGACGAGAAACTGAAAGATGAATTGGTTGGTGAATTAGCAGACGCTTCCAAGGTGGCGCTGCCTGAACTGCTGATTGACGATCAGATTCGGTCAATTGAGCAAGATTTGATGCAGAATTTGATGTATCGTGGATTGACACTGGACAGTTACTTGCAGACGCAAAAGTTCACGGACAAGGACGATTGGCGAGCCAAAGAGGCTCGTCCTGCTGCCGAAAAGCGAGTCAAGGCTGGTCTCGTGCTGGCAGAGCTGTCCAAGGAACTGGGCGTAGAGGTTTCCCACGAAGAACTATCCGCACAGATTGAGGCTATGAAACAGCAGTATGGTAAAGATCCAAAAATAGCTGAACGCTTTAATGATCCAAATGTTCACCGTGACATCGCAAACCGCATGATCACCGACAAAACGGTCGAAAAACTGATAGAACTGAACAAATAGTCCTTCAGGGTAGCTCGGGCGACACTTATACCACTTTTGCTGGCATTGACAAAAATGCATTTATGGTGTAAAATATCACTTAGTTATGTGTGAACGTCACGAAGGTCATACTTCAACCATTTTCCAGTGCGGTTCAGAGCCAGAGCAAAAACCGTTACTAGAGCGAGTCAGGATGTCTCGCCGTCGTTTTTTGGGACTTTCTGCACTAGCTGGTGGCGGTGCTGGATTAGTATGGCGCGCAGGATACCAGCTTGGGGCTCGATATGGAGGGAAACCTTCTCAACCCAAGCCACAGGAGGCTGCTAGTTTATCACCGCCATATGGTATCGCTCTTGGTGTAGTGAGTTTAGAACCTGAGGGCTACCGTAATTGCAGAAGCACTAGTGATATTACAGAGGAGGCTCAGCAGCAAACGGGGTGGATAACTGACACGACTGCTGGAGCTTATGTACTCACTAAAATGCTTCATTGGACAGATAAAACTCCTCCTGATCTTCCTAATGGAGTTTTTTCTGATAAATTAATAGAGGAGATTGCTCGATCTCATCATGAAAAGAAGGCACTGGGGCGTAACGCCATTATTGCCGTGATGATCAATGGTGGCGATACAGAGGGAAAAAATTATGGCGGCCGAGCATTCCAGAAGCCTGACAACGCAGATGGGTCATATTTCCCGTGGTTTACTGCTAATTACAACCGTGCTCCTAGTAGTATTATTGCGCATGAAGTAGGTCATTTATTGGGTCCAGAGTTGGGCAAAGGACTAGGGCATCAATTGTTGATGCCCAACCAAATCCAAGGCAAGGACGGGGAGTTACGTATAGCATGTGCGTTTGATACCATACAAAACCTTGTGCAAGCTGGTTTTGATCTGGAAAAAGTACCCGGAGACCCTTCTCGAGTACAGCAGTATGCTTCGCCGTTTAGTGTTATGGGGCGACCAGATCTATTCGAAAAGAGCGCTGGTATTATTTCCAACACTTCCAGTCTTTCCAAAAATTCCAGACTGCTATTTTCGCCACCAGAGCTAAAACACCTTGATCCACGCCGTAAGGTTAATGACTTTGAAGGTCATTCAGAGACAGTACGGTATTCATTGTCTCAAGAATTTGATGAGCGACTGGGCGTAGTCATGCCATTGCCGCCTGATCATGTTTTGAAAAAGATTTTGCCAGATATAGAAAATATTTTCTTTGGACCAATTTGCGGACCACTGTTCGACGAACAAGGAAACAAAATCGAGCATCCTATCCAGAAGATTGGTGTATTTGCCACCTGGAAAGACAACCGTGGTACGGCATTGCTTGAAACGAGCCCATTTAACCTAATTGATTATACTTCTCAAACGGAATCGGTGAATTATGCGGATTCGCAATTGGGTGTTTTGGTGACCTCGGGGTATGACCTTGAATACGGTGTGTATATTGCCGTTCGAGACCTCAATAGCTCAGCATCGCAGGAGATTCTTCGAGTTGAACGTGAACGGGTAGCCGAGCGCAACCAAATTATTATGAATAATTAGTATTTTATATTTGCTAATTATCTCCGTAGCCTCCAAGAGCCAATAAGTATTTGGTATACTAGTTGTAGCTAAAGGGAGTAGGGAAATATGAGGCAGTATCTAGACGCGTTACAGCAGGTTCGCGACAGCGGCGTGAAAAAAGGTGACCGCACTGGCACCGGTACGACGGAAGTGTTTGGTGTGCAAACGCGGTATGATTTGGCGGATGGGTTTCCGGCTGTGACTACTAAGAAATTATATTTCAACAGCGTGGCGCACGAGTTGCTGTGGTTCCTCAATGGTACGGGCAACATTGAATATCTGGCGCAAAACGGCGTACACATTTGGGACGAGTGGCCGTATAAAAACTATTTGGAAAAAACTGACCAAAGCATTCCAGAAATCAATGGCGAGGAGTGGCGCGCTGGCATGAAAACATTTATCGGTAAAATCGCGACTGATCACGCCTTTGCCGAGGAGTGGGGTGATTTGGGACCAGTTTACGGCGTGCAGTGGCGGAAATGGCCGGACGGCAAGGGCGGAACGATTGACCAAATCCAAAATACCATCGACATGATACAGAATAATCCGACATCGCGGCGCAACATCGTCAGCGCCTGGAACGTGGCGGAAATTGACGATATCGCCCGAGCCGGTGGACTGCCGCCGTGTCACACTATGTTCCAGTTCAATGTTCGTCCGGGCGGGGACGGTGAGAAAGATAAGCTAGATCTAGCGCTGACGCAGCGTTCGGCGGATATGTTCCTGGGCGTGCCGTTTAATATCGCGAGCTACGCGCTACTACTGTCGATGATCGCTCAGGTGACAGATAAACAACCGGGTGAATTCATCCATACCTTGAATAGCGCGCATATTTATAATAATCACCGTGCGCAGGTCGACGAGCAACTGTCGCGCCGTCCGCTGCCGCTGCCGAAACTGCGGTTAAACCCAGACGTTAAGCACATCGACGATTTCACCATTGATGATATTCGCCTAGAGGGCTATGAGCATCATCCGCCGATCAAAGCGCCGATTGCGGTGTAAGACACTGTCATGCCACGGGTTTTCGCTGGTAAATTACAAAGTCAAAAGCGTAGGCGTTGGCTTCGTCTGCTGGGTGATGGGTGTGGCTTATCTCCTGCCAGATGGTCATGTCCAGCTCTGGAAAAAAGGTGTCGGTATCTGAGAATGCAGCATCAACCTCGGTGGCGTAAATGGTGTCAATCTCTGGCGCGTTCAAGGCATCGCTATAGACCTGCGCGCCGCCGATGATGAAAGTTTTGTAACGAGCTAGCGCTAGGGCACTTTCTAAATTCACAGCCGTAAGAACGCCTTTGATGCCTGTCGGTCGTGAGGAAATGACGATGTTTTCGCGCTCTGGTAGCGGATGAGAGCCGATTGACTCAAAGGTTTTCCGACCCATAACGATATCGCCACCCCTAGTCAGCCGCTTGAAATGTGCCAAATCTGCTGGCAAGCTGCGACCCCACGGTAAATCACCGCCTCGCCCGATGGCGCGGTTGGTATCATAGGCAACGATGATAGCTTTCTCCATACTTTTAGTGTACCATGAGGCGCCGGCTATATGCTATAATATAGTTCATGAATAAAGTAAATAGCTATCTGGTACCAACTGTTATCGAAAAATCTTCTGACGGCGAACGAGCGTTTGATATTTATTCACGTCTCTTGAACGAGCGAATCATTTTTCTGGGTGAGGAAGTGAACGAACATACCGCCAACATCGTGGTGGCGCAATTGTTGCACTTGGCTCAGGTTGACCCAGAGGCTGACATCTCGCTGTATATCAATAGCCCTGGTGGCAGTGTCTACGACGGTTTAGCGATTTACGACACTATGAATTTCATCAAATCAGACGTGGCGACCTACGGCATCGGCCTGCAAGCCAGTATGGGCGCATTCTTACTCTCAAGCGGCACCAAGGGCAAACGATTTTGCTTGCCACACGCCAAAGTGATGATCCATCAGCCATCGTCAGGTACGCGCGGTAAGGTTACTGACATGGAAATTGACCTGAAAGAGACCTTGGAGATTAAGGAAATGCTGGCGAAAATCATGGCCAAAAATACCGGTCAAAAGCTCGCCAAAATCAAAGCCGACATGGAGCGCGACTACTGGATGAAGCCAGAAGAAGCTGTAGCCTATGGCCTGATCGACGCGGTGGTCAAGAAAGCGTAACTATATCTCGAGAATATCATCAAAGCGCGCGCCAGCGCCGTAAAAACCGGCCTGAGTGACGATATTACGCAGATTAGCGGGGTCTCGAGGCATCGTCGAACATTGCTCCCAGGCTGCTGATGCCTTGTCGTAAATATCACAAATGCGTTTACTGAAATCCTTGTTAAGCATCAGCGTCGCATAATATCCCATTTTCATGGTTCTGACCTGACCGTCCAGATAGTTGTTATAACTTGGATCAATTTCGCTCAATGGAGCTGTGCCCTCGGCGGTTTGTACTGGCGGGTCAATCAGTCGGGCTTTTAAGGCCGGCAGTCCAACGGCGATGCGTCCCATGTCTAGCGCCATACCTTGCTGTGCTGTATTATCCCTTTCTATCTCCACCTGCGGTGCGACCAACATGAAATTGCGGGACTTTGAGCAGTATGAGGTCAATGGGTCGAGAAACTCGGGGAAGTCGCCTTTCATCTCGCCAAATTGGCTACGGAGATCTGCTTGACGCGCTCGCTTATAGATTTGCCGCTGATGATAGCCAATAGTCTCTAATATTCTCCTGAAGGCAGCGTCGCCACCACTAAAAGCAAAGCGAAAGTCCGAATCGATGCCGTACATGCGGTCACGAGGATGGACAGGGTGAGTTAGAGGGACTCCGTCGCTAAAATGTCCACCACCAGTCAGTGCTTGCTTTGTAGCGGTTTGTAATAATTCAAGCTGTAGCCGATGTACTGGCTGTGCCCAGTGCTCTGTCGGCAAAATACTGTAGCCGGCGGCAAAGCGACGAGCAAAGTCTTGATCTGTGATTTCTAGCATCATGTGGTCATTGATGCGGAAGAGAGATTTGGGGTCTTGGAGCTGATCTTCATACTGCATGATGCCCATTGGCCAACCTGACCAGCGCAAAACTTCGCGCATACCGTAGTCAACCCGGTCGACGCACAAAGCCGGTGACGGACACTCTACCCAGTCTTCTGTCTCAGGGAAAACGGTTTCCTCCAGGGTTAGGCCATAGTCGGCTAATGTCTCATCGATACCAAACGTCTCCAGTAACGCCCTCAAATCTTGGTCGTGGAGGTTTTCTCCACCTTGGATACCTTGGAAAATCCAGTCTCCCAAGTGTGAGAAAGCCGTCTGTCCAACGTCAGAAAACAGCGTCCGCAGCTCCAACACGGTTCGCTGTCGGTCGTCAAATCGATCATCACCTTCGGTCATTTTCCGCACAAAAGCCAAGCTTCCCCAAATGTGTTGCCACCGGGAAAAGAGAGTTGTGTTGGGTACCGTAGAGAACGATGGTGGCAATGTCAGTTGCTCGACTGCTTGCAGTCTGCGAAACAGTGGTGAACGTGCCAGTTCCATGAGTAGTGAATCGTACGGTTGTCGGTCACCAATTGAACAGTCTCCCCATACCGCATCATGAATCACCATCGAGTTGTCCTCTAACTCATAGGATGGCATGTGTAGCGCGCCCATGATGGTCTCGCCCGGATCACCTTGATATCCCGGCATGATGTCTTCTCTGAGGTACAGTTTGTCTGACATATTCTTAGTATAAGATGTTTATAAGCGTCGCCCAAGCATGAGCGATACGCTGGAGAGGAGCGGTCTATTAGTCTTTGGTTGCTGCACGGTCTGGGTTGAGCACTAGGATGCCTGTGCCAACTTCTGGTTTGTAGTTAAGCACGGCGACCCGTCCAAGCGGGGTGACCTTTTTGAGGTTGCCTGATGATACTTCCACGGCATCGCCTATGATATCAACCTCAATGACTTTTTGGCCGGATTTACTTGGCTGAGTGGCTTTGGGCACGTAGTCTTCAATCGTGATGCCAACTACACTGGTGAATGACCCTTCGGATACCTCGGTCGTAAAAAGTACAGGATACGGAAGGCTCTCATCCTCTGGATGAGCTGCTTCCCAGCCTGCTTCAACTCCTAACATAGTCGGACCGGCGATAACGGTTTTTCGTTCAAGTGCTTCATTGCTAGCCATGTATTTCTCCTCGTTTCTTAACGGTAATAATGACGTAGATACTCTTTATATCATAACAAAAAAGTGTTGATATGTCAATGATGTGATATTGCTATGACGTATATTTGAGGGTAAAAACCAGTATATGATGCTTATGTCAGACGTGCTATACTTTTAACAGATACTGAGGAAAACGGAGGGAACATGGTATATCGGCGACGGTCGACAGAGCAGCGCTATGTCAAATATCGAAAAATGATGAAACAGCAGGCAACACCTGGGTGTAATTTTTGTCAATTTAGTCCAGAAGACAAGCAAGTGCGAGTAGCGCATGAACACTTCTTGGTGACAGACAACCTGTTTCCATATGAGATTTGGGACAGTCATGAAGTAGCCGATCACATCATGGTCGTCCCCAGGCGCCATGTTGAAGGTATCTACCAGCTGAATAAGACAGAGCGAGCTGAGTTGATGGATGTGATCGCTGAGTACGAAGAGCAGGGATATTCTGTTTACGCTCGAGCCCCGGAAAATAAACAAAAGTCTGTTGCTCACCAGCACACCCACCTCATCAAAACACATGGTAAACCAAAAAATATGTTATTCACTAGCGTTAAACCGTATATTTTATGGAGTAAATAGATATGACTGTTTATAGCAACATCGAGATTCGCCAAGCCATCAACGACAACGTCATCGTCTGCCAACCGTTCAATCCAGACCACGTGGCAGAAGCTAGTTTGGACTTTACGCTGGGTCACTACTACTACAAGCAGGAGTTTGAAGGCGAATATCGCGTATACAATCCCTTTGATGCAGCCTATGTTGCTAAATATTTCAAAGGTCCGCTCAAAGCTATGCCGCATGCCGAATGGTGCAAGGAGCATGATGCAACGCCGTTTCAAAACATCCCACCAGACCATCCGATCATCGTGCTGCGTCCTGGCGAGCGGATTCTGGCGCACACGCACGAGTTTGTGGGCATTCGCGCACAGGGCGGCGCAGCGCAGGTGTTGAGCCGTAGCTCATGGGGGCGCAATGGCGTGGCGGTTTGCTTTGATGCTGGCTGGATCGATCCAGGGTATATCAATCGGATTACGCTGGAAATTTATAATCTCAACATGCACGAGAGCGTTGTGTTGCCGGTTGGCGAACGCATTGGTCAAATGATTTTTCACAAAACTGGGCCAGTTGAGGGCGGCTATGGTTCTGGCGCGCGTAAGGTCAGTGATAAATATCAGACCGGTAGCGACCTAAAGGAAATCATCGCCAGTTGGCAGCCAGAGATGCTACTACCAAAGACATACCGCGACAGCCGTAAATCTCCAGTGCCAATTGAGGGCTTGAGCCAGGGGCTGCTGTGATGGAACGTTCGGGCGCTACGGGAGTCTATATCGTCATTGAGGGCAATGACGGCACGGGTAAATCCACTCAGGTGGATATGTTGGCGGCCTGGCTGAGAGAGTGCGGACGGGAGGTCGTCGTCATTGAGGAACCAGGTAGTGATGATGCTGCCAAAACTACGCCAGTCGCCAATGAATATCGGAGGGTCCTGAAAGACGGTCGGTTCAAATTGGACCCAGAGGTCAATCTACTGTTGTTCAGCGCGGCGCGGCGTGAACTGTGGTTTCACAAAATTGAGCCGGCTTTGCAGCGCGGTGCGGTAGTATTGAGCTCCAGGAATTACGTGTCGACCTTGGTCTATCAGGGCCATGGCGAAGGCGTGGCAGAGGACGCCATCATCAGTATGACCAAGCGTTTCACTCATGAGCGGTACATGAGCCCTGACTTTGTGGTGGTGTTATTTGCAGATGACCAAACCAGACAGCAGCGCATCGCTGAACGTGGTACGCCAGAGGCGGTTGATAGCTTTGAATCGCGTGACGATGCGTTCCAGCAGAAGATTAATGATGGTTATCAAACTGTTGCTAAAACGCACAATATTCCACTGATTTTGGCTGAGCATTCACCGACTGACGTACATCAGCATATTCTCCAAGAAATCTCCAAAAATAATATTGATTTTTGACCTGGTTTCGTGCATACTGGTAGTTAGAGAAGTAGTGTATTCACGACAGGGAGAAACGAAGCGAACGGGCAAATCGCTTTTGTTGCAGTCGTGAATTAGGGATCTTCCGGCCGTGATCACTAAATTAAACTAAAGCGAGGAGTTCATACCTGTGGCAAAACAACAGTCCACGGATGGCGGACGCGTGTTCTTCACCTCTGAAGACAGCTCGTTGCCGCTGCCAAACCTGATCGCTCATCAAGAAGATTCTTGGCGTTGGTTCGTCGAGGATGGTTTGAGCGAAATCTTTTCAGAAATTAACCCAATTGACGATTATACTGGTCAGAAATTGTCATTGCGATTTGGTGCGTATCGATTTGACGAACCAAAGACCACCGACCAGTTCGCCAAGGAAAACAATGTGACGTTTGAAGCGCCACTGCACGCAACCGTTGAATTGACCAACAAAGTTACGGGCGAAGTTAAAGAGCAAGAAATCTACCTCGGTGATTATCCATGGATGACCGAGCGCGGTACCTTTATCATCAATGGTACTGAGCGCGTGGTGGTCAGCCAGCTGATCCGCTCGGCCGGTGTGTTCTTTACGGCTGACACCGTGGCTGGCCGCAATTACTACGGTGCCAAGATGATCCCAGGTCGTGGTGCATGGTTGGAGTTTGAGACCGCACCAAATGGTACGATTTATGTCAAGATTGACCGTCGTCGCAAATTGCCAGTGACGACATTACTGCGGGCTTTGGGTCATCCAAAAACGTCAGAAATTCGTGAATTGTTTGCTGATATTGACACTGGTGAGACCAGTTACATTCAAGAAACTTTAGACAAAGACACAACTCGCGGTGCCAATGAAGCGCTGATTGAAGTGTATCGCCGTCTCCGGCCGGGTGATTTGGCGACAGTCGACAATGCACGTCAGATGATTGAGCGAATGTTCTTTGATTTCAAGCGATTTGATTATTCTCGTGTTGGTCGGTACAAGCTGAACCAGCGTTTGGGCCTTGACGTTACTAACACCGCTGAAAATCGTATCTTCCAGATGAGCGATTTAGTAGCCATCATCCGCGAAATCATTCGCCTCAACAACACCCAGGAGCCAGCTGACGACATCGACTCATTGAGCAACCGCCGCGTCAAGCTTGTCGGTGAATTGGTTGCTCGTCAGTTCCGTGTTGGTATGCTCAGGATGCAGCGCAACGCTATGGACCGCATGAGTGTGGCAGACATGGAAGGTGTAACACCAAGCCAGCTGATCAACGCTCGCCCAGTGGTGGCAGCAGTTCGTGAATTCTTCACCAGCTCACAGTTGAGCCAGTTGATGGACGAGGTTAACCCACTGTCTGAGTTGAGCCACAAACGTCGTTTGAGTTCGATGGGTCCTGGTGGTTTGAGCCGTGAACGTGCTGGTTTTGACGTTCGTGATGCTCACCCAACACACTACGGTCGCATCTGTTCGGTGGAGACGCCAGAAGGCGCTAACGTTGGTTTGGTGCTGAACCTCGCCACCTACGCACGAGTCAATGAATACGGCTTTATCGAAACGCCATACCTCAAGGTTGTCAACGGCCGTGTGACTGATGATGTTGTTTACTTGGACGCGGCGCAGGAAGCTGCCGAAGTGATCGCTGACGCTGGTGCCGTGTTGAATGAAGATGGTACCTTCCGTGACGAGCGCGTGTCGGCTCGTAACAACATGCAGCCATCTCAGGTTGATGCTGACCAAGTTACCTACATGGACGCAGCACACAAACAGATTTTGGGGTCAACTGCTGCGTTGGTGCCGTTCATCGAAAAGAACCGTATCGACCGTAGCTTGACTGGTTCCAACATGCAACGTCAGGCCGTTCCTTTGTTGACACCAGAACCAGCAACTGTTGGTACGGGCGTCGAAAAATCTATTGCTGCAAACAGCGGTCACTTGACCTTGGCGTCAGGTGACGGTGAAGTCGTCAAAGCCGATGCAAATGAAATTCACGTCAAATACAGTGACGGCGTCAAAGTATATGAACTCCGCCATTTTGTTAAAAACAATGACGACCGCTGCTACAACCAAAAAGTTCGCGTCAAGCGCGGCGATAAGGTAAAGCAGGGTGATGTCCTGATCGAAGGCGCTTCAGTTGCTGAAGGCGAAATTGCACTAGGACGTAACCTGTTGGTAGCCTTTATGCCATGGGGTGGTTACAACATGGAAGACGCGGTGATTTTGTCTAACCGATTGGTGCAAGACGACACACTGACATCCATCAACATTAAAGATTACAATGTTGAAGTTCGTGAAACCAAATTGGGTCCAGAGATTGTTACCCGCGATATTCCAAACGTTTCTGAGGAAAGTCTGCGCCACTTGGACGAAAACGGTATTGTCCAAATTGGTTCTGAAGTTAAGGCCGGTGACGTTTTGGTCGGTAAGATTACACCAAAGGGTGAGCAGGAACTCAGTTCTGAGGAGCGCTTGCTTCGCGCCATTTTCGGTGAAAAAGCCAAGGATGTTCGCGACACCTCACAGCGCATGAACAATGCAGGTGGTGGTAAAGTCGTTGGCGTCAAGATCTTTAGCCGCGAAAATGGCCACGACCTAAAGGCTGGCGTGTTGATGCAGATTCAAATCTTTGTGGCCCAGCTCCGCAAAATCGGTGTTGGTGACAAGATGGCTGGTCGTCACGGTAACAAGGGTGTGGTCGCCAAGGTTCTGCCAGTCGAAGACATGCCGTTCATGGAAGACGGTACGCCGATTGACGTGATTTTGAACCCACTGGGTGTGCCAAGCCGTATGAACCTCGGTCAGTTGTTTGAAACGCACCTGGGTATGGCGGCACGAGCATTGGGTTACCGTGTGGCAACGCCATCGTTTAACGGTGTGCCATCAGCAACAATTTCTGATGAACTAGAAAAGGCTGGTTTGGCACGTGACGGTAAAAGCCAGCTATTTGATGGCCGCACCGGTGAAGCCTTTGAGGAGCGTACGACTGTCGGTGTGATGCATATGATCAAATTGCACCACATGGTTTCTGACAAGATCCACGCGCGTTCAACTGGTCCATACACCATGGTCACCCAGCAGCCGCTCGGTGGTAAAGCCCAGAACGGTGGTCAGCGCTTTGGTGAGATGGAGGTCTGGGCACTGGAAGCCTACGGTGCGGCCGCAACCTTGCAGGAAATGCTAACCATCAAGTCTGACGATGTCTATGGCCGTGCCAAGGCGTATGAATCAATCATCAAAGACGAACCAATCGTCGGTCCAAAACTCCCAGAATCCTTCAACGTGTTGGTTAAGGAGCTCCAGGGATTGGGTCTGAAGGTTGACTTGGTGGATGATGAAGCTGTTGTTGACGCTGAGCACGTGATTGCGTCCAGCGGACCTGAAGATAAAACCACGCCTGCGGTAACGTCTGAAGACGAAGAAGCAGAAACTTTCTTGGATGAATCTGATGATATTGGAGAAATCGAAGGAGGCATGAGCGTACAAGACATTGACGAAGTAGAAGAAATAAAGGAGGATGCGTAAGATGGCGCAATTTGCATTCAATGCTACTGGCATTAGCGATTTTGATGCAGTACGCTTAGTGGTTGCCAGCCCAGAAGATATCCTGAAATGGAGTCACGGTGAAGTTACTAAGCCAGAAACGATCAATTATCGTACTCAAAAGCCAGAGCGTGACGGTTTGTTCTGTGAACGAATTTTCGGTCCCGTTAAGGACATCAACCCACACGACTCAAAGTTAAAAGGTGTTCGTTCACGCGAAGCTGCGGTTGACAAAAATGGTGAACTGGTCACCAAGTCAATCGTTCGCCGTGAGCGTATGGGTCACATTCAATTGGCCGCACCGGTGGCGCACATCTGGTTTATGCGCGGTACACCAAGTGCTATGAGCCAATTGCTCGGCATGACGGTTCGTAACTTGGAGCGAGTAGCTTACTTTGCGATCTATGTCATTTTGAAGGTTGATGAAGCAACCCGTGATCAATATCTTGCAGATCTAGAGGCTGAAACCGAGGCTGGTCGTGCTGCCATCAAAATTCGCTATGAAAAAATGGCAGAAGAAGACGGTGCTGACATCAAAGCCTTGGCTAAGGAACAGAGTCGTGAAGTTGAAGAATTGAACGAGAAATACAATACCCGCAAGGCACAGCTTGACAGTCTAAACAAGGGCGCGTTGTTGTCTGAAACTGACTATCGTAATTTGCCAGAAGAATACGATGAGCTCATCGAAGTTGGCATGGGTGCTTCAGCATTGAAGACATTGCTGGATGAGATCGACTTGCCACAGCTGATCGCAGAATTGACCGAAGAGGCTGAAAGTGCCAAAGGTCAGCGCGAGAAGAAAATCCTCAAGCGTTTGAAGATGCTCGAGAGCATGCACGCAGCTGGTATCAAGCCAAGCAGCTTGACACTGAGCGTATTGCCAGTCATCCCACCGGACCTCCGCCCAATGGTGGCCCTCAGTGGTGGTCGATTTGCTACCTCAGACCTGAATGACCTGTACCGCCGCATCATCAACCGTAACAATCGTCTGAAGAAATTGGTTGAGCTCAATGCGCCAGAAGTGATTCAGCGCAATGAAAAGCGCATGCTACAGGAAGCAGTTGACGCATTGATCGACAATGCCGCTGCTCGTGGTGGTCGCGCCGTCAGCTCGACTGGTGGTCGCCGCCGCCTGAAGTCAATTTCCGACATGCTAAAGGGTAAGCAGGGGCGCTTCCGCCAAAACCTGCTCGGTAAGCGTGTCGACTACTCTGGACGTTCAGTCATCGTCGTTGGTCCAAAGTTGAAGATTCACCAGTGTGGTTTACCAAAACAAATGGCGCTTGAACTGTTTAAGCCATTTGTCATCAGCTGGCTGATTCGCAACGAGTTTGCTCACAACATTCGCTCAGCAACGCGGTTGATCGAATCAGGCGAAGCAGTTGTTTGGGACGCATTGGATGCGGTGATTGAAGGCAAATACGTGCTATTGAACCGTGCTCCGTCACTTCACCGTTTGTCAATCCAATCCTTCCAGCCGGTTTTGGTTGAAGGAAAAGCTATCCAGCTTCATCCGCTAGTTTGTGCCGGCTTTAACGCTGACTTTGACGGTGACCAGATGGCTGTCCACTTGCCGCTTTCAAAAGAGGCGCAAGCTGAAGCCCGTGAATTGATGAGCGCAACTGCTAACTTGTTGAAGCCTGCTGATGGTGCGCCAGTGCTGCACATTTCACAGGACATCGTGCTGGGTAACTACTACCTGACGTACGACAAGCCGCAGGCACAGACTGACCACATTAAGTCATTTAGCTCAGTTTACGAGGCAGAATTGGCATACGACAAGGGTGACATTCATCTGCAAACCCCAATTCAGATCTTCGCAAAGGGCAAATTGCGTCAGACAACCTTGGGTCGTGTATTCTTCAACGAGATTCTGCCAGAGGACTTCCCGTATGACAACAACGTCCAGACGAAGAAGCAGCTGAAGAAAGTATTGGCACAGATCTTCAATAAGTACGGCGCTGAAGAGACTGCTAAAATCGCTGACCGCATGAAGGGTCAAGCCTTCCGCTTTGCGACAACTGCGGCCGTGTCAACCGGTATGACCGACTACGTGCACTTCGACGAAATTCCTGAGTTTGTGGCTGAGGGTGACGCCAAGGCGGCTTTGATTTCTGAGCAGTTCGACCAAGGTTTGATCACTGAGGAAGAGCGTTACAACTTGACAGTCAGTGCGTGGCGAAACGTCGACAATAAGATCACTGCGTTCTTGAAGGATCAATTGGCGCACATGGACACCAGTATTTCCATGATGGTCAACTCTGGTGCTCGTGGTGATATTTCCAACGTGAAG
>CAUQMR010000016.1:0-15329 GCA_963519285.1 uncultured Candidatus Saccharibacteria bacterium
ACCAAAGGCCGCACTGTGCACTACGCCAAATACTGCACCGATAATTGGCAGCTCTGAAGCCCATTTAAACAGGTCGGAGAATAATGTAATTTCCCAACTTCCCCAAGGAATCAGCGAAAGAACCATCAATACAAATGTAATGGCGAAGACACCCATGACGACTTTTCGTGGGCCAGTAAATTTCGGTACGTTCGTCATATCCAGGGCTGCTGTGACTGGCTTATAACGAACATCTTCCTTGTACTTGCCTGCTTTTACCTTTGCTGCGTAACGCATAGTAAAGATGATTGCCGCGATCAAACATAGCACCAAAATGATAGACATAATTGGAATAACATTGCCCAATTTAACATCAGCAGTCTTTGCGGCAACACCGGTGGAGAATGGGTTAATAGTCGAACCAAGCACACCAGCACCAGCACCCAACACAATGATCATCACACCAGTCATTGCGTTATAGCCGGCAGCGATCATCATCGGAATAACTAGCGCGTAAAACGCCACAGTTTCTTCCTGCATACCGTAAGTTGTACCACCGATAGCAAACAACGTCATTAAGATTGGAATGAGCCATTTTTCTTTGCCCTTCATCTTACGAAGTAGCGCACCGAGTGAAGCATCCAGGGCGCCAGTCTTCATGGTAACGCCCAAGAATCCACCAAGTACCATAACGAAGACTATAACATCTAGCTTATCGGACATACCTTTAATGGGTGCCGTGAAGACGTCCCATAAGCCTTGCCGGTCATGCTTGTCAACTTTCTCTTCTTTACCGTCCTTTTCTTCAGTGACGGTGCGGTCTTTTTCAACCACATGATACGATCCCGCAACACGGTTACCATCGTCATCAGTCTTATAGACGCCCGACGGAATAATCCATGTCAATGCTGCCATGATCGCAATCACGACAAACAAAATCGTAAACGCCGATGGTGATCGAAGCTTCTGCTTTGTTTTTTTAATTTTTTCTACCATTGCCTCGGAGCCTCCTTCACTCCCTTATTAGGACAACTACTACAATGTCAAAGCCATGACAGCTTTAATTGTATGCATACGATTTTCCGCTTGATCGAACACAATCGAATGCGGCGAGCGGAACACCTCATCCGTTACCTCCATAGAATCTAGACCAAAATCTTCCTGAACTTTCTTGCCAGTGATAGTCAATGCGTCGTGGAATGCCGGCAAACAGTGCATGAATTTTACCTCAGGATTCCCCGTCAGATTGATCATGTCACGGTTAACCTGGAAGTTGCGTAATTGGTTGATACGCTCAGCGAACTTGTCTTCCTCACCCATCGACACCCAAACGTCAGTGTAAATCACGTCAGCATCACGCAGAGCTTCCTCAAAATTATCAGTGATAGTAATGCGCGCGTGGCTTGATCGTGCTAAGTGATGCGCCCGGTCTACCAGCGACTGCTCGGGATGTAGTTCACGTGGTGCCAAGATACGGAAATCAACGCCCATGATGGCTGAACCAATCATTAGCGAGTTTGCCATATTATTACGGCCATCACCAACGAACACCAGCTTGGTGCCTTTGAGCTTGCCGACATGCTCCTCGATAGTCATGAAATCAGCCAAAATCTGTGTCGGGTGGAATTTGTCGGTCAGGCCGTTCCAGACCGGAACGCCAGCATGACGAGCCAATTCTTCAACTGTCCCGTGATCAAACCCGCGAAATTCAATACCGTCAAACATCCGGCCCAGCACCTTGGCGGTGTCTTCAACTGTTTCTTTTTTACCCAGCTGAATGTCATCTTTGCCGAGGTATTCTGGCGCGACACCCAGGTCATTAGCCGCCACCGTAAAGGCGCAGCGCGTACGAGTTGATGTTTTCTCAAACAACAGCGCCACATTTTTGCCTTCATGAATTCGGTGCGGTACACCAGCGTATTTCAAGCGCTTGTATTCACGTGCCGTGTCCAGCAACAGGCGGATTTCTCCAGCAGTATAATCATTCAGTGTCAGGAATGATCGCCCTTTTAAACTCAACGCCATTATACGTCCTCCCTTACTATTGGCATACTCATACAGCGTGGGCCACCGCGACCGCGTCCAAGCTCTGATCCATTGACCTCAATTACTTCAACGCCGGCATCACGCAGTTTTTGGTTGGTAACATAGTTACGGTCATACGTCACCACAACCCCTGGCGCAATGGCCAAGGTGTTGGAGCCGTCATTCCACTGTTCGCGAGCGGCAGCAATTCGGTCGCCACCACCACACTCGATCAACGTGACTGCTGGCAAGCCCAACGCGACTCGCAAGACATGTTCCAAGTCAGTCTCACGAGCGATGCGTGGGAATGGCTGACCTTCAACTTTTTCCAAAATAAAGCAGTTGATTTTACCACCGTGGTCGCGAATTTCTGGGTGAATGGTAAATTTGTCGTGGTCAATCATGGTAAACACTGTGTCGAGGTGCATGAACGCGTGCGACTTTGGAATTTCCATGGCGATAACCTTTTTGAAGTCAGAGCCAGCAAATAACTTGGTTGCCATCTTTTCAATTGCTTCAGCAGAAGTACGCTCGCTGATACCAATCGCCATCACTTCTCGATTCAGCACCAACTCGTCACCACCTTCGATAGAATAGTTTTCATGGCGGTCATACCATACTGGCACGTTTTTACCAGCAAACCGTGGGTGATGGTCAATGATATAGCGCATGAACAGTGACTCACGGCGACGAGCTGGCCAGTGCATCTTGTTGATGGTCAAACCGCGGCCAATGGCGGCGGCTGGGTCACGCGTAAAGTACAGGTTTGGCATTGGGTCAAGATAAAATGGATAGTAATCTTTCTCGACCATATCATGTAGCTGCTGATGATGCTCTGGTGGCAAGGTGATTTCATCTTTACGAACACCAGCCATCAACTTGCGAATCATAGCGTGGGTTGGCAAGTCCAGCAAAAATTGGCGCAACGTTTCAGTGACACGACGAGTGTCTTGCTTGGAGTTAGCAAGCATGTCGTCGACAAACTGCTCACGCAACGCATCAGTTGCCAAGGCTTCAGCCACCAATTGGTCCAAGTACAATACTTCCACGCCACGCTCACGCAATACTTGCGCAAAAGCGTCGTGTTCTTCTTGTGCTTTTTTAAGATATGGGATGTCATCAAATAAAAGGTCGGTCAGATAATCCGGAGTCAAATTTTCCAACTCCTCACCTGGCCGATGCAAGACAACTACTTTTAATTTCCCGATTTCCGATGTAATATGTATTGGATCCATACCCCCGTCCCCCTTTTTGTTTATGGTTATACTAATAATATAGCATATACCAAATAGAACACAAGCATCATTCAGGGGTTAGCTCATCGCCGAATGATAGCCAATGACGACTCGACTGCCACCCGAGCTGGATGACGCTTCAGCCACTCGTCGACCGCCCGTGCTGCGCCTGGCAACGCTTCATTGGCATAGTCATCAACAATGATGGTCGCCGTTTCCTGAAATTTGCCGTCGCAGACGCGGAATGAATCGACGATTGACTCATAAAAATCGCCGTCAAAAAATGCAAAGATGATGCTTTCCGGCACATCCTCAGGGGTGAAATCGGCAAACCAACCCTTATGGATGATCGGCAGTTTCAAGCTGGCCTTTTTAAAATTCTGGATGAACGTTTTACGCGGCGCCAACAGTTCACCGGCTTTGAACTGCTCGCCAGCAGCGCTGGCGTCAGCTTGGGTTTTTTCTGGCAAGCCCATAAACGAATCATAAACATGAAACTCACCAGCAAAATCATAAGCGTCCAGCAGCCGCCGGATGAATAAACTCGTCGTGCCGACATAACAGCCAAATTCCACAACGTTACCAGTCGCGCCGCTTTGCAGCACCATTTCCAGCTCGCGCAGCAAAGCGCCAAGTTCTCTGGCGTCAACTTGGTCGGAGATGATGGGATATTTGGTGAGGAGGTAGTCGGTGATCATTGCTGTCATTAGTATACCAGCTTCTTCATGCTACAATCATAGTATGAAAATCACGAGCCCTGCGTTCGCCGAAAACGCTAAAATACCAAAAGTTTACTCCAAGCTCGGCGGTAATCAACGCCCGCCGCTCGAGATCAGCGACGTACCGGCAGACGCCAAAAGTCTGGCAATCGTCTGCCACGACCCTGACGCGCCTGGGCGCGATGGATTTTATCATTGGACGGTTTGGAATGTACCGACCGGAACCACTGAAATCACCAGCGAATCACTACCGGCGGGCGCTGTCGAAGGGGTTACCAGTTGGGGTCGTCCTGGTTGGGGCGGGCCACAGCCGCCGTTTGGCACGCACCGCTATCAATTTTACGTGTACGCGCTGAACATGACATTGGATTTACCAAGCGACACCAAACCCAAAGAGCTCATCGCCGCCCTCACGCCGCACATCATCGACCAAGCCGTGTTGACCGGGAAATTTGGCGTGTTGGATATTTTTCGGCGGAACTCATGATTTAGTTATTCTGCGAATATCCTATGCAGTAGAGACATGGAGATATTAAACAATGATACAGATACAACGCCATACTTAATTATATTCTGTAAGCTTGTTTTTGATTCCTATGATTAACACACCCAGCACAGCAAAATAGTTAACTAAATTTTCTTAAGTCTCATTGAGACATCTTTTGCTAAAATTTTGTATTGGCCCCCTCCTTGTTTAGTAATCTTAGAGACAACTCCACTGATATCCTGCCTCAACTTATCTGTGTATAATATTGTACCGAACAAAGGTATGCAAACATCTCTTGATATCCTAAACTGGCATCCTTCAACTAGTCCGTTCATGTTTGCGCCTTCTTTCATCGTAATGGTTAATGTTATATCACGGTCAATAGGTACACCGTCAAACTCAAACAGTTTTATAACTTTGTTAATTTCGTACTCGTCTTCAGCCTTTATTGTATTAAGTTCTTTATATGGTATGACCAGATTATATTTTTCTTGAATATCAACAAAACTACGGCAAATACGACACACATATTCTAGACCATCTTCAACGTTTTGCGGCAAACTTATTGTTACTATTTTTATTTCCTCACCTGTATCTGGAGCAAACCCGCCGAACGTAATGCTATCATTCGTTAACAAAAAATCAAGATAGCGGATTATGCTTTCATAGTTTTTGAAAAAGTTATAGTTTAGACCTATGTGCATTTTAGATTGAGCATTGGCACTTTCTATATTTAACTCAGCCGTAACGCGAAACGGCTGCTTTTTGGTATCAATAGAATTTATATAAACAATCCCATTACTAAAATATTCTTCAGCCTTTATGATGAATTTGGATTTTTTATTACTAAGAAAAATATCAACCAATCTCTTTATCGGTTTATTTGAAATAGACAGACCAACGACTTTAAGCTCAGAAAAACTTTTGTCCCATATCGGTATTCCTGTAGACGTGTGAGTAGATAGTATATTCTTAGCGGGTATGTTTACTTCACCAATATTACCTTTTAATATATCCTGCAATTTTTGATATGTCTCTGCCTGGGATTTTGATTTTGTATCAAATTTAAGTTTTGTTTTTGTTGAAGGTAACCCTTCTTCTCCATATTTTTTATTTGGACAATAGTCATAAGCAGATTGATCTGTCTCTATAGACATTATGGCGTTAGGACTGAGGGGACTTTCTTTGTCTCGTGTAGTTAAATCAAGACCAGGCGCCTTCATCAACTCCATAGAGCGACTCATAGTATTGAGACTACTTTTACGCAAAAGACCTTCATTTTGCATGTCTGTAAAATATGTATAAAAACTCTGAAGGCTTCCATCCATAATTTTATTTTCAAGAGAAAGATGAAGCGTTGTAGTCTTTTTTTGCTCGCCAGTGGTCTCCGCTGCTTTTATAAACGTTTTGTCACGTAAAATAGGATGCCAAAACACTTTCTCGTCAGTAGTATTACAAACAATTAGAGCTGAGGGGACGTTTAATTCGTATAAAAACTTAATTTCATCATTGTCTAATTTAAAACTAATCTGCGTGTTATTGTGGATAATCTTTAACGACTTCGTGGACTTTATTTGTACCTTAAATACATTACAGGTATGTCTTCCGTCTTCAAAAAACTGCAACTCACCGTCGACCCCATAATCATTCTTGATTTGCTCATTAAACGTTGCGGTTAATTTAGAGTTCTTGTTAGCCTTGCGAAGAGCCTCCTGAAATAGAGTTACACCATCGTCTCCTATTTCATGTTGTTTTGGTCTTTTTTTCATAATTTTTCCTATAGTACCCTAGTCTTGTTCTTATAATAAATCGCCCAAATTATCCTATAGCTACTAATAGAATTATATCACCATTATTATCGGTTGCCCCTTATATTCAACCCCGATACGTTATCAAGAGCCCACTGGACAAAAGTAAAACTATCAGCCACGATATAACAAATCACTCAGCAAACTGACTATTATACAGCTCGGCGTAAAAGCCATTTTGCTGCAGCAGTTCGTCGTGCTTGCCTTGCTCGATGATGTTGCCATCGCGGACGACCAATATCAGATCAGCGTCGCGGATAGTGCTCAGCCGATGAGCGATGACGAAGCTGGTCTTGCCCTGCATCAACTTGTCCATGGCTTTTTGGATGAGCACTTCGGTGCGGGTGTCGACCGAACTGGTGGCTTCGTCCAAAATCAGCATTGGCGTGCGCGCCAGCATCGCCCGGGCGATCGTCAGCAGCTGCTTCTCGCCTTGTGAAATGTTCGTCGCTTCCTCGCCCAGCACCATGTCGTAGCCGCCCGGTAGCGACCGCACGAAGTGATTGACATGCGCCTCTTTGGCGGTGGCGACCATCTCTTCTTCACTGGCTGTTGGGTTGCCATAGAGCAAATTTTGGCGAATCGTGCCGTTAAACAGCCAAGTATCCTGCAGCACCATGCCAAACATTTGCCGCACGTCGCTGCGCTTCATCTGGCGAATATCCACACCGTCAATTTTGATCGCGCCGCTGTTAATTTCATAAAATCGCATCAGCAAATTAACCAGCGTCGTTTTGCCCGCGCCCGTCGGACCGACGATCGCCACACGCTGACCTGGCTTGATGTGCGCCGACAGGCCTTTGATGATAGTTTGGTCAGGTTTATAGCCAAAGACCACATTGTCAAATTCAACCTCGCCCTTAACGTGCGCCAATTTCACCAAATCTTTGCCCTCCGCCTTTTCTTCCGGCTCGTCCAAAAATTCAAACACCCGCTCGGCAGCGGCGGCGGTCGATTGCAACACATTGGCGATGTTGGCAACTTGCACCAGCGGCTGATTGAATTGGTTAATGTATTGGATAAACGCCTGAATGTCACCGATTTTCAGCCGACCGTTGATCGCCAGCCAACCACCCAAAATCGCCATCACGACGTAGCCAATGTTGCCGATGAAGTTCATGATTGGATAAATCAGACCCGACAAAAATTGAGCTTTCCAGGCGCTTTCCTGCAGCTGGTTGTTAATCCGTGAAAACTTAGCCAGCGACTTTTTCTGGCCGTTAAACACGCGCATCACCTGATGGCCACCATACATTTCCTCGATGTGGCCGTTTAGTTCACCCAGCTGCGCTTGCTGGCGGAGGAATTGCTTTTGCGAACTTTTGGCGATCAGCGTCACCACGCCGCCAGCCAGCGGCAACACCAGTAGCGCCACCAGCGACATTTGCCAGCTGATAGAAAACATCATCGCCAAAATCCCCAGTACCATCACTGTCGAGGAGACTATTTGCGACAGGCTTTGATTGAGCGTCTGGCTGATAGTATCGACGTCATTAGTAACGCGGCTGAGGACTTCGCCGTAGGTTTGCCTATCAAAATAACTCAGCGGCAGGCGATTGATTTTCTCGGACAATTGCCGGCGCATTCTGAAAGTAACCGTTTGCGTCACTTGGGTCATCAGCCAAGTTTGAATATAGCGGAAAATGGCGCTGAGTATATACAAGCCAATCAGCAAACTGACGACCCGCCAAATTGCCTCAAAGTGAAATTCTGGACGCCGACTGAGATTCAGCTTCTTAATCGTCTCGAGCTGATTAGATGGAATTTGGCGCTCGATTTCCGACTTGTTCGGCAAGCGTTTCAGGACATCAGCACCAGTCGTGCCAGCTGGCAGCGAAGCACCCTTCGGCAGTTTGCTAGTGATGGTTTCATAGGCCTTCATGCTGACATAATCTTCGACGATTTGGTTGGTGGCGCCGCCCAAAATCTTCGGACTGACAATCGCAAACGTCGTACTACCGATTGCAAAAATCGCCACCATGAGCATGTGCCAGCGAAACTCTGTCAAATATTTGACTAATTTCTTGACCGTGCCTTTGAAATCTTTAGCTTTTTCGGCCGCGCCCATACCGCCGCCCATTGGACCACCCATCTTCACTGGCTGGCGTTTTTTCATGCTTTGCTGAGCCATTACGCCGCTCCTTTCGCGGTCGTCACCGACATTTTCTGCAAATCGTCTTCTGAGAGCTGGGAGGCGGCAATTTCTTGATAGACTTGGCAATTTTTCATCAATTCCTGGTGCGTGCCCTGACCGACAATTTTACCTTCGTCCAGTACGATGATTTTGTCAGCGTTCATGATGGTGTTGATGCGCTGACCGACGATGAGCACGGTTTTATGTTTGGTTTCTTTAGCCAGTGCCGAGCGTAATTTGGCATCAGTCTTGAAATCCAGTGCCGAAAACGAATCGTCAAAAATATAGACGTTCGGCTCGACAGCAATCGCCCGAGCAATCGACAAACGCTGCCGCTGGCCGCCGGAAACATTGCTGCCGCCTTGAGCGATGTCATTTTTGTAACCGTTTTTTAGCTCGCTGATGAACTCGGCGGCTTGAGCGATTTTAGCGGATTTTTCGACCAATTTTTGGCTGGCTTTGGCATTGCCGTACTTGATGTTGCTGGCAATCGTCCCACTAAACAACACACCCTTTTGCGGCACGTAGCCGATTTGATCGTACAAATCTTCCAACTTGAGCTGGCGAATATCCACGCCGTCCAGCAAAATCTGCCCCGCTGACACATCATAAAAGCGCGGAATCAAATTGATCAACGTCGATTTACCAGACCCAGTACTGCCAATGAACGCTGTGGTTTGCCCCGGCTCAGCCGTGAAATTGATGCTAGACAGCACCGGCAAGTCAGCATCTGGATAGGTAAAGGTCACGTCTTTGAATTCGATTTTACCCGTAGCGTCATGTGGCAATTGCTGCGGCGACGGCGGATCAACGATTGACGGCAGCGTGTCGAGCACCTCGCCCACCCGCTTTACCGACACGGCCGCTCGTGGCACCATGATAAACACCATCGACAGCAGCAAGAACGAAATAATCACCTGCATGGCGTATTCCAAAAACGCCATCATATTACCAATCTGTAGATTACCGCTACTGATCAAATGCGCGCCGAACCAGACAATCGCCACACTAGAAAAGTTCATCACCAGCGTCATGATTGGGTCAAGCAGCATCATCAGCCGATTTAGAAATAGACCCATTTTATTCAGCTCGGTATTGGCTTGCTGGAATTTTTTCTGCTCAATTTTTTCGTTGTGAAAGGCGCGAATAACTTTTAAGCCGACCAGGTTTTCGCGCGTCACCAAATTGAGTTTATCCACCAGCGTCTGCAATTTTTTGAACCGCGGCACAGCAATCACGAACAGCATAGCGATGACGACCAGCAACACCGACACTGCCAGCGCAATGATCCAGCTCAAATTTGGTGCGTTATGAATGGCTTTTTGCAGACCGCCAATTGCCATGATTGGTGCCATCAATGCCAGGCGCAGCAGAAGGATTGACGTCATCTGAATTTGCTGAATATCGTTGGTCGAGCGGGTAATTAGCGAGGCGGTCGAAAATTTATTGAAATCCGCCAGCGCGAAACTTTCGACTCGCTCAAACAATTCTGTTCGTAATTTTTGTGCCATACCAGTGGCAATTCGCGATGCCAAAAATCCGATGACGATCGAGCACAGTCCGCCCGCTGCCGTCACCACAATCATCGCTAGTCCGTTGTGCCAAATCGCCGGCATATCTTGCTTGATGATGCCGTTATTGACAATTTCCGACATCTTGTCAGGCAGCCACAAATTCGCCATCACCATAGCGTACGTAAAGCCGACCAAGATGATAAACATCAGCCAGTAGCCGCTAAAAATTCGTAAGATATGCTTCATAATTGTTCTTTTAGTCCCTCAAATCCAGTCTCTATTTTACCATAATACAAGCCAATCGTCACAGAGCCTCATTGGACAAAAGTATCCGCTGGACGTATACTGTTTTTAGCGTCGGGGTGTGGCGCAGCTTGGTAGCGCGCACCGTTCGGGACGGTGAGGTCGCTGGTTCAAATCCAGTCACCCCGACCATAGGAATTATCTGAAGCGCATGTTCACCAACGAGAACCTCTGGCGACTACGAAAGCAAAGGAGGTTATATGCGGCGGCGAGTTAATGTACGTGGAATTATTATCAACGATCAGGGCGAGATTTTTTGCCAACAATTGACCGCCAATAATGGCAAAGGACGGAATTTTTGGTGTACGCCGGGCGGCGGCTTGGAAATGGGCGAAAGCTTGCTGGACGGCCTACGCCGAGAAATGATTGAAGAAACGGGCGTCAAACCAGAAATCGGTAAGTTGTTATTTATACAACAATTCGCCGAATCCGGCGAGCAATCAGCGCACGGCCCGAACGAACAGTTGGAATTCTTTTTTCTCATCACCAACTGGCGTGATTACCAGCACATCGACCTGGAACAAACATCGCACGGCGTCAAAGAAGTGGCCAAGTGCGGCTTTGTTGATCCAAAAACCACGCGAATTTTACCGAGTTATCTGACAGAAGTTGGTCTGGATTGGCTCATTAACGAGTCAACTGACGTCCAAATCATTAGTGAGCTATAACTACTCCGCTCCACCCTTGCTATCCTCAGGCGTGTTTGCCTGTTGTTCGGCGACAAGTTCCGCACGAATTTCCTGTTCAATTTCTTGGCGCAGTCGTTGACGCTCTTCATCGGACACTGCTGCCTGCGACTTTTGTTTGTAAACTTGCGCCCGTATCAAGACTGGTGTCACCACCAACCCAAACACCGTTAAGATACCAAAGATAGTCAATAATTGCCAGTTAGCGGTTAAAACATCACCACCGTGTTTTTGCCACAAAATACTCAAGCCCACCAAGCTCAGCAAACTAGCGCTACTAATAGTCAGCGTCACCAACCCTGAAATGATCGAATCATTACGTTTGAAGGAAAGAAACTTGGCAATCAATGTAGTCAATGATGTGATGATGAACACAGTAACTGTCAGCTTGGTCAATATTTCTTCGAGCTGACCACACAACATATAATCATAGCCTCCAGGAAACTCGGAGCTAATATTTGTGTTACAAATTCCCAAGGAAGACAACAAGTCCCACACTAGTATTAACGCGCCCAACAGCCACAAAGCATTAACAATTAACGACATAACCGACAATGTTTTGATCAATCGCTGCTCATCCTCCAGGCGGGCAACTCCTCCCATGGCAAACAACGAGGCGACGGCGGTAAACAAGGTAGTTGTCAAGATTCGCCAGTCCACTGGCCCAGACAAAGTAGCCATGATTCCCATGAGAGCACAAACCGAGAAAAGGCTGATGGATATATATAATAAGAATTGGCGTATTTGTGATAATTGGTTCGTTTGTTTCATGTTGTTACTATACCATAGTACTTATGCTAGCGCATGGCCCGAATCATTTGCCTCAGCTGCTCAACCGCCCGAGCACGGCGCTCACGTGTCCAGTACGTATTAGCTGTGGCCTTCTCACCATCAGTGGTGGTCTCTTGGAGGAAATGACCGACGATGTGACCGTCTTTCAGCGCCGTCACATCAGGAACATAGACTCGTGGTTGTCCGTTCTCATCGGTGCGAAGATGTGGCTTCAGTTTTTCAACCAATTTCCTATAGGTATCATCATTGGTTTCGCGGGCATGGCGAATGTCCAGATAATAAATCTTGTCCAACCCTTCGGCCTTGGCGGCTTCATCGACGATTGGTGCTAGCTGCTGACACCACGGACACTGCTGAAAACCAAGGAAAATCAAACCACTACCTGATTCAAATTTCTCCAAAACCTCGCCGACTGAAGCAAAGACAAAATGATTGTCGTCGGTCACGCGAGAATACGCAGCCTTAAAGCGAGCAGCGTCTGATGGCTGTGGTGACGGGGGCGTCTGCGAGCGTGACCAGATATACCAGCCGCATACGGCGGCGACAATAATACCAACAAAACCGATGGTCAAACACAGCCATATGTTATGGTTTTTAGTGACTGTACCATGTTTCATCGGGACCTCCTGCTACTTCCCTTTGACACCGAAAAACTTTCGTGCTCGTTCAGTCACTGGATGATCCATCACCTGCTCTGGCGGACCGTTTTCGATGATCTCGCCCTTGTCTAGGAAAATCATCCGCGTAGCCACTTCGCGCGCAAACTTCATTTCATGCGTGACGATAACCATGGTCATGCCTTTGGCGGCAACCTCACGAATCACGTCCAGCACTTCGCCAATCATCTCGGGATCAAGCGCCGAAGTTGGTTCGTCAAACAACATGATGTCTGGCTCCATAGCCAGGGCTCTCGCGATAGCCACGCGCTGCTTTTGCCCGCCCGAGAGCTGTGAAGGAAAGGCCCCGGCTTTGTCCGCCAGCCCCACGTCTGCGAGCAATTTCTTTGCCAGGCGCGTCGCCGCCCGATCAGACAATTTACGTAATTTCCGCGGTGCCAGTTTGATGTTGTCCAGCACACTCAAGTTCGGGAACAGATTGAACGATTGGAATACCATGCCAACTTTTTGGCGCAAAGCGTTCAGGTCGACTTTCGGCGCTGTCGTTTCCACGCCGTCGATGACAATGCGCCCGCCCGTCGGCGTCTCCAGTAAATTCAAGCAACGCAAAAAGGTTGATTTGCCTGAACCACTCGAGCCAACGACCACCACCACTTCGCCTTCGTGAATCTCAACGTCGATATCCCTGAGTACGCGGTTACTGCCAAACTGTTTTTTGAGGTTGGTGACCGTGATAATTGCTGGGCGCTCAGCGGTTGGTTGTGCCACTTCCTTCACCTTATTCACTGCCATCTTTCAATCTCCTCTCCACTCGCGTCATTACACGGGTAAATATCGCGGTCAACGCCAAGTACATCACGGCTGCAGCAAACAATGACTGAAATGCTGTAGCGGTTTGAAACCGAATATTGTCAGCGCCACGCATGATATCATTTAGCCCAATCCAGCCGACGACTGAGGTCTCTTTCAGTAGGGCGATGAATTCGCTGATCAGCGCCGGCAACGAATTTTTGAGTGCTTGTGGCAAAATTACCAGACGCATAGCCTGCCAACGGCTAAAGCCCAGCGAACGAGCTGCTTCCATTTGCCCCTTGTCGACACTTTCGATACCACCGCGGATAATCTCGCCAATGTACGCACCGCTATTGATGCCAAAAGCGATGGCCGCCACAAAAATCTTCGGCATGAATTGATATGAACCAAAGACCACATAGTACATGATTAACAGCTGGACGAGCAGCGGCGTACCTCGAATGATGTCGACATACACTTTGCCAAGCCACGCTAGCGGATTCCAGCGACTCAACCCCTTGGCCCACGAGTAACGACAAAGTGACTTAAACGGTCGTACGTCCGAAGTTCGCAACAGGGCGATGATGATACCAATGGCCGTACCAAGAAGCAGCGACAAAACGGTCAAAACCAACGTTACCTCTAGACCGTGCCACAAATACAACCACCGACCGTCGCCGAAAATCACTTCCAGGAAATTCACGATTCAAGCTCCTTTTTCTTCATCAATTCAAGAGCTCTCGGCCCAAAATGTTTGCGGATGAGATTGTCGTACCGACCGTCCTTTTTCATCTCCGCCAACACTCGGTTAATTTTTTCGAGCAAGTCGTGATTATTGTTTTTGATGGCGATTGCATAGTGCTCGCTCGACAACTCACCTGGCAAAATTTCCAGGTCTGGAAAGCCAGCCGTGTATTGAGCCGCAGGCGCATCATCCAAAATAACCGCCTCGACGCCACCAGCATTGAGCTCGGTCAACACGCTTGGTGCGGTCGGAAATTGCGACACCTTAGCGCCAGCAATTTTCCCGGCCAGCGTGTCTCCCGTCGTACCTAACTGCACACCAATTTTCTTGCCCGTCAGCTGATACCTATTGCGAATTGGGCTACCTTTTTTGACAATGATCCGCTGCGACGCAGAATAATACGGCTCAGAAAACAGCGCGTTTTTAGCACGCTCTGGCGTCACCGACATGCCAGCCACCGCCATGTCAATTTGCCCTGACTCTAGCGCTGGCAGCAATCCGTCAAACGACATATCTTCAATTCTCAATTCTTTATTCATACTGCGGGCAATTTCCTTTGCCAAGTCAACATCAAAACCAACAATTTCATTACCCTGCTTGTACTCAAACGGCTTAAACCCAGCATTAGTGCCCATCACCAACACGTCATCACTCTTACCAAATCCACCTTCGCGCTGCAAAATATCAAACGCCATGAAGCCAATCAACGCCACAAACAGTCCAAGACCGATCCACCAACTAACTCCAAAGCCTTGACGTCGCGTTTTCGTTCCGTTCATGCTTATCAGTATACGCGCTTTGTGGAGAAATGATAAGCCCTAAGCGCATCAACACTCACTGCGTATAGTGGTATAATTAGATAATATGAAGAAAAAGATTCTCAGCCGCGTCTGCAGTTTTCGCACTTTTGTCCGCATTAGCATCGTCTTGATGCTGGCTCTCAGTGCAATATTCATCGTCGCCAGTCAGTACAAAACCGTGCAATTTCGCGACGCCAAAATTGATGAAATTTTGTTCTATTTTAACAACGGTCTAGCGGGCGGACAATCCAGTAGCCTGGTTTCAGCAGTTTGGAGCAATGTGCCATATGCTATTGGATTATTTATCATCTTGCTACTTCCTATACTCCTCAAACTACGCTGGAAGACAATGCCATTTCGACTGCGCCACCAAACCTATTACGCAAGTGGTATTTTTGTTGTCAGCCTGACACTCCTGGCACAAAGCTTCAGCATACCAGCCTATGTCAGCGCTCTTACTCAATCATCAAAAATCTACGACAAGCACTATGTTGATCCGCACGGCGTCAAATTAACCTTTCCGAGCACCAAACGTAATTTGATTTATATCTATGTTGAATCGCTAGAAAATACGCCCGCCTCCAAAGCCAACGGCGGCATGAGCGACAAATCAGTCATGCCGGAGTTGGAGAAATTGGCGCTGACCAACACTTCATTTTCACACCAAGCCTCAGGACTCGGTGGCGCCCTACC
>CAUQMR010000017.1:0-15101 GCA_963519285.1 uncultured Candidatus Saccharibacteria bacterium
CACCTACACCCATGGTTAAAATTTTTACCGCCTGTTTAACGATATCAAAGATAGACTCTTTACCGCTTTTACCGCCACATTCTAAGGTTGAAGTATCGACGCCAGCACATTTCTTCGCACTCTCCTCCTCAGCAAATACTGGGGTCGATATAGCAAAACCAACTAGTAAGACTATGGCAATGATGGTTTTTGTAAAGAAATTTCTGTTTACCATTGAATTGTTCTACCAATATTAGGTTGATATGTGACTAATTGTAAGATATTGTCGCTCAAAATGCAAACAGCATTTCACCTGGTAGCTCTTGAATATTAGGGAAGTCTTTGGTATTATCGAGCTAGTTGACATGCGCTCGTAGTGAAGTTGGTCCATCACGCCTCCCTGTCACGGAGGAGATCGCCGGTTCGAATCCGGTCGGGCGCGCCACAGACACCCAGTTGACGGGGTGTTTTTATTTTGCTGGTTTCCATACTTGTATTTTCATATACTTTGTGTTATAATCACGCCATATCGATTGTAGATATAGTGTGTAACTAACCTGGTAGTAAACCAGAGAAAGAATCCCAAGCGTTATGAAAGAGTATAACCCAAGCGATTCAAAAGAAAAACCAGTATATAAAATAGGCCGCCGAGGGTTTCTGATAGCCGCAGGAGTGACTCTAGCAGCAGGCTGTGGCGGTAAGAAAGAAACTACACCAGAACAAACATCAGGACAACTCTCTGAACACGTAGAAAGCAGTGGTAATACTCCTTCACCAGAAGAGTCTCCAACTCCTGAGGTGAGCTTTCAGAGTTTAGAATCTAGTGAATTCAACTCAGAAGTTGAATTGTTCCAAAGATATTTTGAAAGCAATATACCAGACAAGGACAAATTTAAAGCATCCTTGTGTATACCAGAACGTATCTTTTCAGACCCTGCAGAAATGTTAAAAGCCTTTGGTACTGTTTTTGAGACGGTAACCAATGTGTTTACATATAGAGAAGATGAGGAAAATAAGGGGGTTATTCCCGTATCTGAGGTTGAGAAAGTATGGAAGGCTAATGAATTTGGCCGATCTACTACAAAGAAGCCTCGTCTCATAATGGCTGAAGAGTTGGTTGATTTCTTTTTGGAAGAGTATTGTGTTGACACGATACTCAAAAAACCAGGTGTATATCCAGACGGGAATCCAGAACCACTAAATTCTACTGATCTTCGTAAATGGTTAATAAATATCGTGAATGCACAACTTTCTCTCCAGAGAGAACCTGAAGGAAGGGGGAGCGCATATTCTGTTGTTTCGCCAGCAAATCCAGATAGGATTTTGAGAGATATTAAGGTTGAGGGGCTCGAAGCTGAAAAGCAAAGTTATGCAGGCTCCAGTCTTTTTATGAAAAATGTCACTCTACGCCCAGACACTAACTATAATGAGCTAAGTCCAGTCCTTAAAGAGGAAAATGGCATCAGCAAGGGCGATTTGGACCAGGTTTTAGGTGAATCCAGTAATGGTCTCAAATTTGAAAAAGTTTCCTTTACTAAATCTGAAACCAACCCTGGAACAGCAGTGTTGTCTGAACTTACCTTTTACGTACCAAGATCAGACACATATACAAAACTACACCAGGACTAATAAGCATTTGCGCTTTTGGGACATATACACTACAATTTGTAGTGTATATGTTTTTTTCTGAAAGGGCATCAAAACATGAGTAAAAAGCGAGGGTTGATAGTACTCTCCACACTAGTGGTGGCACTTATATCGGCAGTGCTACTTGCTCCGCAGGCAGAAGCTGCGAAAAACTTAACCCTGAAACAAAAAGTTGAGTCGACACTACTTTACGCTAATTTGATGAAGCGTGGCACCAACGATTGGACATGTATGACTGATTTTGAAGGTCTACGATATAGAAACACGACAAGCACCGACTCTAACTGGGCGCCATCTAACGGTGATAATGAGGAGCGTGCAAATACCTTTGTGGGAAAAAATACTAAAGGCGGTATTAAATCCTACTCAGGCGTCGACCCCATCACAAAACAAATCGGTGGAGATCTCAGCTGTGCTAGCCTCCTAAAAGCGGGGATTGATATTTGGGAGGGCTCTTCTAAATATGCTGACTTCTACCGGCATATGGGTGGTAAATTTTTTATTGATCAAACCAAAGCTGGCTGGGTATTTCGAAATTGGGAAAGATGTAAAAAGTATGAATGGAATTCCTGGGGTCGTTTTACACAAAATGTTAACGACTTACGGAGTGTATCAAAACCAAATTATTTTACTTCATACACTGTTTACTATTCTAGTAGTAATTTAGCTCCTGACGAAAATCCTCCGGGTGGTTGTGCACCAAAAAAGGGTGGCGCGGCCATTAAAGAACGTTTCAAAGACGGTATCAAAAATGCCACCGGCAGCCTACCTTCTATAGCTTCAGGCAGCGCCGAACAATGGTATATGTATTCAAAAACATTTACTAGTTCTGCTAGCGGTTGTTCTGCTAGCGGTGATAAATCTCTCAAGGAAATCCCTAAAGAAAATCCAGATAGCTCGGGGTATTATTACTACAAAATTCCATTTACCAGTACAGGTGGCAAAACCGCCGACATGATTTATAAGACTTCCAAGGGTAATGAAAAAGTCTGGTTGGCAGCAACCGACGACACTGAGGGAGGATTAGTCGAAGTAAGCTGTAGCGATATCGGTTCTTGGCTCCAAAACAACAGGGGTGCTTTTGATAAGTTTGCCAAATATGCGTCTGAACATAAAGATGAACAGAAGGAACTTTCCGTAGGGGATACTCCGGAGCAAAGCGCTGACGCTACAGCACAGTCGACCGAGGGGGCAGGAGAAGAAAAAGAGGAAAAAACGTGTACTAGTGAACTAACGGGTATAGGATGGTTTATCTGTCCAGTCATTGACAAACTGGCTGACTTTGCCGACTCGGTCTGGGGGATGTTAGAAGAATATTTAGTTACAAGTCCCTTGCAGGCAACAGGAAATACATATGATGCTTGGAAAACTATGCGAGACCTTGCTAATGTCTTGTTAGCACTGGTATTTATCTTGATTATTATCTCACAAGTATCGAATGTCGGTATCTCTAACTACGGTATCAAGAAAATGCTACCTCGTTTCATCATCGCTGCGGTTGCAGTGAATATATCCTACTTTGTTATCCAAGTTATCGTTGATACCGCAAACATCCTTGGTAGTACTCTGTTAGGAATTATTACAGGACCGATACAAAGTATGGATTACAAAGATGTTGGTTGGGGTGCTTTATTAACAGCGATTTTAGCAGGTGGTGGCACAGCGGCTGGAGCGACAATAGCCGGTGGAGCAATTGCGGCCTCGGTTTTCGGGATTGGAACCCTGTTTATGTTCGTACTGATGGCAATCGTTCCGGGTGTGATCGGTATCGTCTCAGGTTTATTGGCATTGGTATTTCGATCAGCGGTGATACCAGTCCTCGCCATCTTGGCTCCACTGGCGTTTGCGGCCTGGATTTTGCCAAATACTCAAAGTGTCTTTGACAAATGGAAGAAGGTCTTCACTGGTATGGTATTCCTCTATCCTTTGGCAGCAGTGTATTATGGTGGATTAAAATTATTAGCTTTTAGCGCCCTTATAAACAAAGATGCTGAAGTGATACAACAACTAATGGCTTTAGCTCTCTTGTTTGTTGGTACCTTCGTCATCCTCGGTATGGCACTGAAATCCAATGCCATTATCGGCAACCTGATGGGGCGGGCCAGCGGGCTCTTGAACAAAGCATCAGCGCCTGCACTCAACGCAGGAAACAAGTTTGCCAAGCGCAGGGCAAATATGAAGCGTAGTGAATTTATGGCTAGAGATTTTAGCGATAGTCCAATTAGAAGACGACTACAGGGAGGTTTACGAGGATTAAAGCGACGATCACTCGACAGGGAAACCCGAGCAGCCCTAGCAGAACAGAGCGAACAGCAGCGCTACCGAGCAGGGCTGGCTGAAGCTTCTGGCGGAGATTTGGAGAAGCGCTTAGGATTTGCTGCTGCCACTACCGGTGGTCAGGAATATATTCATAAACTATCTCAAGAAGCTGCAGCCAAAAAATTGCGGTTTGAATATAACAGTAACGCAGTTGAGGCTTTACAGTCAGATGACAAATACGTTCAGGCGGCGGCGGCGGAAAAACTGTCTCAACAAGGCGCTTGGGGAACAGGACAGTTGCGTAAATATCTAGAAGAAGGTGGTAAAATTACCAGTATCGAGATGGGAGATGCTCTCACTAATGTCAAGAAATATGATGCCGGAGTAGCCGCTGCCGGAGTAGCCGGTTTTGATGCAATAGGTAAAGGACAGCAAGCTTATGGTGTTAGTCGAGATGAGCTAGCCCAAATGACGAGTAAAGCATTTGAGAACCTTTCTGTAGATAACTTATCTACTCAGAGCGCAGAGGCTCTTGTTAATGCTTACGACAAGGGAGGTTTAGCAAAGAGTAGGGCTGCCGAGGTGTCCGACAGTTCACGATACATGGGTCAAGCTAATGGTAAGACCGCACCAGTATTTGAAGCCTTGGGTCAAAAAGGAGAAAAAGGTCAAACTAATCTTAAGGCAGCAATTGACACAATAAAGTCCAATATGGCTAGTTCGCCATCTGTACCACCATTGCAGCAAAATCAAGCTCCACAGGGCGTGGCACAGCCAACACCTTCTCAGGCACCGAGCATGACTCCTGATCGCTACTACGCCATCAAAGAACAGGCACGAGGAGCAGAAGCTCCAAAACCAGATTCATTGTCCTCATCTTCAGGTGGTCAAACACAGGCTCCAGCTCCACAGGTTAACGTTACTGTGCAGGTAGACAGATCTTCTGATCCGACGAGTGCTACCAGTATCCCACCGAGCTATATTGACCAGGGTGGTACCAGTGGCACTGGACGGTCACAACACCGACGCAACCGACCGCCTACTGCGTTTGGCCGATAGATTCATATAGTTGACTTTTGCGCGAAAAAATGCTACCATTTACTGTAATGGAGTGGTTGAAAATGCGAGTGCGTCCGCAAATGCGTCGGTCGCAGTGGTTTACCATACTGACTATTGGTATTTTTGTCGGGTTTTTTAGTGGTATACTCATCAACTCTACTTCGGTTTATGCCGCTGAAGCTCAGTGGAAAAGCGACTCACTAGTCGTTGATGGCAAAACCCTCAAACCAGTTAACGATACGGCTCGTAAAAAACTGCTTGGTCGTGACAGTAAAGACTGGGTCTATGAGGCGGTTGAAGGCAATCAATCAACAGTGGTCTTTTTCGCTGGAAACGGCAATCCACGAACCGCTACTACCGCGAAATATGTTAAATACACTCTAAACGGCAGCACACCAACACAGGCAGGCGAACCAGAAGACATTGAAGTTAAACAGGACAGTAACCCTAGTGAGTCAGAATGTGACGTGAGAGGGGGAACGGGTTGGTTTATTTGCCCAATTTCTAACGGAATCGCCTCAGGAATTGATGAAGTGTACACGTGGATTTCCGACCTGATGACTACACCAGCGATAGACAGCTCCAACAATAGCTCTGGGGTAAAGGTCGCCTGGGACATCATGCGAAACATCGCCAATGCAGCGTTCATCGTCGCCTTTTTGATCGTTATTTATTCACAGCTAACCTCAGTTGGCATCAGTAACTATGGTATTAAAAAACTAGTTCCACGAGTGGTTATCGCCGCAATTTTAGTTAACCTGTCTTTCATCATATGTGCTGCGATGATCGATCTGTCAAATATCTTTGGTGTCGCCCTACAAGATATGTTTAACGAAATCCGTTCTCAAGTGTCGGCAAACGGCGCGTTTAATGGTGCTCCACTACCAACTTGGAGCGACTTGGTGGCCATGGTCCTGTCTGGTGGCGCAGCGACTGCAGGCGTATATGGCGCACTGGCAGCAACTGGCGGATCGTTAGCTTCAGCCGCTTACTGGCTACTGCCCATCATTGCCAGTATCTTATTGACTCTGACAGTTGTATTCATCATCTTGGCGGCACGACAAGCATTATTGATTATCTTAACGGTCATATCACCGCTGGCTTTCGTGTGCTATCTGTTACCAGGCACCGAGAAATTCTTTGAAAAATGGCGAAACTTAATGTTCACCCTGGTGATATTTTTCCCAGCATTTTCAGTGGTATTTGGTGGCGCGCAGCTGGCAGGATTAATCATCCTACAAAACGCCAATTCATGGATTATGGTGATTTTAGGACTGGCAGTGCAAGTTTCAGCCCTAGCCATCGCACCACTGGTGTTCAAGCTGAGCGGCGGTGTGCTGGGTCGAGTAGCTGGTATCGTCAATAATAAAAACCGTGGTGTTATCGACCGGACTAAAAACTGGTCACGTGACCGCAGTCAATTGGCGGCTCATAAAAATTCATTGGGCAGAGCTGACGACGAACTAAGTAAATTCAGCGGCATCCGCAAAATGGGGCGCTGGGCTAATTACCGCTCGCGTAAATTCAAAACTCGTTCAGAAGCCTACCAAAAACGGGCTGACGCAGCCTATAAGCTTTCCCGCGCCAACCAAATTGCTGATATTGAGTCACGGGCTGCTGCTGACCAATTATCACTAGCTGATGTCACAACCGCAAACGCTTATGAGGAGATGAAAGTTGAAGGTACACCGACACCAGCCAACCTGAACAAAAGAGCTGCCCGCCGCTATGAAACACTACAGGAAGAAACTCAACGAGAAGCGCGTAGTATTGCGATTCAAGGACTGCGAAAAAACAGTATTCAGCGCGTTAATGACTACATCTTAGCAAACGATCTAGCCAACCAGGAGGAGTTGCGAGCCCAAGCAGGTTCAGTGGAAAATATGTACTTTGGTAACGACCGTGGTTCACAGCGTGTGTGGTCAACGGCACGTAGCACCATCACTAAGGCTAATAAGGAATCGATTGAGAACGCTATGACTATTCTCAATGCCATGAACGTCAGCAATGATGATATGGTGGAATTGGCCAATGGTGTTAGTCGACGCGGCTTGACGGTTACTGATGATATCCGCTATGCAGCGATTCACCACGTGTTAGGTGGTAAAGATGCCGTGGCCATCCAAAGCTTGCTGCAAAAAACCGACTTCGGTGCGCTTAATGACGACTTTGCACAAGAATACGGTGACGCGCTGCTGTCCAACTCTGCTAAACCAGCTTGGTTAGGTGGTGCAGCTGCAGCGGCTATTAAGGCCAACAATGTTAATATGAACGGCCCAGACTACATGAGGAAACTTATGCTCGATAACCTTAACATCGGTGGTTTGTCGACCGAAGCAATTGTCGGTTCAGACTTGGCTTACCTAAAGCCACTAAAGGAAGCGTTGAGCGACCAAAGCTTTGTCTCGCAAATCAATGAAGCTGGTCTGGATACGTTGCGCAAGAACCTTGTTTTGGCACAAACCGATCCTCGGTTTAGTAGTCGAATTGGTAAAACTGGTAATACAATTCGAGAGATATCTCTTTCTCTAGGGATTAAGCCTGAGGATTTAACTAGTTAAGCTATCTTTGCTATACTAGTAGCATATGGCTGTGTATAGAGTGCCCCAGGATGTGGAAGCAGAAGACAAGCTGCTTGGGCCATTCAGTTTTAAGCAATTTGTGTTTCTCATCATCGCGGTGGGCTTTTTTGGTATAGCGTGGGCGCTAGGAGTCGCCTTGTTACCATTAGCAATCATTCCTTTGCCATTTGGAGTGTTTTTCACCGTATTAGCGTTGCCACTACGTAAGGAACAGCCGATGGAAATATATATTGCGGCAGTGATATCATTTTTCTTAAAACCGCGCGTGCGGCTCTGGGAGCCAGACGGAGTAGAGACGCTGATAGAAGTGGTGGCACCAAAAACTAAGGAAGAGAACCTGAGTAAGAACTATGATCAACGAGAGATCCAGCGACGATTATCATATCTGGCAAACATCGTTGACACGCATGGTTGGTCGGTCCGCGGCGTCGGCAACCCAGAAGCAACGGGTAATTTAGATACCGCCAGTTCACTACAGGCTGATTTTTATAATACCGCTGTCCAGGCAGAGGAAGACATTTTAGATCGGGGTAACACTACTTCACGACAAATTGCTGATATGATCGCCGAGACAGACCAACAGCGGCGAGAACAACTGATGCAGCGCATGCAAAAACCTCAAACACCAACGGCACAACAGCCGACTCAGCCAGCAGTTTTCATGGCAGCTCAAGAAGACACACCAAAACTAACCGTTAACCCGTACCCCCACATGCGTCAAGGTGTCCTGTCTCCGGCCGGGGAACGATCTACCGTCACGCCACCAACCGACCAAAATCAACCTATACAACAACCTGTTGACCCTGGTATAATAGATTTGGCAAATAATCATTCCGATCTTTCCATAGCGACCCTACAAAAAGAAGCAGATCGGATACATAAACGCTCAGAGGAAACAGCTGAGGAGGAAGTGGTGATTTCACTACGTTAGGTGGGAAATGCAACCAGATAATCAACAACCATATCAGTTACCACCCAACCCGACAACACCGCCGGTTGTTTCTGGGCAGCCTAGTCAACCATTACCGCCACAGCAGCCACAACCTGGTCAGCCAGCGTTGCCAATGCAGCCTGGTATAACTCAGCCAGGTCAGCCAGCTCCAAATCCACAGAATCCACCAGCTCCGAAAGACAAAAAGAGCGCCATCAGCACACAAAATACGTTATTGTTTTCAGAAATGCGTGAAAACATGATCATCATGAGTGATGGTAGTTTTCGTGCGGTGATAGAATGTCAGTCTATCAACTTTGATTTGATGAGTACTCGTGAGCGAGAAGCTATCGAATTTAGCTATCAAAACCTACTCAACTCGCTCTATTTTCCAGTTCAGATCCTAGTACGATCACAGCGTGTCGATATCGGTCCATACCTTGATCGATTGTCGCGCATTCGCCGCTCTCAAGATAATATGTTACTGAATGTGCTGATGGATGACTATATGAACTTCATCGAGGTGCTGTCACAAGAAGCGAACATTATGGATAAGCGATTTTTCATCGTGGTGCCATATTTCCCCGGTGGCGATGTTAATGCCATGAAACAACAAGCAAAAGGTCTGTTTGATAGCTTCTTTAGTGGTAAAAAGGAAACATTGATCACTAGAATCGATCAACCAATGTATGAAAAAGCAAAAGATGAGATCAAAAACCGCATCGATACGGTGATGAACGGTTTATTTGCCATGGGTGTGAAGAGTTTACAACTTAACACCAGGCAGCTTGGAGAATTGTTCTATATTTCTTATAATCCTGATACTGCAGCACGTCAGCCATTAGTACGCAACCCAAATGATCTGACGACGACTTATATCCGCAAGGGAAATGGTGAATCACCATATGGAGGAGATTTCTAATGGCTAAGAAAAAACTAGACGCCATCGATATCGCCGCTCAACAGCGTGCTCGCGAACAGGCCGAAGTCGAGCAAGCCTTCTTGACCGGTGTGAGAACTTTGCGCGATTTCATCGCCCCAAGTAGTGTGGAAATTCAAGCGAGCTATTTCCGACTGGGCGCCAAGTATGGTCGCACCATCTACGTCTATGGTTATCCTCGTGAAATTTACACTGGTTGGTTGAGCTCAGTGATTAATATCGACGAGGTGCTAGATATCAGTATGTTTATCTACCCAGTTGATACGCAAGTGGTGCTGAACAATTTGCGTAAAAAAGTGACTCAGCTGGAGGCCAGCATGAATATCAACGCAGAGAAGGGACGTGTGCGTGACCCAGCCATGGAAGCTGCCCTACAGGATGCCGAAGAACTGCGTAACCAGCTGCAGATTGGGTCAGAAAAATTCTTCCGTTACGGACTATATGTGACGATTTACGCCGACAGCCTTGATGAGCTGAACTTTATTCAACACAAAATTGAAACTATCTTTGGTCAGCAGCTTATCTTTAGTAAAGTGGCGTCAAACCAGCAAGAACAGGGATTAAACAGTACTATCCCTCAGTTGATGGATCAATTACAAATCCGCCGCAACATGAACACTGGTGCTATTTCTACCAGCTTCCCATTCACCTCTGCTGACCTAACCGACGGTAAGGGTGTGTTGTACGGCATCAATATGCATAACAATGGTTTGGTGATCTTTGACCGATTTTCTCTAGAAAATGCCAACATGGTGGTGTTTGCAAAGTCTGGTGCTGGTAAGTCATTTACCGTGAAACTGGAAGCGCTGCGTAGTATGATGACTGGTGCTGACATCGTTATCATCGACCCGGAAAATGAGTATCAAAAGCTATGTGACGCCGTGGGTGGTAGTCATATACGCTTGAGTTTGAATAGTGACACGCGCATCAATCCATTTGATCTGCCACGAGTGATTGACACCGAAGAAGCAGACGACGCGTTACGCGCCAACTTGGTGACGCTGCACGGTTTGTTACGCCAAATGCTGGGTGGTTCAGTGGCTGGCTCAATTGGACTGACCGCGGCAGAGGAAGCAGATATCGACCAGGCATTGATCGACACCTACGCTCGTGTTGGTATCACATCAGATCCATTGACCCACAATTCAACACCGCCAACCATTCATGATTTGTATGATACATTGCTGCACATGGGTGGCACTGGTCCACAGTTAGCACAGCGTCTGCGTAAATTTACCTCAGGTACCTTTGCTGGTATTTTCAGTCAGCAGAGTAATATCGATATCAATAACGCCATGGTGGTCTTTAATATCCGAGACCTAGAAGACGAACTGCGCCCAACGGCTATGTATATTGTACTAAATCACATCTGGAACATCACTCGAACTGATCAAAGAAAGCGTATGTTGATCGTTGATGAGGCGTGGCAGTTGATGAAATATGAAGACTCAGCTAGCTTCTTATTTAGCCTGGCGAAGCGAGCCCGAAAATATCAACTAGGACTTACCACCATCACCCAGGACGTCGAGGACTTTGTGGGCAGTAAAATGGGCCGCGCTATCGTCGCCAACTCATCCATGCAGCTACTCCTTAAACAATCCTCAAGTGCCGTTGATGTGCTTTCTAGTGTGTTTAAGTTAACCGAGGAAGAGCAGAAACGCTTGGCGAATTTCCCCGTTGGACAAGGTCTGTTCTTTGCTGGACAAAACCACGTACATATCCAGATTCAGGCCAGTGATACTGAGTATGATCTAATCAATACTTCACCCGTGAAACAACAACTTCCGTCTGAAACACCAATTGGTGGGTATGGAGCAGTATAATCATGGCGCGGATTGATTATACGACCGATCCAGATGTTGATGAACGGCTCAATCCAGCCTCTGAACAAACGTCTAAATATCTAAATTCTATGGAAAATAATGCCGCCAATGATAATTTTTATGATGGCGACAAAAAAGACGATGGACTCAACGCCGCGGATAATGTTAATAGTCAAGAACAGCTGTACTCTCGGTCTCCTTTAAGCAAGGCTGGCGGCAGAGGTCGCGGTAAATTCTTGGCAAATATGACTCGCAAAAAATGGGGCGCCACGGCTGGTATCGGCGGAGGATTATTTGGCCTGATGATGCTATTCTTCTCAATTTTGCCATATAAACTTGACGCTATGGTCTCTACCATCACCGACCAGCTCAGCTCTGTGCCACAGCACGCCATCAATCAACGACTCGAGTATATCACCACACGCTGGGTTGCTATGAAAATGATGCAAACCGCATATCCTGGTGATGCCAATCTCGTGTTCTGCGCTGGCGGTGGTGTTTTGTGTCACCTGGGGGCTACAAAATACAGTACGTGGTTTGAAAAACAACTTGATGCGAAGTTTGAGAAAGAGGGAAGAAATGTCAAGGCCGTCTTTAATGCGAGCGGTAGAAACACCTTGGGCGGTAAAGCGACCTCATTTACTATGCATCTTGAGTCAAAAGATATGAACTCTGTCCTGCAGGGAGTAGAAAAGGAATTATCTCATAAAGATATGCGTCGTCATATCAAAAAAATGACGCATAAAGTCCATGGGCGCAACTACTTCATGCGCTATCTGTCTAAACGTGTATTGTACCGAAAATACGGTGTGAAAAAGTTTAACATCATACCAGAAAAAGCTGGTCAAAAATATGCTGACTTTAAGGCTAAGATTAAGCTAAATATGAATACGCGTATCACCGCTAAAATGTCGCCTCGTTTTGCAGCGTATTTGGGATGTTTGGATGGTACTGACGCTAAAAAATGCCAAGACACATTAGATAAATTAAATAACGACCTTGATAGCAAGATTAGCGAAGCAGAAAAAGAGGCTGAAAAAGCGACAGGTGACAATAAAACAAAAGCTGATGAAAAAGTGAAAAAAGTTAAAGGGCAAAAAGAAGCTCTTAATAATATTGATTCTCTGTCCAAAGCAGCACCAGACACACCGCTAGGTAAAATCATCAGTAAGCAACTGTTTAAGAAAATAGCAGCTGCCAATGCTATCATTGGAGCAATTGATTTGGTTGCGAAGATTGTTGGAGCAGTTAATGAAAAGGTTATCGAAATTGTCGGAGCTGACCAAAAGAAGCAGTTGTACACCGCGTTCACTTATGATGAAGAAGCTAGTCCGGTCTTGACGCGAGACCAAATTCGGGCGGGAACAATTGATAATATTCAACATGTTGAGTTAGCAACCTCGCTATTTGACGGCGCCGAAGCAGCACCAATATTTCAGGCAACATTTGGCGGCAATAACACCGCAGCATCATTATTATACCCAATAGCCTACGCTGAGGACGGTGGTATTCGCACCAAGTGCGAGGTTGGTGGTGAACAAAAGGTGGTTGCCTTAGATCCCGGTGAGCTTGTCTGTCCAGAAAAAAAGATTGTCAAAGACTACACTACCTTTACGAAATATCCTGTCTGGCAAGTGTTAGCGGGGATAGCCAAAGCCTGGAATAGTACGTTCGGCGCAATCATCGACTTTGTTGGTGATACGGTCGGTAAGGTATTTAGCTGGTTCTTTAGTTATTTACAGGAACTACCAGGATTGAAGCAGCTGGTTGAACTCTCTGAAGGCCTGATCGAAAAAGCCATGGGTTGGGCAGTAAGTTTGCTGTTCGGTATACCAGAGGTGGGGGTTGACGCGCCGGGTAACAATAACTTTGAGGCTCTACACGGCGGACTGACAACAACTATGCAGAGTAGTACTGAAGCTGGACAAGCTGGCGCTGATTCAGGATCTAAACAGCCAGACGGCATCGGTGGGGCGCGTCTCACCAATCAGCAAGTCAGTGTGCTCGCAAAACAGATCGAGCAAGAGCGTGACGAAGAGTTCCGCGAACAACCACTCATGGCGAAGTTATTTGACCCAACACTTAAGCGTTCGGTGGCTGGACAGTTACTAGCCGTTATGCCAACTTCCAGTTTTTCAACCATGCGATTAATCGCACGCGCACCGGTCGCTCTAGCGTCCGCTGTTACACCAGCCAACACTCACGCTGCTAAATACGATCAAGCGGCCGTTCTGCGGGCCTTCGGTGTGACATGGCATGGCTTTAGTGATGAAGCGGTATATAAAGCCGATCCAAGTCAGTACACTGATGCTGTCTGTTCAACCAAAGCCAAAGAGCGTGAAGCGAGCTATGGGATTCATGAAGGCGACTTAGTCCCGACGTACAGTGTGGCTGACCCCTGTGCCTTGGAGTTAACCGTAGCTGGCAACCTGGCCTTGATGGCTGACGACAAAGAAGGTAAATATTATCCAAAAGAAATTGATGATCCATCAGCCAATACTGGGGCACAACAGCCAAGTAGCGGACCAGTCGGCGACGCTATCGGTCCACCGGAATTAGAAGAAGCACAGACTTTTGGAAATGAACCTGCGTCGTGGGGTGGACACAGAAACGGTGAGATTCCACTGTCAGCCATGAGTGAGTTGAAAACTGCACCAGGACATTACATGCATCCAAAGGCCGCTCAAGCTTTCGATGCTATGAATGAAGCCTATGCTCAAGAACATGGTGGTCAACACATGACAATTACCGAATCATACCGTACATTAGCAACACAACAAGATTACTTCTCAAGCGGTATAACACAAGCAACTCCAGGAACATCAAAACATGGACATGGACTAGCCCTAGATATTAATATAGGTGGTTCAGGTTTTAATACGCCAATTTATCTGTGGCTAGCATCAAATGCCTCAAAATATGGCTTTGTTAACCCACCATGGGCAAGAGATCGTAATAATCCTGGCTGGTATAAAGATGAGCCGTGGCATTGGGATTATGCAAGGAGAGTACAATGAAACGAGTAACTATTGGTCTACTGTTAGCTTTGGTGAGTTGTATCATATTTTTGACCGCCAACTCCTCAGCAGCGCCAGAGAAAGACAAAGAAAAGAAGAAGGATCAACCGGCCGGTATTCCTTACCAAGACTACATTCTCAATGACATCAATATCAACAATCCAAACGGTCAAATCTGCTCAACCCAAAATACTGCGACTGGTGAACTTTCTGGTGAAAACGTAGAAAAAGTTCTTAAGTTTTTTACCGGCAAGGGTCTAACGTTAGTACAAGCAGCAGCGGTGGCTGGTAACCTCCAGCAGGAATCTCGCATTGATCCGAGCGCCCTCAACAGTATTGGTGCATACGGTATCGCGCAGTGGCTAGGCGGACGCCGCACGAATCTGGAGAAGAAGCCAAATTACAGTACCATCGAAGGGCAGCTAGAATACCTCTGGGAGGAGCTGAATGGGGCAGAAAATGCTGGTCTGAAAGTACTGCTTAAACACACTGACAAATCGGGTAGTGGTGTCAGCGCTTTGGCGGTTGAGTTTGGTGAAACATTTGAGCGGTATGGTGCAGGCGAAGAAGGTAACCGTGCCCAGTATGCCTCTGAGATTTTCAACAGCTACAAGGGTAAAATCCAAGACGGCGATCCGTCAAAAATCGCGGCAAGCGCCGGTGGTGATTCGAGCGGTGCACAAATTAGTTCAGCATCAGCAACTGGTTGTAGTGGTAATGGGTCTAGTGTCGCCGGGCAGAGCATCGTCGATACAGCCAAGCAGTTGGCGTGGAATCCAAATACTGACAAAGGGGCTAATAACCAGACGGCTAAGGCTGAATATATAGATGCAGTCAAAAAGAATAACCCAAGTGTCGACGGTA
>CAUQMR010000018.1:0-13450 GCA_963519285.1 uncultured Candidatus Saccharibacteria bacterium
AGCAACTATGTCATATTTCGTGGCTTTGTTCTGTAGTAGTCGGTGAGAGACCAGTAAAATTGGCGCAATCAACAGGCTCCCAAAAAACTGTGGTTCAATAGCAAAACCACTGGGGCGCACAAACCCAAATCCTCGCGCTACACACCCATTGCATAACCCCCAATCAAACCAAGCGCCGTACGCCACCTGGATAATTGCTAGCAAACTCATCACCACCGCGGTCATAACAGTAACGCTCATCAGCGGACCAACCATTTTCTTGAGCGACGGCAAGCTATATATCACCAGAAAGTCGAGAAATAGCACACTCCACAAGCCGCTTACGAGAATTGACCGTAGTGGATTGACCGACCAGATGACGCTCAAGAGATTCCAGCCCACAAACATAGCTAGTAACCAGACGGCCTTTTGCTGCCAGAGAAATTGTCGACGATTCCAGATTTGCGGCAATCCCACCAATGCTACAATAACTGCGTAAATGACAGCGATTGATAGTTCCAAATTCGTACCACTTTGCCGACCAAAAGAGATGGTCGGAATATACGAAAACCACAGCGCCACGGGCGCCAATAGTACCAACCTCTCTGTAACGCTAGCCTCCACCAACCACGACGGCAAGCTCTGTCGCACGCTATTTACTAGTCGCATCATCAACTATCCGCTGCAGCTCCTGTTTAAACCTCGCATCTGAAAAAACCTTCGCCGATGCTGAGACCTGCTGTTTATGAAACGTCATACTTTCAAATCGCCGCATCGCTGCCACTAAACTTTCAACTGTCTGCTCGTCAAAGAATGTGCCATTTTTCCCTTCGTGAATATAGTCCAACGCCCCACCTTGTTTCAAAGCGATCACCGGCACGCCAGCGCTCAACGCTTCAATTGGCGCAATACCAAACGGCTCAATGCTTGGGAAAATAAATCCTTTTGCCCGGGACACCAAGGCGTTCAACTCCTCAGGATTATCAATGCGTGGGATAAATCTAATGAGTGGACTGTCTCCCGCCAGCTGCTGCAAACTGCCGTGCTCCGCGCCATCACCCACCAACACCAGCCGCTTACCTGACAACAAACACGCTTTGATAGCAATATCCAGACGCTTCCAGTTAACCTGCCGAGAGGTGGTGATGAAAAATTCTTCTTTGGAACTAGCGGCTGAGCCAACAGTAAACTTATCGACTTCCACTGGCGGAAACAACACGCGAGCGGACCGATTATAGTACTTTTTAGTTTCGGCAGCTGAATACGACGAGTTAGCTACCAGCACTGTTGGTCGCTGGGCAAATTTCCAATCAATCTTGCGCAGCGGCCCAACCAATAGCTTAAAAAAGAACCGTACGATGAAGTTCAGTTTACCAAAGCCAGGGTTTTTGACATAGTCATCATACATCCCCCAAAAATACTGCGTCGGCGGACCTTGTAAATAGCAAATTCCTGTCTGGTATGGATAAAGTTTAATACCCTTACTTTCCGCTGTACAAACGGTGATGATGATGTCATACTGCCGTAACCGACGATGTAACCGATTAAAATAGAACGCCCTGGGTACTGCCAAAATCTTCCTAAGGCGAGCAGGAAAGATATTCACCCAACCAATATACACCTGACAATCATCAAACCAATTTATCTGCTTGCGAGAGTACTGAGAGGTGAAAATAGGTGCATCAGGGAACAGTTCATGGATGGATTTGACCACTTTCTCTGCTCCGCCATAGGTCGTCAACCAATCGCAGACAATAGCGACGCGCGGCGCCTCCGAACTCTCAGAAGCCATCACCGAGCTCCCCGCTGAAACAATACCATCCCGAAGGTCTTCACTAAAATACGAATATCCAACCACAACGACCAATTCTGTACATAGTACACATCAAGCTGACGTCGCTCCTCAAAGCTAATATCACGCCTCCCAGACACCTGTGCTAGACCAGTCAAGCCGGATTTCACTGCCAAGATGGTGTCTTTGCGTTTGTACTGATTGATTTCCTGAGGAATCAAGGCTCGTGGACCAACCAGTGAAATATCACCTTTGACGACATTCAGTAGTTGTGGTAATTCGTCCAGCGAGGTTGCTCGAAGGAATCGCCCCAACCGAGTGATGCGTGGATCATTGTCTAGTTGATCGCCATTATCACGGTATTGCTTGATCAGCTCCGGACGACCCATCATCGTAAAGGCTTCTTCAGGAGTGGTGCCGTTGTATTTGGACTTCTGTGAGCGGAACTTATAAATCCTAAATTCGCGGTTAAATCGTGTTAGCCTGGTCTGACGGAAGAACACGGCTTCACGCGGCGCACTCAGTTTCATGATGATCGCCACCAACAGCATGATCGGTGAGAGTAGCAACAGCGCCACACTACCGACCACGATATCCATCAAGCGCTTCCACACTCGACCAACCCCAAACAGCTGGGTTGCCTGAATTTCTATGATTGGCAGTCCAGCGATGATCTCCACGCTATTCATCCTGGATACCATTCGGTCTTGCTGCGGCACGAACATATAGGTCAGATGGTTTGATAACGCGTAATGATAGACTTCTTGGGACCGCGTGATGTCCGTTTGCATGATGATGGCGGGACGAACTGCTTCGACGGCAGTTTTAAAGTTTTTAAAGGTTTCTACTCCCTTACCGCCATAGCCCGCCACAACGCCGACGACATCATAGCCATAATTGATATGTTTACCAAAATACTCTGCCAGCTCAACAGTTTTTTCGTTATCACCAACGATCAACACTTTTTGCCGACCAAAGCCACGCAGAATCAAAACACTATTGATCAATTTAACAATCTCACGACCCAAAATCATCAAGATAAAGTTGATGACCACAAAATATACTGCAATGATTCGCACTGGAAACACATCTTCGCCAGTGAAAAATTCATAAGAAATCAGCGCCATCACGCTGATCACAGAGGTCAATAGCACGCGCATATATTCTTTGGGGCGCGACAAAAATATTTCTCGGTTGTACAGCCCAGACAATGCGTTGACTATCAGCCATAGCGGCAACAAGGCCACAATCAGCACGACAAAGTTACGAATTTGCGGCACAAAGTAATACACGCGAGTGTCCAGGTGAGTTCGGTAATAATAGGCTAGCGCAAATGACAGCACCACCATCGCAACATCAGCCAACAAGAGTAACGCTTTTGAGGTAAACAGGAAATCGCGTTTCATAGTGCTATTTTACCCCTTAATCACTGAAATCCCAAGGCTTTCTTGATGCGATTCACCTGCCTCAACGGAAGGCCGTGGTATAACAGTGATTTGATGTAGGCGTTTGAAACGGTTTTGGTCTTTTGAATACGGCGGCGCTTAGCCAGTGCTTTTGGCCACAGGCCTATGCTTTGTATAAACCCTTTGACTGCAAATTTAAAGCCACCTTTTGGTATTTGGTACACCATGAACATAAAATATATGAGGGTAAATTTGAACCACATCGGTATGATCATGGGAAATGGCACATTTTTCCAAAATACCTGCGGCAAGTTTTTGAATACTTGGTTGATGGTAAAACCAGGGATTTTGGAGCTTGTTGCTGAGTGTTTATGGAAAACTACCGCAGTTTTTTCATACCACACTTTCCAGCCGACCAATTGCATGCGCCATGAAATATCAACGTCCTCATTGTACGCAAAAAAGTCCTCGTCAAAGAAGCCGATTTGCTGAAAAACTTTCGTCCGATACAAGGTCGCCCCGCCGGTTGCCCCAAAGAGTAAGCCACTGTCGGGAGCTTGGTCTTTTGGCAAATGCTCCGCCCGTAGCGCTGGGATACCCCAGGTAGAATATTCGTCACCCGCGTCGTCGATGAACTTGCCAGTAGTATCTAACATCAAGCTAGTAACCGCGCCAACCTCTGGTTTTTGCTCAAGAGCAGTCGCCAGGTTTTTGAGCCAATCTGGCTCTGGAGCCGCATCATTATTCAACAAAGCCACCGCATCAAATCCCTGTTCAATAGCCCAACGAATACCAATATTAACCCCGCCAGTAAAGCCAGTATTGTTTGGCTCTTGATGAAAATGGAGATTCTTCATCTTGATTTTTGACAATTCTTCAACCGAATCATCACCTGACCCATTGTCTATCAAATATATCTCAAAATCTTCATGCGTCTGCTTTTTCATGGCAGCCAGACATTTCTTTGTATCCTGCCAGCCTTTATAATTCAAAATAACCACTGCGGCTCTCATATCATCTCCTGTTTTAGCCTGATGCAATCCATTATACATGGTATAGTATATATATGACCAGAATGCTAGTTACGGGAGGTGCGGGATTCATTGGCTCGAATTTTGTACATTATACCGTCAAACACAAGCCAGAATACGACATCACTGTTATCGACAAGCTCACCTACGCGGGTAATACCGCCAATTTACAGCCAGTAGCTGACCAAATCAATTTCGTAGAAGGCGACATTTGTGATGCCGAGTTAATGGATAAATTAGTGGCTGAAAACGACATCATTGTGCATTTTGCCGCTGAAAGCCACAACGACAATTCTCTGCGCAATCCATGGCCATTTGTCGAGACCAATATCATCGGCACCTACACCATCCTCGAGGCTGTCCGCAAACATGGCAAGCGTTTACATCACATCTCGACTGATGAAGTATTTGGCGATTTGGAGCTTGACGATCCAAACCGCTTCACTGAAGACACGCCGTATAATCCATCCAGCCCCTACTCCAGCACCAAAGCCTCCAGCGACATGCTGGTACGCGCCTGGATCCGCAGCTTCGGCATCAAAGCAACGATTTCCAATTGTTCAAACAATTACGGCCCATACCAACACATCGAAAAGTTCATTCCACGCCAAATCACCAATATTTTGAGCGACATCAAACCTAAACTGTACGGCACGGGCGAGCAAGTCCGCGACTGGATTCACGTTGATGACCATAACTCGGCAGTTCACCTCATCTTGGAAAAAGGCGAGTTGGGTGAAACGTACATCATCGGCGCTGACAACGACCATGTCAACAACAAAATGGTGATTGAGCTGATTTGCGAACTAATGGGCAAAGGCAAAGATTGGTATGAACACGTCAATGACCGCCCTGGCCACGACATGCGCTACGCCATGGACTCCAGCAAGCTGCGCCGCGAACTCGGTTGGCAGCCACAGTACACTGATAACCAAACAGGTATGCGCGACGGCCTAATGCAAACCATCGAATGGTACCGCGAGCACGAAGATTGGTGGAAGGCCCAAAAAGAAGCCGTTGAGGCAGCCTACGCAAAACAGGGGCAATAATCATGACAGATGTGCCGTCAAAAACGAAAGTCAGTAGTAAAATCGTCTACCAAAATCCTTGGATCACCATTCACGAAGATCAGACTATTAGTCAAGACGGAAACACCGGAATCTATGGCTATATGGAGTCGCGAGATTCGTGCATGGTTGTAGTGGTAGACGATCAAGAGCGCTTATATTTGGTGCGTGGCTTTCGCTATCCCTCACAGAGCTTTGGCTGGGAGCTACCCGGTGGTGGGGGCGACAATGAAGATCTATTAGAAGCCTCGAAGCGCGAACTTGAAGAAGAAACCGGCATCATCGCTCAGTCCTGGCAAAAACTAGGTGAAGCATACGTCTGCAATGGCCTACTGACGGAGAAAATGGCCGTTTGCCTGGCCCGAGAACTAAGTTTCACTGGCCAGCGCGAACAAAGCGATGAACTGTTTAGTGATATGCGATTTTTCACGCTTGATGAGATAGACGATTTGATTCGAAACGGCGAAATTAATGATTGCCAAACCCTAGCGGGACTACACTATTATCAACTATGGCGAAAGGATACTATATGAGCTTCGATCCAAGCAGCTACAACGAACTAACCGTCACCGAATCCCCCATCCCTGGGCTGTTTGTGGTAAAACTGCCCGTCCACGGCGACAACCGCGGTTGGTTCAAGGAAAATTACCAAAAAGAAAAGATGGAAGCACTAGGGCTGCCGTCATTTACCATCGTGCAAAACAACATCAGTTTCAATGACAAAGCCGGCGCTACCCGCGGTCTGCACGCCGAGCCATGGAATAAATTTATCTCCACCGCCAATGGCCGGGTGTTCGGCGCGTGGTGTGATTTGCGTCAGGGTGACAGCTTCGGCACGGTTTTCACGCACGAAATCAATCCTGGCACGGCAATCTTCGTACCCAAAGGTGTCGCTAACGGCTATCAAGCGCTTGATGATAATATCGCCTACACGTACCTGGTTGACGCGCACTGGTCTCCAGACGCAAAATACACTTTTGTCAATCTGTTTGACCCGGCACTCGGTATTGACTGGCCGATCAGCCAAGACCAAGCAGTCATTTCCGAGAAGGATGCTGCTCACCCACTGCTTGCAAACGTAATTCCGATGGAGGTTTAATGGACGACACGACAGTAGTCATCACTGGGGCTAATGGTCAACTAGGGCGTGCACTCCGCATTATTTTCCCGAACGCCATAACCCTAACTCGTCAAGAATTAGATATTACCGACGAGGCTGCTGTCAAATCATTCAGCTGGCAACCTAATTCGGTTATTATCAATGCCGCGGCCTGGACTGATGTTGACGCTGCTGAAAATCCTGATAATTTTCAGCAAGTCAACCTGGTTAATCACCGCGCTGTACGATATCTAGCAGAAGCTGCAACAACCCACGGGTTGACATTAGTGCATATCTCCTCGGAATATGTTTTTGATGGATCTCGGCCAATCCACAACGAAGATGAACCTTTTTCACCGCTCAACGTTTATGGCAAGACTAAAGCTGATGGCGACTTAGTGGCCGCTACCACGACCAAACATTACATCATTCGCACCTCCTGGGTAGTTGGTGACGGCAGAAATTTTGTCAGTATCATGCAAGACTTGGCAGCACGCGACATTAAGCCTTCGGTTGTTAACGACCAGATTGGTCGCCTAACCTTCACCGATACTTTGGCTCATGGTATTAAACATTTATTAGAAACGAACGCACCGTACGGCACGTATAATCTGACTAATGAAGGTCAATCAGCCAGCTGGGCAGATATTGCCAAAATTGTCTTTGAAAAATCAGGTAAATCATCTTCAGACATACAGCCAGTCTCTACTGCTGAATATTTTGCTAACAAACCAAGCGCCGCTCAGCGACCACAACAAAGTACCTTGAATTTAGCGAAAATTGAAAGAACCGGATTCATACCAGAAAACTGGCATGACAAGTTAAACAACCTACTTAGTTAAATTTAGTTATTATTTTTAAGCTTGTCGTTAATTTCTTTATTACTTATACTATCCTTACCCCAGTAGGCATTGTCCGCTAATTCACCAACTTTGGCTGGATTCCTAGTTCCCATTTGATTTGACAACCAGTTACTTCCAAGCCCAAATGATCGCTCTTCACGTTCCATCGATTTTTGTAGCGTTTCCTTATCCAGATCTGTCCTACTCTCAACAAATACCAGCTTAAAATTGTCTGGCATCAGATAATCAGCCAACCACATCACCCGTGGCATATGTGCAATATCAGCTACAATAACTGCTGTCATTTCAGTGTCAGCCAACAATTCCATCTTTTGTTCGGTACTCATAGCACCAACCTCATCAGCATTGTAGCCATTTTTGATCAGTTTATCAGACAAAATCATCGGGATACTGTTCGTAAAGTTCGTAACCGTATCAACCGAGTCGGGTTCCTCATCTGTGAACTCATCCAGTTTTCCAACTACTTCATTAATTTCTTTTTCACTCTTACCTTCACTTCGTAACTTTTCAGCAACGTTCTGCAACATCTGCTCTTTCATCAGTGTTGAAGTACTAATGCGTGGATAATTCTTATATTCATCCAATAGCGCATCAGTCAACTCAGATGAGCTGGCAGTGTCTGGATCAATATGGCGTGCCTCGTATATTCGCCGGAGCGCCCGCGTACAAACCTGCATATCTTGCATTGTTGGATCAGTATCAACTTCATGTATCAAATCGTTCAGGTCGACTTGTTTTTCCTCTACTAACTGACGTATTTCGGCATCAGACGTATGAATCACATCTTCATAATTAAGCCCTGCGCTCTCAGCTAAAATTGGCATCGCCGTTGCCATAGCAATCGTCTTATTATTCATTCTACCGGTGTGAACAACTTGTATATCAGTATTACCCGCCTCAATCGCCTGTATATACAGATCACTCACCATATCGGTATTTGCCACCGACTCTGGTGGTAGTTTGACATTCCTATCGGGATGACCAATCTCTGCTTCAACAACCTCTTCACCACGAGCAATGTTGATGATGACGTCAGTCTCAGAAAGCACTTTAGCAACCTTTTGATCACCACTATCAGTAAAGAGAATGTCCGGACAATCCTGTTGCAAATGCTCAGAAACACCATGATACGGCACATAAATAATTGAACGGTTTCTTGGTTCTTTTTCAGGATGATCCGGGTCTTGATATAACTTCTCGGCTACCTTAGTAAGATAGCTCTCCCGATACTGCTCAAAGGATTCATGGCTACTAGATGTTCTTTCTATGCTCATAATTAATCGCATTATAGCTGATTTTTGTATTTTTGTCAATTAGCTAATCTATTTGTTATACTTATTATTAGAAAGTAGGAGGTTTATGAAAGGAATAATTTTAGCAGGTGGATCTGGGACGCGCCTTTGGCCAATCACCCAGGCGATTAGCAAGCAATTAATGCCAATTTATGATAAGCCGATGATTTATTATCCGCTTACCACACTCATGCAGGCAGGAATTCGCGACATTTTGATAATCACCACACCAGACGACCAGGCTGGATTTCAACGACTGCTTGGCGATGGCTCACAATGGGGCATTAACCTCGAATATGCCGTTCAGCCTAAACCAGATGGCCTCGCACAAGCTTTCATTATCGGTGAAGAATTCATCGGTAACGACAAGGTGGCGTTAGTCCTAGGAGATAATATCTTCCACGGTGAGCGCCTGGATGAGTCTCTACAGGAGTGTACCAATCCTGACGGCGGTACGGTATTTGCCTACAAAGTTTCCGACCCAGAACGATACGGCGTTGTCGAGTTTGATGAGCAAAATCAAGCTATTTCCATCGAAGAAAAGCCAGCCGAGCCAAAGTCAAACTTTGCTGTTGTTGGTCTGTATTTCTACGATAATGACGTGGTTGAAATCGCCAAAAATGTTGAGCCATCTGACCGCGGTGAGTTAGAAATTACCTCCATCAATGCTGAATATCTCCGCCGCGGCAAATTGCAAGTCCAGACTCTAGATAATGGTGATGTTTGGCTAGACACTGGGACGATTGACAGCCTGACCGATGCCTCTGATTTTGTTCGTGTCATCCAAAAACGGACTGGTCGCATCATTGGTAGTCCGGAAAAAACTGCCTTTAAAAATGGCTGGATCAACCGAGAACAGCTTGACACACTCGCTGAACCACTGAAAAAATCTGGATATAGTAACTATTTCACAAGGTTGTTATAATATAGCTAACATGAAACGAGTTTGTGTTATCATACCTGCCTACAATGAAGGTGCGGTCATTCAGGACGTTATCAAGAGATCCAAGAAGGTTTTCTCAAAGGCATATAAATCCTATTCTATTGATATTGTGCTTGTCAATGATGGATCAAAAGACGACACACTTAAGCAAGCACAGAAAGGTGGTGCGATCGTCATTGATCACATCTTAAACTCTGGAGCTGGCGGTGCTACGCTAACCGGCCTTACCTACGCACGACAAAACGGTTATGATATCGCGGCTACCATGGATGCTGATGGGCAACACGACCCAGAGGATGTTCTAGTGGGAATCAGGCAGAGCGACACCTCTGATACCGACTTACTCATTGGCAGCCGACTCATCAACAGTGAGGGTATGTCTAGGACTAAGGTTTTAGGAAATAAAGGTCTCAGCTTCATCACTTATGCTCTGTTTGGTATCAATGTCACTGATTCACAGTCCGGTCTACGAGTTTACTCGCGAAAGGCAATTGACAACCTTGACTGGAAATCAACTGGCTATGAATTTTGCTCAGAAATGATTTGGCGTGCTAAACAAGCAGGTATGATTATTTCCGAATACCCGATTAAAGCAATCTATACTGACTACTCCCGTGCCAAAGGTCAAAACAATTGGAACGCCATCAACATCGTCAAACGACTATTTAAGCAACGCCTAATGGAGCTATTCGAATGAGATATCTTATCCTTGTACTACTCAACGTGCCCATTATCCTGGCGGCACTGATCAATATCATCACTCAATACAAGCTGCGCAAAGTCAGCCTAGCGCGCTTTCGCCATCAATTAATTATTTGGTTGGTTATCATGATTGTTCTAGTGGGATCGTTCCCGATGTATAACATCTCTCTTGGACATCCGCCGCTGGATTCATCAGAACTCAGCCTATTTGATATCCTGCAAACTACCACTATCATCCTCCTGTTCTACATCGCTAATACACAGCGCCAACGTATCGACCAAAATGAGCGTAGACTGCGCGATTTACATCAAGAATTATCGATCAGATTGTCTAAAAAATAGGTGTATTATCTAGCCTGTAATCATTCTTATTTTTGAGTCATCACCCCAAACTGCCGGCGAATCATACGGCCTGTCCGGAAACGCTCCATACTGCAATTTGATATGATAGTGATTGTCTTGTATGTATTGTTCAACCCGCTCAGCTAGACTAACTGGTTTACCAGAACAAATATTGATTATTCCCGTTACCTTATCTTGAGTGATAGTCGCTAACACTTGATCCGAAAATTCATCAATATGCAAAAAATCATATTTATTTTTGCCTGTCGTGAAAGGAAATTCGGTTTTACCGTCAGCAGCAGCTTGTGCGATTTTGGAAAATATCGAGTGGCCGCCCATATCATCACCATAGATATAAAAACCACGCAGCCAATATAAGCTAATGTCGCTATCTTTTGTGAGCAGCATCATACTTTGCCGCAAGGCATTTTTGGCAACACCGTATTGAGACAGCGGATCGCACGGTGTCTGTTCATCGATTGCGCCTTCCCAGTACCCAACCTCGTGCATACTACCCATCACCGCCACATTCTTGCCGCCACCGTTGATATATGACCGCAAGAACTCGTAGTGATGAGAGAGATTTTTCATATGTTCTGATGAATTATGCTGAAAGCCATCTCGCCAGGCTAAATGCAGTAGAACATCAGGTTTTTGTAACGCTTCAAACACATTCTGGTGCTGAGCAAAAATATCGATATCACTCGATCTATCAATAGCTATTACCTCGTGGTCATTCTTTTTAGCTAGCGCAGCAATGTGACGCCCAATATATCCACTTGCTCCAGTGATGGCAATTTTCACCCGTTGCTCCGCTCACTCAATCGATATACTGATGAGATGATTTTAGCTATTGGTTTAGGCCAAAACTTTGACAAGATCATATACTCTTCTCTGGCACGGGCATTGTCGCCGATCGCTTTGGTGGTAATTGAACCTTCGTGAATACGATGACCCATTAGCGATTTTTTGATATACCCAAAGCCATAGGTATTTTTTGACAATTTTTCCCACGCCCAATAATCAAATGTTGCTATCAAATCAGATTCAAAAACCGGGAGCTTGTAGTGACCTTTTACAAAAGTCACAGCTGGACAGCAAATTGGATCACCAAAAGACAGAAGCAATCTCTTAGTAAATCGACTTTTTTTGGAAATCGCCAGCGGCCAGCAGAGCATATTTTTAATAACTAAATTTAGAGATTTAGTCACCGCAAAATTGCCTTTGATGTCGTACGCCCTAGTAAAGATAATGCAACTATCTTGATGTTTTTCATAGTACGCAACCACCTCTGAAGAATAATTATAGTCATATATTTCATCGTGGTTAGCGACGGTGGTTAGCGTCGTCTTAGAAACTGACAGCCCAAAATCAAAATCACTTGCCGCACCTTTACCCTTGTCTTTTTCTGGTCGAGCAATTACTTTTAAGCCATACTTTTTAGCGATAGTATCAATGAAATTATTTGGTGTTGATGTAGCAATTACAACATCGCTGTTGTATTGCTGATTCATCACAGATTTAATACAGTCTTCCAAAAATGGTGATTCTTTATAGGCTAAAACAACAAAAGTGTGCTGCGATTTATTGCTCATCATTTCTTCCTCGCAAATTTGCGATTAACCGCCCAGGCGTACAGTTTAACAATTATTGATTGTGGCAATAAGTCATATAGTCGCCAGTTCATATCTTTCTTTGCTGCTGGCATCGTAGTATTTTTCCACGGCGTCAGGTGTAGATATTTACGCCACAAAATACCAACTGGGTTTTCGTTACCTTGCTGCCATGGCCGACCATTTATACCAAACTGTGAGTGAATAATCTTTGGTGTGTAGTAACTCTCCATGATCTCATCATAGCTATAAAAGCTTTCGGGTAAGAAACCGTTGGCTTTAATGTATTTTTTAATATCATAGCCATAGAACACAGTCGAGAAATTATACTCCACACCAACCTTCTTGATCTTGCCTTTGAAAAATACATTACATAGATCTTGATCAGCCACCTCATAATGATTGTGTCGCAGATGTTCGCGCATCTTAGCATCAATCTTATCTTTCATCCATTTTTTGTGGTTTATAAGCATAATTCCGCAGTTAAAATAGCCGTCGGTTGGTTTCAAGCCGATAACGTCTTTATGTGCATTCACCATAGTAGCGTCATATGACAGCGCCATCACATTATCTTCAAAATCAAGATCCAAAAGACCATCGAGCGCTCCGCTGATAACCGTGTGTGGGTTAATATACAAGATTCGGTCTGTTTTGATATCAAGCTTAGCAAACGCCAGCATTTTATACCATGTGATATACAGCCCCTTCCACGCCTTGACGCCGATCTCTTTCAGTTCATCAGGGTAGCTTGAGACATCAACAAACGTGATTGTGGCATTTTGGTAGTTACCAACCATTTTATTAAACTTATTGATGCTAGCTTTTTTGAGCTGGTGTCCGAGATAAAAAATATTAATCTCTTTCAAGTGTTTGTTGTTTTCCAAAAGTGACACAATAGAGATTGCACTCACTACCGCATAATTGTCGTCGCTCTGATATATAACGTTTAGAATTCCTTTATTCACGGTCATAATCTCCTATTCATTCACCGGTAACTGGTTAACATAATCTTTCAACAGATCTGTATAATCACTTGGCGTAAAACCCGTTTGACGCAATTTTGACAAATCCATATCACTATTGAGCGGTCGCGGTGCAAAACCTGGCTTACTGGCAGCGTACTCCTCGGTAGAGATTGGCTGTACACGGTTACGGTCATGTCCGGCATACTCAAAAACATCAGCAGCAATCTCATACCATGATTTGACTGGACCACTATTTGATACATTATATAGTCCGTACGCCACATTATTGTCCAAGAAATACTTGGTAGCTCGAGCAATCTCTGACGCAAACGTCAGCCGACCAAATTGGTCATCGA
>CAUQMR010000019.1:0-11321 GCA_963519285.1 uncultured Candidatus Saccharibacteria bacterium
CGCCCTACCTGCCCATGGTACCACCTGGACAGTCGCCGGCATGACCGCTCAGTCCGCTGGCGTGCCACTCAAAGACGGCGGCGTGTTTGGCGGCCGCGACCGCAACGGCATGGGTGATTTCAATAAATTCTTGCCCGGTGCTTATACTCTAGGGCAAGTACTCCAAAAAGCTGATTATAATCAATCATTCCTCATGGGCTCAGACAAAACCTTTGGTGGGCGCGATAAGCTACTGGAGCAACACGGCGGTTACCACATCATCGACTTCACCTACGCTCAGCAGCACGGCTTGATTCCTCAGGACTACAAAGTGTGGTGGGGCTATGAAGACAAAAAACTTTTCCAGTTTGCCCGCGATGAAGCCACTCGCCTCAGTAAATTAGACAAGCCATTTAACTTGCAAATGCTGACCGTTGACACGCACTTTACTGACGGCTGGCTGGACAGTGACACCTGTAAACAACAATTTGAAGCAAAATATGACAACGTGCATGCCTGCGCCTCCAAGCAAATTGCCGCTTTTGTCGAGTGGGCCAAGCAACAACCGTTTTACGCCAACACTACCATCATCATCAGTGGTGATCACCTCGGTATGCAAACGCCATATTACGAAGAGAAAATCGCCGGCGCTCCCTACCAACGAACCGTCTACAACGCCTTCATCAACCCTGCCGTTCAGCCAACTCGCGCCACCAACCGCCAATTTGCCACCTTTGACATGTACCCTTCGACCTTGGCAGCACTGGGTGTGACAGTAGATGGCGACCGCATGGGACTGGGCACCAATTTATTCTCAAATCGCCAGACACTGGTTGAACAATTTGGCGGTATCGACCAACTCAACGCTGAACTCAGCAAACGCTCAACTTACTACGAACGGAAAATCTTAAGCAGCTCATAAGCACATCACCTCACACTGCCTCTTGCCGCAACGTAACAATACGGGGCTCAGCCCACAGAAAAAGGAGGACATATGCCACCAACCATAAACCAAGAAGAAACCACCAAGCCCCTCGAGCAGTTTGGGACGGACATCACGGCACTGGCGCGTGAGGGCAAACTCGACCCAGTAATCGGCCGCGATGAGGAAATTCGCCGCACCATGCAGATCCTCAGCCGACGCACTAAAAATAATCCGGTGCTCATCGGCGAGCCGGGCGTCGGTAAAACCGCCATCGTCGAGGCCCTGGCGCAGCGTATTGTCAAAGGCGACGTACCGGCGTCGCTGAAAGACAAGCGGCTGATCTCCTTGGAGATTTCGAGCTTGCTGGCCGGCGCTAGCTTTCGCGGTCAATTTGAAGAGCGCCTCAAAGCAATTTTGAAAGAAGTCGAAGAGGCTGCTGGCGAAATTATTTTGTTCGTTGATGAAATTCACACCATGGTTGGCGCCGGCAAAACCGAAGGCAGCATGGACGCCGGCAATATGCTCAAACCCGCCCTAGCACGCGGTAAACTCCACATGATCGGCGCGACAACCTTGGCGGAATATCGCCAGCATGTCGAAAAAGACGCGGCTCTAGAGCGGCGCTTTCAGCCAGTCTATGTCGGCGAGCCGAGTTTTGACGACACCGTGGCGGTTTTGCGCGGTCTGAAGGAAAAATACGAAGTCCATCACGGCGTCAAAATTTCTGACGATGCCATCGTGGCGGCGGCACGGCTGTCCACCCGCTATCTACCTGATCGCTTTTTGCCTGACAAGGCCGTTGACCTCCTGGATGAAGCCACCAGCGCCCTGAAAATGCAGCTGGAGAGTGTGCCGATTGCTCTCGATCGGCTGAATAACCGCCGCTTGCAGCTGGAGATTGAAGAAGCAGCGCTAAAAAAAGACAAATCTGACCACGCCAAAGCCCGCAAAGAAGAAATCAATCAACAAATTACCGATCTTCGGGCTCAAGCCGAAGTGATTGACAATAAATGGCAACACGAAAAAGACATTCTCCAGACCGTCAATACCGCTACCGAAAAAATGGATAGCCTGCGCTCACAACTAGAAATCGCCGAACGCGACGCGGATCTCGCCACCGCCAGCCGCATCAAATACGGCGACCTGCCAGAGCTGGAGAAAAAGCTGGCCGCCGCTCGCCAGGAACTGGCCGCCATTCCGCCGGCCGACCGCTTGCTGCGCGAAGAAGTCACCCCTGATGACATCGCTAGCGTGGTGGCGCGCTGGACGGGCATCCCAGTGGAGCGGCTGATTGAGACCGAATCCAGCAAACTAGCCAAATTGGAGGAGCATATCAGCACCCAAGTGATTGGTCAAGACAAAGCCATCGCTGCAGTCGCCAGCGCCATTCGCCGCTCGCGCGCTGGCCTCAGTGATACCAACCGGCCAATTGGCTCCTTCCTCTTCCTTGGCCCCACTGGCGTCGGCAAAACAGAGGTAGCCCGCAGCCTGTGCCGCGAATTATTTGACGATGAGCACGCCATGATCCGCATCGATATGAGCGAATATATGGAGCGCCACGCCGTGGCCCGGCTGATTGGTTCGCCGCCAGGCTACGTCGGCTACGACCAAGGCGGCCAACTCACCGAAGCCGTCCGTCGCCGCCCCTACAGCGTGGTACTATTTGATGAAATCGAAAAAGCCCATGCCGACGTATTCAACGTACTCCTCCAGGTGTTGGATGATGGCCGCCTGACCGATGGCCAGGGGCGAACGGTCGATTTCTCCAACACGGTTATCATCATGACCAGCAATGTCGGCTCTCAGGCGATTATGGATTTTTCTGGCGACGATTTGTCAGCGCTGGATAATCAAATGCTTGATGTCCTCAGACAACATTTCCGTCCGGAATTTCTCAACCGCATTGATGACATCGTTATCTTCGACCGCATTCGACCAGAAGCCATGCGAGCGATTGTCGACGTTCAGCTGAAACGCGTCACCCGCCAAGTCAAAGACAGCCGCGACATCACATTGGAGTTTGACGACAGCGTCCGCGACATGCTGGCCCGCGATGGCTATGACCCGAGCTTTGGCGCTCGGCCGCTCAAGCGCTTGGTACAAAAGCGGGTGCTTGATCCGCTAGCACTGGAGCTCATCGACGGACGAATTCATGATGGCATGACGGTCACCGTCAGCGTCGCTGATGACCGGGTGACCTTCCACTAATAGTCCCTTCTGTTCCTATTAATCACAGATACCTGTTTCCATGTGGCTTGAGTCATTCAAAGTTGCGCTCATAGCAAGAAAAAGCGCTCCGGCCAGCACCTGGAACGCTTTTCATTAGACCGCCCTGCAGACAAAATTACTCGGTTTGATTAGCCTCCGCCCGCGTCAGCTTGTCGACCATCGGCAGGATCAAGTAAATACCGATGATAGCTGCCGCCAGACCAGCACCAACGATGGCAAAGTAGGTTGGTGTTAACACCGGCTTCAGTGTCGTCGAGAACATCTTCGTGAATACTGCCCCCGTCCAAACACCGATACCACACGACAGGATCGAGGTGATCAGCAGCGGCGCCACCGATTCAACCATCACCAAACGCTTCAGCTGGACGAGGCGCATACCACTGAGACGCAAAGTATATAGCGAACGGCGACGCTCCATCAGCCCGCCAATCGTCGAAACGATCAGGCTCGCCACTGCCACAAATAACGTCACGCCAATACCAACATAGGCTAAGTTGGCAAATTCGCGAATCGTTGGATTGATATGCGGTTTTTTGGAATCAGTGCCACCCACTACGTATGTCAGATCGTACTGGTTAGCGCGCATCACAACCATGCTACGTAACTTCTCAAGATCATTGTCTGATTTTACTGTTACCAAATATTCCTTGGCACCGTTCATATCAACCGTATCGTTAATTAGCGATACATTTTTGACCACTGGCGCGTCAAAATTCAACAGCGCAAATTGGTCGGGCCGAGCATTACTTGGGCAGGTGTGCTCAGTGTATATTGCCAAGTCCTGGCAGCGAATTGCATTGCCATCCTCACGCGGATACACTGTCGCCACCGACGTAACATACGACTCCTGCTGCAGCCGCTTCGCCATGTCGCCTGGCAATGAACGGCCAATGACAGCTGCGGTACCGTGCTTCAACTGTGAGTATCCATTGTCTTTGATGGCCTGAATATTTAAGTTCTCAATACCACTGGTTGCCGTCAAGTAGAAGCTACCAGCAAACAACGCCAACACTACCCCGCTCACACCACGGAACACCGTTCGCGAGTGCACTGCTGTACGCTTACCGGCAATCAACATTGAGGCACTATTCGCCCAGCGCGCCGCCAGTAATGATAGCTTATTCGTCAACCAACCACCAGCAAGGACAAGTCCAAACATCACTAACAGCAAGGCCGCCATCAGCAGTAGCATTGGCATAGCTGATTCTTTATTTGCTGTCAGCCAATCCAACCCCGGCTTTGACGATAACCAGGCAAAAATCACAATACCAGTTGCTGGCACCAGCGGCCGCCAAACGCGCAACTTCTTCACTTTTTCGATTGAGCGTGATACACCCAGCGGCGAAATCTGCGCTCGGCGCATTCGTCGCCAGTTAACAAAAACCGTTAGTCCCAACGTCAAGCCAATAATCAGCGCGTACTGCGTGACAGTTAACGCTAAATCACTAGGATTAAACCGCATACCATCCATCTTGAAATTCTGCAGCGGTGCTTGTAATAGCCAAAACGCACCCAGCCCGATCAGCACACCCACAACCGACGCCAACAGCGATTCCAATATCAACACCCGTCCCACCTGTCGCTTAGTCGCACCGATCAACCGCAAAGCAGCGTAGCGTTTCTCGCGCTGTGCCGCGCCCAGCTGCGTTGCTACTGACACGAAGATGACAATTGGAAACAGCAATATAGTTCCACCAACGCCAAGTACAATGATGGATATAGGGCCTAGTCCAACATTCGATGTTAGTCCATTCGCATCCGTCCGGTAAACATTAGCAAAGTAGGAAACTTGTCCTCGAGCTTTTGCCACATCATCACTTGCCGCCACTTCATCAGCACTGGCACCACGTACCATCATGAGAGTATCTGGGCCGCTAACATATTCACTAGGGAGCACGCCGAGATATTTAGTGTTATTGCCAAAACGCGCCAAGATATCATCCTCAGGATGCTGAGCCACCGCATCAGCCAACGCTTTTGATAAGTAATATTCGCCCGGACCTGGCGTTTTTAGCTTAGCAAACTGCGGGGACTTCACTGTACCGTGCATTGCATACGTCTGGATAATTTGGCCTCGCCATTTTGACGCATTGCCAAGTCGCGCTACATTACTAATTCTTAGTGGCTCAATACCATCAATCGGTTGTTGCGAAGCCTCTTTGCGACTAGCTTGGTATGCTGCCAGGCTGATGGCTGATCCCCCAGCGCGTCCCATAAGCCCATTGATACCAGCCGTAAAGCAGCACACGAGCATAATACCCAGCGCCACCGCTGCCGTCGTCAAGCCCAGACGCGCAAACGACTGGCGACCAGACTTTTGTAGTAACATCCAACTAACGCTCATCAGACAATCCTCGCCTTAGCTTTACGAGGCCTCGCCTGTGCCGGGTTTACCGCTGCCTCAGCACCAGAAATCTGCCCGTCACGGACGATGATTTCCCGGTCAGCGTAGGCGGCAATCGTCGGCTCATGCGTCACCATGATGACTGTCGTGCCGTGCTCTTTGGCGGTTTTGATGAACAATTCCATGACCTTTTCTGAGTTCAGGCTATCCAGCGAACCAGTTGGCTCATCAGCAAACAGCACTTTTGGCTCAATCACCATCGCTCGGGCAATCGCCACCCGCTGCATTTGTCCGCCCGACAACTCGCCGAGCATACTGTCAGCTTTATTGCCTAGTTCAACCTTATTCAGCCATGTTTTTGCCCGTTGATAGGCTTCTTTACGTTTGACGCCGTTCAGTAGCAATGGCAACGCTACATTGTCCAGCGCCGTCAGCTCCGGCACCAATTGCCCAAACTGAAAAACAAAGCCAAAGCTAGTGCGCCTCAGCATACTGCGCTTATCATCGTTCATCGTATCAATCCGTTGACCATCAAAATCAATCTCGCCGCTATCAACTTTGGTAATTGCCGCCAAGCTATGTAGCAGCGTTGATTTACCAGACCCAGACGGGCCCATGATCGCCAGCACCTCGCCCGCCTCGACATCCAAGCTAACACCGCGCAGCGCCTGTGTTTGCCCGAACGACTTTGTAATTTTTTTAGCGCTAATTATTGGTTTGCTCATGCAAAATTTCCTCCTTTAGCCGCGTTAACCGCGAAATTGTTAATTCAATCCAGCGCAAATCCGCCTCCAAATGATACAGTGCATGGTCAATTAGTAACATGTCCGACAGATTGCTATCGCGACGCTGTGCTGTCAGCTCGCGCATTCGTTGGATGTGCGCCTGCCGTTGGTTGTCTAAATACGGTGATGCATCGCCGTCTTTCAGGATAGCCAGCACCGCTTTGATATACATCGTCGCTTGCAGCTGCGGCGACGGTGCTTCTGGTGATTCCAGCCATGCCTGCAAATCTTGCTTGCCCTCATCGGTAATTTCATACCGAACCCGGTCCGGCCCGCCCGATTCACTGGTATCAGTAATTTCTTTGACTTTGTTGTCGCGTTTGAGCCGTGCCAGAGTTGAATATATCTGACCGGTTAAAATTGGCTTGTCCTTGCCAAAATAGCCGTCGTATTTTTTCTTCAACTCATAGCCATAGTTTGACTCTTCCGCTAAAAAACCTAACAGGGTATATTGAACGCTCATACTCTTACTATACACCCAGTGTTTAGTTATTGCAAGAGTTTTATACACTCAGTGTATAGTATGTTCTGTCACCTAACCTCATCAGAATGCATACTATTATGCAATTTTGACGTATAATGGATGCATGGTTCAATTTTGCCGAGTACATAACAAACAGCAGTCCATCAAGTCAGCTATGGCAGGAGTTGGTAAAATCCTCAGCCTACCACAGTACGCACTGCTGGCACTTACCCTATCTTTGCTCGTTGCACTCATTATTTTCTTTGCCGTCAACGCCAATTTTTACGGCCCGCTGATGATGTCGCGGTTGCCGATGTTAGACAAAATCTCCCTTTTTGGAACCATGTTCATTGATATATTCAAACAGGGCTTCAGCTCACTAAATGGCGCATTGCTCCTTGTAGTGTCACTCCTCCAAGGACTGTCAATTACCGTTGTCATTTTCACTGCCAAGAAAAATAAACGCGATGAACAATCCGTCACTAGACAAGTTGGGCTCAGTGGCCTAGCCTCTGTGGCTGCCGCCATTGGCCTGGGCTGCGTTCCCTGTGGCACATCACTCATCCTGCCGCTCGTTGCCGTGTTCTTCTCAGGCGCTGCCGCTGCCACTGCCGCTACCGTCGCCAGTACCATCGTCCTGGTGTTAGCCCTGATATTAAGCCTTTTTTCGCTCTACAAGTCTGGACAAATCGCCTTTATGTATACAGAATTAGCAAAACAGGAGGAACTATGAATCGACAAAAATCAGCAGGCATAGCAATCATTTGGGTTATTTCAGGCATTTTAATTACGGCAATCGTCGCACTGTTTATCTACGGCATCGTTAATCGTCCGCCAAATCGCCATGTCGGTGACGGCAAACCGTGGAACGAAAAGATGTCGCAAGGCTCTGCCGAGGCCAAGCACGTGTTTGTTGATTACACTGATTATTTTTGCTCATTCTGCGCCGAAGTTGAAGCAGCCACTAACGCTGATTTCTTCAAAAATGAGTATATCAAATCAGGCAAAGTTCGCTACGAACACCGCGTGGTGACGCTGCTCAAAGAAGTTACCGACAACACAGAGACTGGCGCTCACGCTGCTTTTTGCGCCGCTGACCAGGACAAATACTGGCAATACACGCACGACATCATGCCACGCATCAAGCGTGATTATTTTGACAAAGGAATCGGCGTGAAAAACGTTGCCGTGCCGCAAAAAATCCCCCCACTGCCATTAGACTACTTCCTAGCTTCTGCTAAAGCTGTCGGCATGGACGAGGCGAAGTTTACTGACTGTATGACCAAAAAACCACACCAAAAAGAGATTGATGACAACACCCAAAAAGCTCTGTCACTTGGCGTGAACGGTCTGCCATACATGGTGATCAATGACTACGTCGCCAGTGGATTTGCTGGTGGTGAAACTGGCTTAAAGGCGATCTTGAAAGCTGGCGGAGTGAACTAATGCCTACCAAAAAAACGCAAACAAAACCTCAAAAGCTGTCAACAAAACGACAACCAGCTCGAACCAGCCATAGGTCAAGAACCAACGCAACACCTGCAAACCGACCTCGATTGAGCAGTATTATATTCACTACGTTACTTTTGCTTGCTGTTAGCGCAATGGGTGTCTTATTTTACCTCCATTCCAAGCAGCCACCAACCCAACGTCCAACTGTTCTAGAAGATGAAAAATATTATTTCACCGATTCGCGCTATGCTGGCATTCGCTCCAAGTTTGTGACGCGCAACAGCAAGCGCGAAAAGGTCTCAATTGAGTATCCAATTACCAGCAATTCCAAAATCAACAAACTCATCGCCCGAGCAATTGACCGCGCTGATAGTGATTTTCGCTACACTTCATCAAGCACCATCACCTTTGAGCGACCAATGACCGAAACCATCAGCTATCAAGTGACGCACAATAATACAGTAGCTCTGTCGATCATCGTCAATATCAAACAAGACATGCATGGCGCCCATCCAGTGGCACTGACGCTGTTTTGGACCTTTGATAAAGATTCTGGCGAGGTGATTAGTCTGGATAATTTGACTGAGAAATCAGAGGAAGCCACCAAGGCAATCGTGACAGCGGCCCAACGAGACGTCGCACAAACCATCAAACAACGCCAGCAACCAGAAGCAAATCTTGAGGAGATGATCACCAAAGAGACATTGGCAAACTTTACCATCGCTGACGATGGCAATACCTTGGTCTGGCCAATTGGACAAGCCTCCCTGTTGCCGTCAGCCTATGGCGAATTAACCATCAAAGTACCAACCGCAACTGTTGCCAAATACCTACAAAATCCGACAGCCCAAAAACTAGGGAATTTCCCTAAACCACCCGAGCCAAAGCCAGAACCAAAGCCAGTGCCCGCTACACCAGCACCCGCGCCAACCACCGGCAATAAAGTGATCGCTTTGACGTTTGATGACGGGCCGGGACCATACACTGCGCACCTACTGGACATCTTGGATCAGTATGGTGCAAAAGCGACGTTCTTCTTAATCGGCAGCAAGGTTTCCGGCCAGGCTAGTGTTGTACGCAGCATCCATGCACGCGGCCATCAGCTAGGCAATCACTCATGGTCACACCCTGAACTACCTAAACTATCAGTTAACCAAATTGCTGGCGAAATCGACCGCACCAACGAAGCCATTAAACAAGCCGCTGGCGTCAAGCCAACCATTCTGCGACCACCGTATGGTGCAGCCAACGGTGTGGTTTTAGAACAACTTCGGGCGCGTGGCATGTCGTCAATTTTGTGGTCAGTTGACACTCGTGATTGGGCTGATCGCAATAGCCAGATCGTCTGTTCGCGCGCCGTCGCTGGCGCTCGTCCTGGAGCCGTCATCTTGATGCATGACATTCACCAAACTTCCGTCAATGCCGTGCCGTGTATCCTCAGCTCGCTGAAGCAGCAGGGGTATTCATTTGTGACGATACAGCGGTTGAATTAGTCCGACTGATCAATGTCAAACACCTTGTATTTCGAGGTTGCACCGCGTAGTAATTTTACCTTTGACGACGCCACACCAAAATGTTTCGCCAACAACTTCGCCGCCGCCACGTTTGCTCGCCCCTCGATAGCTGGTGCCTTGGTATAAACCGTCAACGAACCATCATCGTTCGTTACGACTTCTTCGCGGTGGCGGGAGTTGGGTTTGAGATGGACGGATATTTTCATAATTCAATAATCATTACCCTTAAAACGACATCGCCTCCAACTCCCGTGGCAAAATCTCCTGCACTTCTACCGAACCGACCACCAAGTGGTAACCATGCAAGTTTGGCGGTAAGTCCTGCCTAGCTGAGCCCCAATGAAATGGGCGATTTTCATCAAAATAATCGAGCAGTTCTGCATTCAAAAAATGCTCGCGCGGCAGATCCACCGAACCGTCCTGAGTGACGACCAGCGCTATCGATAAGCCAGCCGTTACACCACCTTCGTTTTTAGCATACGCCGCCGTCACCAGATGAATCATTGGCTCAAATTTCAGCACAGACTGATCGCTCGCCTCCACCTGCGCCTGACCGCGACAAGCTAGCTGCTGATTGATTTTTGTTGTTAATTCGTCAACGCTATCCTTGCCATCACCAACACGGCAGTAGTCGCAACCATCCGCCGCCTCGACATATTCCAACAGCAAATCCATATCGACGTCAGTATCCTTAACGCCGTGCCGTGACAGTTGCGCCACCATTTCATGCAGCGCACCCAGTAAACTATAGTCATTGGCATTCCTGGCAGCGTCACCAATGCGGATGATAGCGCGAGCGATGGTAATAGGATTTTTAGACTTACTCATACGCCTATTTGTACTCTGGTCTATCATAATTTATATATCAATCCAGCAAACTCGCTCCGCCACCAGCGTCATACGCCGCACGTTTATGACTCCATTCATTACCATAACGCTTGGCTTGCTCTAACACCATGTCAGTTGCCAATGCCTGCTGATCTGGCGGGTAGCCATATTTCGCCAACGTCTTTTTAACGTTAACTTTCAGTTTTGCCTGAACATTCCTGCGCTCTGTCCAGTCAATCGTCGCATCACGACGCACTTGCTCTAATAAGATCTTTGCGATATCACGCAGCTGTGCGTCACCCAATACTTCACGAGCACTGCCATTTTCAACCAGCGCATCATAAAAGATAACTTCATCCTCACTTAAGCCGTCAACCGCACCATTCTCAACAGTCTGGCGAATTTTCTGTCCGATGTTGATTAATTCCTCAATCACCTGCGCTGCCTCGATTGTCCCATTTCTATACCGTGTCAAGGCTTGATTAAGCAAGTCAGAGAACTTGGTATCCTTGGCATAATTTCTCGAAAATCGTAGTTTAATTTCATCAGTTAAAAGTTTCTGCAGTGCTTCCACCGCCAAATTCTTGCGCTCCATATGACGAATCTCCGCCAGGAACTCGTCGCTCAAAATTGACAGTTCCGGCTTTTCTAATCCCGCTGCCTCAAACACATCAACCACGCCCACTGGCGCAATCGCTTTATCAACAATTTGTTTCAGCGCACTACGATACTCGGCATCAGTCACCACCGCTGAGCTCGACACTTTCTCCAGCCGGGCTTTCACCGCCTGAAACAGCGCCAC
>CAUQMR010000020.1:0-11187 GCA_963519285.1 uncultured Candidatus Saccharibacteria bacterium
GTGTTGGTACCGGTGCGTATTTGAGCGATGAAAAGCGGATGAGTTTGAAAGATTTTGAGCTGCATTTGACCACACCAGAAGACATCATTTCGCGGTGGCAAACAACCAATCCGCAGGCAATTGCCAACACTAAAGCCATCGCCGACCGCTGTGACGTGGAGATCAAACTGGGCGATATTCTCATCCCGAAATTCCCGACGCCAAACGGCGAGTCTGAAAAAGAATATCTGGATCATCTGGTGTATAGCGGCATGGCGGCGCGCTACGCTGGCATGAAGCTGGAGGACGCCAAGAAATTGCCAAACGACGAGCTGCGTGCGATGTTGTCTGACGATCAAATCGAGCGGCTGGACATGGAGTTTGGCGTGCTCGACAAGATGGGTTATAACGGCTACTTTCTGATTGTTCAGGATTTCATCAACTGGGGTAAATCTCAAGGAATTATTTTTGGGCCGGGGCGTGGTTCGGCGGCTGGTTCAATCATCGCCTATGCCCTGAACATCACCGATCTTGACCCGCTGCATTACGACCTGCTGTTTGAACGCTTCCTCAACCCCGACCGTATTTCCATGCCCGACATCGACATCGACATTCAAGATACGCGCCGCGGCGAGGTTATCGAATATTGTGCCAAGAAATACGGCTCAGAACGAGTCGCCAATATCTGTACTTTTGGCACCATGGCAGCTCGTGCCTCGGTGCGTGACGTGGCGCGGGTGCTGCAGGTGCCGTACGGTGAATCTGACCGGCTGGCCAAGCTCATTCCGCCGCCCGTCCAGGGTCGTCACGTGCCCATCAAAAAGTCGCTCGAGGAAGATCCCGATCTCAAAAAAGAGTATGAAAGCAATCCGACCGCTAAAACCGTCTATGACTTTGCCTCGCGGCTGGAAGGAACGATTCGTTCGCACGGCGTGCATGCCGCCGGCGTGGTGATTGCGCCGGATGACTTAGTGAAATACGTGCCGCTCGAGATGGCGCAAAAGGGCGTGGTGGCAACGCAGTATCCGATGGGCCCGGTGGAGGAACTGGGGCTGCTGAAGATGGACTTTTTGGGCCTATCTAACCTGTCTATCATTAACAATGCCCTGCGCATTATTCGTAAAGTCTACAAAACGGACATTGATCTGTCGCATTTGCCGCTGGATGATGCAGAAACGTATAAACTATTCCAGCGTGGTGATACCACTGGCGTATTCCAGTTGGAATCGGCCGGTATGAAGCGGTACCTGCGTGAGCTCAAACCGAGCGTCTTTGAAGACATCATCGCCATGGTGGCCTTGTATCGCCCGGGCCCGATGCAGTTTATCGACTCATTCATTAAGCGCAAACACGGCGAAGAAGAGATTACCTACTTGCATCCCGGTATGGAAAACTCGCTGAAAAACACCTACGGCATTTTGGTCTATCAGGAGCAATTTATGCAGATTTCCAAAGAATGGTGCGGCTTTACTGGCGGCCAAGCGGACACTCTGCGTAAGGCAGTGGGCAAAAAGAAAATCGACCTGATGAAAAAGGTCAAACCAGAGTTTGTCGAGGGGGCAGTCAAGGTTGGTGGTGCGACCAAGGAAATCGCTGAGCAGTTCTGGGACGCGCTGGAAGAATTTGCTAACTACTGTTTCAATAAGTCGCACGCGGCGTGCTACGGCCTGATTGCCTATTGGACGGCGTATCTCAAGGCGCATTACCCTGACGCTTTCATGGCGGCGCTGATGACTAGCGACCAAGACGATACCGAGCGCCTGGCCATTGAGATGACTGAATGTAAGCACATGGGAATCGAAGTGCTCAACCCAGATGTCAATGAGTCATTTGTTGAATTTGCGGTGGTGCCTGGTGAAAAGAAAATTCGTTTTGGCATGGCAGCGGTCAAGGGTGTTGGTGTTGGCGCGGTGGAAGAATTATTGCGCGCCCGTGAGAATGGCAAATTCACCAGCATTGAAGATTTTGCCAAACGAGTGTCGACCAGCAAGTTTAACCGCAAAGCCTGGGAGTCACTCATCAAATGTGGCGCGTTCGACAGTTTTGGTGATCGCCATGATTTATTATTTAACCTAGACACCATCACTGCCTTTGCTCAAAAAATCCAAAAAGAAGCGGCTAGCGGGCAGACTGATCTGTTTGGCATGTTAGGCGATGATGTAGCTGTGGCTCAGCCGACCATGCAATTGATGCCGTCGCCAAACAAAAACGAAAAGGAATATTTGACGTGGGAACGCGAACTAATGGGCCTGTATATTTCGGCACATCCTTTGGACGCTTACGCTACGTACTTGCTTGAGCAAACGCAGCCATTGACTCAGTTGGTACCAGAATATGATGGCCGACTCATGACAATTGGTGGCATCATCACGAACGTTCGCACTATCATCACCAAATCTGGTAGCAAAATGGCGTTCGTGGGTCTGGAAGACAAATTTGGCGAAGGCGAAGTGATCGTTTTCCCAAATTTGTATGAGCAAGTCGGCGCCAAGCTTGTCCAGGACGCTGTCATTCGGGTGACTGGTAAAAACTCAGCCCGTGACCGTGATGGTAATTTGGGCTCAGAGAGTAAGATGATTGCTGATGAAATTGAGATTATTACTGACAGTGATATCACCGGCTATGAATCGACCGGTCGTCAAATGGATGCACCAAAAGTAAGTGCCCAGTACAAAAAGGAAAAACGTGCGAATTTCCGCGCGCAAAAAACCAAGACTGCTACTCCGACTGCCACCAAATCGTCAAATCCATCCAAACCAGCTACCCGGCCGGCAGCTCCCGAGACGCCACCTGCGCGCCTGTTTCTGCAGGTGAAAGATCCTAATGATCACGACAAACTGATTTCGCTCAAAAAGATATGTTCAACGTCGCCAGGAATCACCGATGTTGTGTTGGTGCTGGGTGAAAATGATCACAAGTCCGCTATTCGCTTGCCGTTCAAAGTCGATCCAGCACCTCAGCTACTTGCAGAACTGAAGGCGTTGCTAGGTGAAGAATGTATCAAATTGACGTAATTGTTCAGCGACACATCATCTGGTACAGTGCCATGCCACAGGCGACGCTGACATTGAATGATTCTTTATTGCCAAACATTGGGATTTCTACTGTTGCGGTGCAACGCGCTAAATGCTCAGCCGATATGCCGTCAACTTCTTCACCCAAAAGCAAAGCAAACGCTTCCGGCGCGGCAAAATCTGGCAGCGAAATACTATCTGGCGCCTGCTCCAGTGCGATGATTGGTAAATTGCCAGTACGCTCATTCTCCTCCAGCCAATATTCCAGCGCCTCGTAGCGCATAAATGGAACCATTCGCTCAGCGCCTAGTGCTGTTTTGTGAATTTGCTTGGTTATTTTCTCAACAAGGTGTGGTAGCCGTGGGTCTGGTTGGTTGATGATGGCTAAATCTGGAAACGGGGTGTAGCCACTGATGACAATTCGCTTTACTCCCAAGCCTTCTGCGGTGCGAAAGATAGCGCCAACATTGTGCGTCGAACGAATATTGTGCAAAATAAGCGTAATTTCTGGTCGCATGAACTCATTATATCATTCGCTAAATCATAAGCACTTTGCTATAATGTTGGTGATGGATGAAGATTCTATTCAAGTACGTCGTCGCCAGCAAGACGAAGACGCCACCAGGAAACGAGCGTCAATCTTAGGCTTGCAATATTTAGACACTCGCAGTTTTGAGGCTGATTTGCCGCTGGAAAGAGACATTTTGACAATTGAAGAAATGTACAAAGGTCGCATCATTCCTTTGGCGCACAACGACACTGATTTGTCTTACCGCTTTGGTGTAACCTCACAGACGCCTCAGTCGTTGATTGCTAAAATGACGAAGGAATATCGCGACGTTGGTAAAGTTGCGCACTTTTTCTTGATATCAGGCGCTGCTTTTCGTTCATTTATGTTGCGGTTTGATCCGCCAAAGAGCATCGTCTATGATGATATCGAAATTGCCAAAGAAGGTGACAGCGAGACATTGCAGCAGGTGAGTCAGACACTGGCAACAGTCAGTTCAAATGACGTCTTTAACTACATCGTTGATCAAGCTGACAGATTAGGCGCATCCGACATTCACATTGAAAATCAGCGTGAGTCAATCCGCATCCGCATGCGTGTTGATGGTGCATTGCATCCAGTGGCTGAGCTCAGTCGTGACCGCTACCGTGTTATCATGGCTACCTTAGCTTCCCGTGCGAATATTTCTACGGCTGCGACCGAACCGCAGTCTGGTCACATGCAGCAGGAGATCTATCGTGACGGCGCTTCACACCTCCTAAACTTGCGTGTTGAGGCAGTCCCAACAGTGTATGGCCAAGACGTGGTGATGCGTTTGTTTAACTTTGATACCGCCATGTTAAATCTGGACCTATTAAGTATTACTCCGGCTGAGCGCGCGCAAATCGATGAAGTTATTTCACACCCACGCGGTATGGTTTTGATGGTTGGTCCGACGGGATCTGGTAAGTCAACCACGCTTTATAGCATTTTGAACGCACTGAACACCACTGACCGTAAAATTATCACCCTGGAAGATCCAGTGGAAAACACCATTCCTGGCGTGACACAAATTCCCATTGATACCACGGCTGGGCAGGAGTTTGCTGATGGCCTTCGCAGTGTGCTGCGTATGGACCCGGACGTCGTGATGGTGGGTGAGATTCGTGACAATGAAACGGCGCGTACTGCTATTCAGGCGTCAATTACCGGACACTTGGTCTTGAGTTCATTCCACGCCAATTCAACAGCGGCGGCGTTTAGTCGTATGATTGACATGATTGGTCAAAATCCTATCTTCAGCTCGGCGGTGCGGCTGCTGATTGCTCAGCGATTGGTCAGGCGGCTGCATGATGAGAGCAAAGAGGAGTACGAGCCAGATGAGGCGACTCGTCGCTGGGTAAAGGAGACGCTGAAAGGGATTCCTGACACGGTCGAATGCCCAGACCTAGACACGTTTAAGCTGTGGCGACCAGTGTCAACGCCAGAAGCACCATTTGGTTATAAGGGTCGTATTCCAGTGATGGAACAGTTGATTGTGACTGAGGAAATCCAAAAGTTTTTGCGTGGAGATATTGTTGATATCCACGCCGAAGCTATTGAAGAAGTTGCCAAAAAGCAGGGGACTATTACGCTACTGCAAGCTGGTGTGCTGGCGGCGCTTCGTGGCGAAACCACCATAGAAGAAGTGAACCGCGTCATCTAGGCGCGGCTCATATGGTTCGTATGAGTTAGCGGAGAACTTGCTACCATATCACTGCGGCGACGGTTGAAACCACTCGCTCATTAAATGGCGAAGGGATGACCTCGTCAGCGGTTGGGTTTTCGACTAGTCCAGCCAAAGCTTCAGCGGCAGCCAGTTTGTGCTGGTCGGTGATTTTTTTCACACCGTGATCCAAGGCGCCACGGAAGATACCTGGAAAGGCCAGGGAATTATTCACTTGGTTTGGAAAATCACTACGGCCGGTGGCTACCACCGCTGCGCCAGCCTCCCGAGCGATATCTGGCATGATTTCTGGCACTGGGTTTGCCAGGGCAAAGATGATCGGATCCTTGGCCATTTTCTGTACCAACTCCGGTGTGAGTAGTCCAGCGCGTGACACGCCGATGAACACGTCAGCGTCAGTGATGGCGTCATCAATTGAGCCAGATTGTGAAGCATCGACGTATTCTAGTAGCGCAGTTTTTTCAGCATTTAGATCAGTGCGAGACGTGCCAACGATGCCGCGGCTGTCTACTGCCACGATGTTCCTCGCACCGTATAAATGCAATAATTTGATGATGGCCGTACCAGCTGCCCCAGCACCAATAACCACAAATTTACAGTCTGCCAGGCTTCGGCCAGTTAGTTTCGCAGCATTGATCAGACCCGCCAACACCACGACCGCCGTGCCATGCTGGTCGTCGTGGAACACGGGGATGTCTAGTTCGGCCTTCAAACGCTCTTCAATCTCAAAACACTTTGGTGCGGCGATATCCTCCAGGTTGATCGCTCCAAAGCTTGGCGCAATTGCCTTAACTGTGGCGATAATCTCTTCCGTGTCGTGAACATCCAGTACAACTGGCACAGCGTCAACATTAGCAAAATGCTTGAACAGCAGTGCCTTACCTTCCATCACTGGCATAGCAGCCTTTGGCCCCAAATCACCGAGACCCAGAATCGCCGAGCCGTCAGAAATGACGCCGACCAAATTATTCGTCCAGGTATATTTCGGTAAGTCTGCTGGGTTTTCGGCAATCGCTTGACTGACTGCGCCAACGCCCGGGCTGTAATACGAGCTCAATTTGTCACGGTCCAGTTTCTCTTGGTCGCGCAAACTGGTAGTGATTTTACCCTTATATTTTTCGTGTAATTCAAGTGCTAATTTATTGTAATCCATATTACTATTGTACTCCATCTAGGGCTTTTTCTCCATCAGCTCGATAGATCATGTAATTCGTACGTCCATATAACCGTCAGGCTCCTTGTATAGTTTCATATTCTATGCTAAAATACACTGAAGTTGTACAGAGTTAAATTATTCAAGCTTTGTTAGGTGTGGAGCCGCAGGAGTACAACTGCGTGGCCAGCCGAGGCGGGTTTGAAAGATAGGAAATATCATGAGTTTTGAGTTAATCAATAAAGTCAATCAAGCACAGAAAAAGCAAGCAGTTGTTGACGCCCGCAGCGGTGACACCGTTCGCGTCTACCAGAAGATTAAAGAAGGTAACAAAGAGCGTATCCAGATGTTTGAGGGTGTGGTTATTCGCACCGACAACAAAGGTTCGCACACCTCGCGCATCACCGTTCGTAAAATCGCGTCAGGTGTTGGCGTGGAGAAATCATTCTTGCTGCACAGCCCGCTGATTGAAAAGGTAGAAATTGTCCGCCGTGCTAAAGTTCGCCGCAAGTTCCTTAGTTTCCTACGTAAGCGTTCTGGTAAATCAGCTCGTCTGACTGCCAAAAACTTTGACCGCGTGGCGGTAAACAACGTGCATGACGCCAAGGCTGAAGCGGAAGCTGAACGCTTGAAAGAGGAGGCCGCACAGGCTGCCGCTGCCAAGCAAGCTGAAAAAGACGCCGCTCAGGCAGAGCTTGACGCCAAGGCTGCTGAAGTAGAAGCTCGCCACAAAGAAGCGTAATTGGTTTTGAGGCAAACAGACCGCCCTCTCTGGGGGCGGTTTTCTCATGGTATAATGCCAATATGTCAATCTTTCATTATATCTCTGTGTTCGTTCCCGTGACTTTGGCATGTGCAGTGCCATATGTGTTGCGCCGTCATGGCTTCGCTAACGAAACAAAATACCGCTGGTTGTTATACCTCGCTTGTGTACTATTCTTCATCTCGTGGTATTTGCCATCGCCGCTCATCGAGGGGCGAGACACTAGTTTTACCACACATTTTGTGGGTGGCGGACTGTTTACGGGGCTGTTATGGGTATATCTGGTATTGGCGATACACTGGCGGTCGCACTGGCTGGTGATGGCGTTTTCGCTGTTTGCTCTCGTGTCGGCATTGGGTTGTATCAATGAACTGGCGGAATTATATATGGTCAAAGTTGGTTTGGCACGTATCACGCTGGACGATACCAGTTGGGATATTTTGGCAAATACGCTGGGCACGACGGCGGTGTGGCTGGGCTGGGTGGGCTGGCGGTTTGTAAAAAGAAAATAGCCCGCCGAGAGGCTCAAACAGAACAGTTGATAGTCTGTGAGCCGTCTCGGCGGGCTGTGACAGGCTCTCTTTAACGAGGGCCTGGGTAGGAGGGCGGCCCGGCCGGTGTTAGTAGATCTAGTAAAAAGATCATACATAGCAGCAGGGAGTTTACAGCGACTAATAAGCATGTGAGTGCTGTTAAAGCACTCATGATCCACCCCATCACAACTAAACACCTCCTTCCTAGTTCGGTGTGTTTAGTACTCTTTTACTATACCATAAAATATATAATAATGCAATAAGTTAGACTGTCTACTTCCATGTTACTGATGTGAGTCGATATTTATCTAATTTGAGGACCTAGTACTCTGTGTAGGACGCAACCTTTTGTTATAATGATGAGTATGATTCTCGGCATTGACGAAGTTGGGCGTGGGCCATGGGCAGGGCCACTGGTAGTTGGTGTAGTGATTTTGGGCGGCGCGGAGATTGAGGGGCTAAACGACAGTAAAAAATTAACCAAAAAACGCCGCGAGGCTTTGGACGAGGTGATTCGTGAGCAGGCGGCTGTGTGGGCGCTGGGCTGGGTGAGCGCTGGGGAATTGGACGACGTTGGCATGAGTCAGGCCTTGCGGCTGGCGACGCGGCGAGCGGTCAAGCAAATTCAGTCGCAGTGCAAAGAGAAGAACTTGGCATTTGATGAAATCATCATTGACGGGACAGTGAATTTTCTGGCAGATACAGCACTGGAGCGATACGTGACGGTGATGGCGAAAGCTGACGGTTTGATCCCCAGTGTGTCGGCAGCATCGATTATCGCCAAAGTAGCGCGCGACCAGTTTATGGCTGAGCAAGACGTGGTCTATCCAGGATATGGCTTTGCGTCAAATGCTGGCTATGGCGTGGCCAAGCATCGTGCGGCAATTGAGCGGTTGGGTGTGACGCCACTACATCGGTTGAGTTTTGCGCCACTGCAAAAATACGCCGGCACTGAGGGGAATTCGCAACCATCGTCTAGTAGTCAAATTAAACATCAGCAGGGAAACACGACGCGTCAAATTGGCGATATGGGAGAGCAGGCAGCCGCGGACTGGCTAGTGGCGAATGGCCATGAGATCATTGCCCGCAACTGGCGGACGCGGTACTGCGAGATTGATATTGTCAGCATGAAAGACGATGTGCTGTGGTTTACCGAGGTGAAATACCGTAAAAATGATGACTTTGGTGGTGGACTGGCGGCAATTACCGCCAAAAAACAGCGACAAATGCGCTTTGCAGCGGAACTATTCATGGCAAAGCATCCGCAATATGAAAGATGTGATATGCGACTATTAGCGGTGGCTGTCGAGGGCAATCCGCTGACAGTGCGAGAGCAGGTAGTGTTGGAGTAAAGTAAACCAAAGAAAATAGCCCGCCGAACGAGCTCAAGCTGAACTCTGTTGTTCAGCGAGCTATTTTCTGGCGGGCGGTTAGCCCTCTCGCTCGTCCTCTTCGGCAGTGCGCCGGTAGAGGACAAGATGATCTTGACCAGGGAGGTCTATCGCGTAGACCTCCCCTTGTGTCGTTTTGAGACGAGGGGTCGCCTTGGTGACGACAATTAGCGCCTCAGCTAGACGCTGATTGTCCTTGATAAGGTCCTTGACTTGGTGATAAATCACCGCGTCAAAAAGGCCTCTCTCAGCCTGGTACTTGCACGAGGACCAGATTAGAATGGCGGCGTATACCGCCATGACCAGCAGAGCCAGTGCGAGATGCCCTGCTCTACCGATGAGGCACGCCGCCACAGTGGCGGCGATCAGGATGAGATACTGGACTGATAAACGCTTCATGATCCCTCCTAAGGACCATCACTCAAGCAAAAAGGGCAACTTCACGCCCTTTTTTGTGGTAACTCGAGCGAAAAGCTAATATATTATATATCACTAATAGAACAAAATGTCAAGGTATTTTGTCAAAAATGTGGCATAATATATCACAGTGTCATCTGCAAAACAGAGAGCACACCCGCCTTGTCTCGCTCAATCAACTCAACTCGTGCTGCGATTTCCGTGATACCCAGCTCAATCGTCCTGGTCAGGGCCGGGATACTCAGCATCGGCTCAAAGAAGCGGCGGAAGTCAGCTAGTTCGTCGCTCGTTGTCAGCCCGATGGCAGCGTAGCGGATGAAATCATCGTAGCTTTTATCGCCAGCAAAGGTTGTTTCGACCCACTGCCAATTGTCCTTCAGCCAACCCCAGGTGAGCTGGCGGCTTTCGTGTGTGCGGATGAGATAGACAAACCAACGGCTGGCGTCTTGCGGACGAATGACGTCAGGGCGTTTGATATTTGTGAGGATTTTTTGCGCAGTTTCAGAGTTTTTGGTAGCAGTAAGCCCCAGGGTAATGTCGGCTTGTAGATCGTTTGACGGCGTCTGCTGGTAGGTCTGGAATAGGCTGTCAATCATCTCTGGCGTTTCAAAATGCCTTACAGTAGCACTGATGATCAGCGAACGGATTTCTGTTGGTAATTCCTCAAGAGGCTGGCTGTCGAAGCGTCGCTTGGCTTCTGCCAGTACTGCTTGGTCTTCGCTATAGATCATCAATCCCAGAGCGGTGACACGCCGCTCGCGGTCGTCGTCGGACTCGCCAGGCGTTTCGTCCCAGCCCAGTTCGTCAAATGTAGCGCGGGCAAACTCACCGGAAATTCGCTTCAAGTGAGCTTTGCCGTCATCATCATCGTCAACAAATTTTCGTAGCTCCGCCAGTGCACCAGCCGCCATGTCGAAAACCTTTTCGTTGGTTTCGTGTTTCAGCGACAGTGCCAGCGGCAGGAGTGAAACTGAGTTTTCACGCCCAGCCCGAGCTAGTAGCGTGGCGTCCTGGAGTAGGCAGATTTTGTCCAGAGTCGGCAGTTCGTGAATATTGGCTAGCAGTTGCCCACGAGTAGCGTTGTCATATTTGGTCACGAAATGCCCGTTCAGTCCGCAGTTCAGCTGCAGCGGTTTCTCAATGGTGAACGTCTTTTCACGCTCGGTCAAAATTTCGTCATCAAGCGGTTGGTTGGCGAACAGTGGAATTGGCCACAAGGCATCGGATGGCTGATGGTCGCCGATGAAGAAGCGTTCTTGGCGCAGTGTGGCAGTCGGCTGCTCATCAGAGTTGTTCTGCTCGACCTGTACAATCGGCAAACCTGGCTGTGAAATCCAAGTGTTCATCAGGTTAATAATCGGCTGGCCGCTGGCAGTTTCTAGCTCTCGCCACAAATCATCGCCAACAGTGTTTTGGTAAGCAAATTTTTCAAAATATGCCTTCAGTCCAGCGCGAAATGCCTCCTCGCCGATTAGCCGCCGCACCATCACTAGTAGCCGTCCGCCTTTGGCGTAGACAATTGCCGGGTCAAACAACGTGCTGATCTCGTCCGGGTGATTGACGTCGGCCTGCACTGGCTGCACACCGTCTAGGCTATCGCGTCGAAGCGCCACTGTGACCTCACCCGTCGCAAACTCTTCCCACATCCGCCATTCAGGATGCAGTGCGTCGACCGCTACGTATTCCATCATATTAGCGAAGCTCTCGTTTAGCCACAGGTCATT
>CAUQMR010000021.1:0-10948 GCA_963519285.1 uncultured Candidatus Saccharibacteria bacterium
TAAAGTTGTGGCGTTTAATGGTTCCAGCGAAACCTTTACCTTTGCTGGTTCCGGTCGCATCGACAGAATCGCCGACTTCGAACGCGGAAACGTTGATTTCATCGCCAACTTTGATACCCTCAGGGATCTCGTCGACGCGGAATTCCCGAATGTGCTTCGGGGTCACTTGGGCTGGCTTGACGTGTCCAGCCACGGCCTTGCTCAGGTTCTTACCCTCTCCATAAGCGACCTGTACCGCATTGTAACCGTCGGTTTCGACAGTCTTCACCTGAGTCACGGTGACAGGGCCGGCTTGGATCAGCGTCACCGGAATGGCTTTGCCGTCTTCAGCCAAGAGCTGGGTCATACCAAGTTTGGTACCGAGAAGTGTTTTCACTTTTCCTCACTCCCACTTAAATACTCCTGATGACGTGCGGTTTCTGGATTCTGGGAGAACGTTAAATGTAAACATCCGCTCATAACCAGACCTGCTCATTCATCAAGGAGAACAGTTGATATTACGCGTAATAGAAATTACCTTGTGATTGTAGCACAAAACACTAGCTATAGTCAAGTAGGCTAAATCATCACACCCACTGGCGTAAATGAGGTTAAAATTGCCATCAAAATGAGGGTGACGTACCAAATTTTGCGGTTAAATTGATACTGCTCAATTTTGAGGACAAGGAGTAGCGCTACAAACAAGCCAACTGGTACCGCCTGCACCGTAAAAGCACCTAGCTCAAAGGGGTTTTTGAGACGTAGCCACAACGCACTAAGGATAACAAATATCACCAGTTTCAAGAAAAAGGTGCCGTCATTTTCATAAATTCGCTCGCGACCCTTGCGACTAAACAAGGCGCTGGACTTTGAGCGGTTGCGGGCGTAAGTGCGAGATTTTTGTTTTGTCATAAGCTTGATGAGAATTATAACATAAAAAATCCGCCCCGTTCAAGAGGCGGAAATTTCTAGCGCGTTAAAATTACATACGAATTTCAGCGTCAACACCAGCTGGCAAGTTCAAATTCTGCAAGCTGTCGATGGTCTTTGGCGTCGCGTTGGTGATGTCGATCAAACGCTTGTGAACGCGGCGCTCGTAAGTTTCACCACCCATTTTGTATACGTGTGGGCTTTTTACCACTGTGTAGGTGCTGCGACGAGTTGGCAGTGGCACTGGGCCGGCAACGTTCGCGCCGGTGCGAATTGCAGTGTCGATGATTTGTTTTGCTGATTGGTCGATGACCTTGTGGTCATACGCCTTCAGACGGATGCGGATTTTGATCCCAGTATCTTGAGCCATAGCTCCTCCTTATGTGCAATCTCGTAACCTCTAATCATTCTACTGTACGAACAACCGAGTTCTCGAGATAAATTAGTAATAACTAGGTGATTATACCAATTTCCCTAAGCTTTATCAAGGTGGGCAATCATTTCACCGATGATTGCAGCGGAATTGTTGAGCGACTCCTTTTCGCGCTCGGTTAGTGGATAGCCCGTCAAAATTTTCACGCCGTCACAACAAATAATCGACGGCAAGCCCAGCACGACATTGTCCAGTCCATATTCACCCTCAGCCAGTGAACAAACTGGATAGACCGTGCGTGTCGATTGACGTAAGGCCGAGACAATCTTAGAAACCACAAAGCCAATGGCAAAATACGTCGACTTCTTTGTCTCAATCACTCGGTAGGCGCGGTCACGGATTTTCTGCTCAATGCCCTCAACCAATTCCTCGGTAAAGCCAGGATATTCTCGAATGGGCACCTCACCAACCTGCGCGGTCTCAATGGTCGAAAACGAGGAGTCGCCATGCTCGCCCAAGATGTACGCGTCGACTGCTTTGCTATCGACATTCAGCGCGTCGGCCAGGTACGACTTCAGCCGCGAGGTGTCCAGTGTCGTACCGGTGCCAAACACTCGGGTTTTCGGCAGTCCTGATTCCTTCAACGCCACGTAGGTCAAGACGTCGACTGGGTTGCTGACGACCACCAAATATGGCTTGGCGCCACCGGCCATGATGTTTTTGACAATGTCACGCATGATGCTGGCATTGACGCCGACCAACTCCAGTCGCGTCTGACCTGGCAACTGCGGCGAACCAGCGGTGATAACCACGATGTCATCGTCGTTGATATCAGCGTAGTCGCCCGTGCGCACCACCACATTGCGGTCAAGCCCCATGGCGTCGTTGATATCCGCGGCTTGACCCCACGCCAAATCCGCATTGCGATCGATCAATACGATCTCTTCAATCACACTGCGCAGCGCACACGCATACGCCGTCGTCGCACCAACCATTCCGCCACCACCGATAATCACCAATTTCTGTTTATTCACCATATCTCCTTTTTGTGTTAGATGTATTGTCTATACTATTTTACCATAGGTACTATGTCGTTAGGACCTGGGTTGAGGTTGCAAGACTCCTCGAGGCCAAAGCCCTCCCTAGCTCGGCCTTGATCCATGGCACGAATATTATACCCACCAGTAGCATTTGGGTCGGCACTAACAAAGTAGTAATGTATCTCTCCCTCGGGGAGCTGGCGTGGAATGCACATATGAGCGCCACCATTATCCTTTTCTTTCCAGCCATCACGCGGATATCCTTTGCCCTCACAGCGCGTGGAGTCGACCTCTGTGGCAATTTTATCCCAACCACTACTAATCAGTGCGTCTCCCCAAGACAATGCATATTCTTTGCCCTGGAAACATACTTTTAGGCTCTCGTCGTCAGAGAAGCCAGCGGTGTTCTCTATGTTTGGATATTTTGACGAAGCCTCAGCCTCAAGACCATCATCAACTGGAGAGGTGTCTTCCGTGCTGACAACCTCTGGCTGCGTAACATGCTACTGTTCGTCCGCTGGTTTTTCACAGCCGACCAAGCCCAATGACAGTGTGCCAGCTGCTGCCACAGCTGCAGCCCGCCTCCACCAAGAAAAACCGTATTCCAACCCCGCTTCTCTGTTCATATGATTACTCCTTATTTGGTTAATGTTACCCTCTCCTGACCCTTTACCCATTACCATACCAATGCGGCTTATGATTGTCAATACAAAAATACCCCCGATGATCGAGGGTATTTTTGGTAATCTACTAGAGTGATTACTTGTTGATCTTGGTGATCACACCAGCACCAACAGTACGGCCACCTTCGCGGATAGCAAAGTTCAAACCTTGCTCCATAGCGATTGGGGCGAGCAACTTAACCTTGAAGGTTACGGTGTCGCCTGGCATGACCATTTCTTTGTCAGCTGGTAATTCAACTTCACCAGTCACGTCAGTGGTGCGGAAGTAGAACTGTGGCTTGTAACCCTTGGAGAATGGAGTGTGGCGACCGCCTTCTTCCTTCTTCAAGATGTAAACTTCAGCTTCAAACTCGGTGTGTGGAGTAATGGTGCCTGGCTTACACAAAACCTGACCGCGCTCGATGTCGCTGCGCTCGATACCACGTAGCAAAATACCAGCGTTGTCACCTGCTTGACCTTGGTCAAGAGATTTCTTGAAGGCCTCGATACCAGTCACAACTGATTTTTGGGTTGGCTTCAAACCAACGATTTCAACTTCGTCGTTCAATTTAACAACACCCTGCTCGATACGACCAGTTGCCACAGTACCACGACCCTTGATTGAGAATACGTCCTCAATTGGCATGATAAATGGCTTGTCCATATCACGAACTGGCTCTGGGATGTAGCTGTCCATAGCGTCAACCAGTTCCATGATAGCGTCTTCATACTTCTCATCGCCTTCAAGAGCCTTCAAAGCTGAGCCCTTGATGATTGGAGCGTCTTTGTCAAAGCCGTTAGCTTCCAGAAGCTCACGAACTTCTTCTTCGATCAGCTCGACCATCTCTTCGTCAGCCATGTCCATCTTGTTCAAGAAGACAACCAACTTAGGCACACCAACCTGCTTTGCCAGCAGCACGTGCTCACGAGTCTGAGGCATTGGACCGTCAGTTGCGGCAATAACCAACACTGCACCGTCAACCTGAGCAGCACCGGTGATCATGTTCTTGACGTAGTCGGCGTGACCTGGCATGTCAACGTGCGCGTAGTGGCGCTTTGGTGATTCGTATTCTTGGTGTGAAGACGCGATGGTGATACCGCGGGCTTTTTCTTCTGGTGCGTTGTCGATCTGATCGTACGCGATTGGTTTGTTAACTGCGCTTGGAAGGCGCTTTGCCAACACTGCAGTAATCGCAGCGGTCAGCGTCGTCTTACCGTGGTCAACGTGGCCCATTGTACCCACGTTAACGTGCGGTTTGCTTCGGTCAAATGCATCTGCCATTTGTAGAAGTTCTCCTTATTTAATTATTATTTCACGCGGGTATGACCAATTAAAGGCTCCACGGCGTATGCGCTTAATTATAGCGGGTTTTATAATATTTCGCAAGGAAATCGTCTCTGATTTTACAAAATGTACCGTTCGGGAGGTTTAGGTGAATAGGATTAGCGTAAATAGCGTCACGAAACGTCCTGTTCAGTGCGTCGTGACAAGCCGATGATGTCGCGAGCGCGCACCAGATAGAACATATCATTTTCACGGTCGCCTATCATCAGCACTGGCTCACCAAAACTCAGCGGTAAGTCCGTAACTTTTTGGATGTTTCCATCTAGACTTGGCGGTTCATTGAGTTCCGGGTTCCACACCGTTAGACGATTCGCGTGCACGGTGAACGGCTCAGTACCCTTATCATCACCGACTTCTTGCAGCGGAGCATCGTTCCACGAGACAACGTTCAGCAGGTCGCTTGGCAAACAACGATACGCCATGACTGTACACTCGCCATCAAAGTCATGCGGATTATCGATTAGTCCCAAGATACTGTGCGCCTCATCATCATATTGTTTCAAGATCTCAAGCTGCTCTTCTAGAGAAAACTGATAGAACGCCTCCTCAAACACACCTCCAGTGTCCTCAGCAATGTTATGCAACTCATCAACGGCAAATTCTAGATCTTCAGCGTCAGTATCCAAGTGCTCAAATCGTAACAACTTGTCACGACTAGGGATTACATAGACACTTCGCGACTGGCTATTTGAATAATCAAACACACCTACCTCAATCACCGCGTGAAAGGATTCGTCATATTTAACAAATTTTGCCTCACTGACATATGCCCTATCACTGTCGACAAACTCAAGCTTCAAATTGCCATCCGTACCACTTGGCGCCAACACAAAACCCGACAAGCTGACGGCATCAAGCTCACCGACGTACGGCAACGCATCGTTCAGCGTTTGGACATGCTCACGCAGCGCGTCCGGAAAGTCAGCCTTCTCAGTGTGCGAAAGATCAGTCGCCAACTCCCATGCTAACTGCTGAAACTCCTCAGTAAAGACTGTTTCAAACAAATCAGCACCGTCCTCAAACCCTTCTTCATCAGTTGGCATGATATCAACCATATCTTTCACATCAACTCGAAACAGTACTGACTGATCTTCTTTGTCAAACATCTCCAGGACTGGGCGATTGCCACGCCAGGTAAAGATTGGTAGGTCACCAAAGAGAACTTGCCTATCTGCCTCAACATCAACGCCATATTCATTCGCGCCAACTCGCCGAATGTATGCTTTGCACTCCACTCGCACGCCAGTACCATAGATCATCTCACTCAACATCGTGTTCAAATCACCTATCAGCTCCCTCTTGGACGCAGTATCTTGAATATCATTAACCTCTACGACTTCTTCGGTCTTGTCGACATAGTGGCGGAGTTTGCGGATGTAACGTGGTACACCACTGGTATCGGGCAAGATCTCTGCTACCGCAATTGCTTGTCGGTCAATTGGGAAATAATAGTCCATCGCCGTATCATGCTGCACCGTACGCACGCATAAAGCCGCCATCTCCTTGGTGTACGTAGCAAACGGCGCTGACTCATCAGGGTCAATCTCCAGCGACGTCACCACGTCCGCCACGCCCTCAACAGCCTGTAGACCGTGCGAACCGTCTTCAGTTTGGGCGTAACCGATGACCCGCACCCGCTCACCTTCAATTTCGTCCGTACGCATCACTTTCTCGATATTGCCCAACGCTTCAGCCTCTTCATCACTGCCAAGCTGTATATTGGCCATGGCAATTTCTCGCCAATCATCCGTCGATAATTGGCCCAACAAATTGACGCCAGTCTCTACTCGTGGTGACCTCATATAGTTGTATCGTATACCTCTATAACCTAAACTTCAAGCATAATCATCGCTCCATGCGGTATACTATAACCATGAGCAAGAAAACACTGGTTGACCTTGACCCGTGGCTGGCGCCGCATGAAGGTGTCATCAATGCCCGTGAGGCGTATGTTTCGTTGACACTTGAGAAAGCTCTGGACGGTAAATCGCCGGCAGAGTTTGCGCTAGGGTTTCATCATTTTGGCTTACATCAGACAGCGGTGGGCTGGACGTTTCGCGAATGGGCGCCGAATGCTACGCGCATAGTAATGGTTGGCGAGTTTTCTGACTGGCAGGAGCGTGAGGAGTTTGCCCTGCGGCCTGGCAGCCACGGCGAATGGAATGTTGATTTGCCGGGGAGCGCACTGCACCACGGGCAGAAATATAAGCTGCGCGTCTATTGGCCGGGCGACGACGGTTGGCGCTTGCCATCATACGCCACCTACGTGGTACAAGATGATGACTCGGTGGACTTTTCGGCTGTAATTTGGCAGCCTAATGAGCCATACCAGTGGCAACATGATATTCCACCTGCGCCAAACGTGCCGCTAATTTACGAAGCGCATGTTGGCATGAGCAGCGAGGAGGAAAAAGTAGCCAGTTTCAATGAATTTACCGCGGGCGTCCTACCGCGCATCAAACAATCTGGCTATAATACCATCCAGCTAATGGCTATCGCCGAACACCCGTACTATGGTAGTTTCGGCTATCACGTCAGCAATTTTTTTGCGGTCAGTTCGCGGTTTGGCACGCCCGATGATTTTAAGCGGTTAGTTGACGCGGCACACGGACTGGGGCTGCGGGTTATCATTGATATCGTCCACGCCCATGCTGCCAAAAACGAGGTCGAGGGCCTCGGTAATTTCGCGGGTGATCCAACGCAATATTTCAAACCTCACGACCATCCAGCGTGGGATTCGCGGCTGTTTGATTATGGCAAGCCGGAAGTACTGCACTTTTTAGCCAGCAATTGCCGCTGGTGGTTGGATGAGTACCGTGTTGACGGTTTTCGGTTTGATGGCGTGACCAGCATGGTGTATCACGACCACGGCTTGGGAAAAAGTTTCACTAGCTATGATGATTATTTTGGCGATGATGTTGATAAGGACGCCTTGGTCTATCTCAGACTGGCAAATGACGTCATTCACGCCGTTCGCCCCGATGCCACGACCATTGCCGAGGAAATGAGCGGGCTGCCCGGGCTGGCGGCACCGACAGAACACGGCGGCCTGGGCTTTGATTATCGCTTGCAAATGGGCGCGCCTGATCTCTGGATCAAGACATTGAAAGAAAAGCGCGACGAAGATTGGGATTTGGGCGAGTTGGCACATACGCTGAGCTCGCACCGCCCAGAGGAAAAAGTCATCACTTACGCCGAAAGTCACGATCAAGCCTTGGTCGGCGACAAAACTCTGATTTTTCGGCTAATCGACAAAGCCATGTATTGGCACATGGACAAAGCCGACCCTGACTTGACTGTGGAACGCGGCATAGCCCTGCATAAACTTATCCGCCTGCTGACAGCTGGGCTGCACGGCGGCGGTTATCTTAGTTTCATGGGCAATGAATTTGGGTATCCCGAATGGATCGACTTTCCGCGTGAAGGTAATCATTGGTCGTTTAAGCACGCCCGCCGCCAGTGGAGTTTACGCGACAATGGTTTTCTCAAGTACCAATGGCTGGGTGAGTTTGACGCTAGCCTGATGAAGCTCATCCGAACCATTGATGATCCCGGCATTCACTACCTCACTATCCGCCAAGATGACCACGTGGTTAGTTTCATGCGTGGTGGCCTGCTGTTCATCATCAACTTCTCACCCAACCAGTCGTGGGCAGACTATACACTGCCGACAGCGGCTGGATCATACAGAGTAGCCCTCAGCAGCGATGACCAGCAATTTGGTGGGCACGGACGAATTCACCAAAACCAGCGGTATTTCACCACACCGGGGCCGCATGGCGACAATGTCCAGGTATATCTACCAGCGCGTAGTGGGTTGGTTCTGTGTAGAATTGACTAGAGTTTGACGGTTCGTTTGAACGTAAGCGGTATACTTGACTTTTTAACTGTAGTATGATATCATAAAAGTAGCTTTTCATTCGCCCTGAGGCGTTTGGAAAGAGTACTTGTCCATCCATCCATCCATCTTTTTCCCATATGAAAGGAGGTGAAAAAGATGTGGTTCCTCACTGGGTTCATCGGAACTCCTGTCGTGGTTGGAATCATCAACGCTCTGTTGACGGCGTTGATGTCAGTAGCAAGCACCAGGCACTCGCGCCGTAAGCTTCTATTGGGTGCCAAAGAACATCTAGTTTTCTTTGGCGTGTTGGGGGTCGGTCTATACATCGGTCTCAACCTTGATACAGGCCACTTGGGAAATAATGTCCCGAGTGGCATATGGTGTGCCATACTGATAGAGGTATGGCACCAGATGCCTCGCTGGGCGAATCTAAACAAGCCAGACTCGCCCAGCGATAACCCTAGGCTTCAACTCTAGCCTGGAACATGGGCAAGTAACCTTGCCCACCGGAAAATAGTTCGCCGAATCGGCTCAACCTGATTGAGTGCCTCATGGCATTCTCGGGTTGACCAAACCCGATTCAGCTTGAGCCAGTTCGGTGGGCTATTTTCATGTCATTGACTTTTTTATAAATATGTGCTATATTATAAGTTAGCCTGTTCAGTGCCTCTCATGAGGTCACTGACTGCACTTCGCCGCCAAGCCAGATGCTTGGTGGCTTGAGGCGCGGAAAGGCCGCACCTCACATTTCTTCCGAGAGGAGGTGGGCATGATGCCCATCTGGAAGGTACAGAGAAGCGCGGTGACCGTACTGGTCATCACGCTTGGTATCCCCGCAATCGCGGGGATATCCGTCGAGCTCAACCAGGACGCCCCATCCTGGTTGTACCACCCCCTTATGGGGATTGTGTCTCTCGTGGTAATCGGGGCCGCACTCGCGGTCCTGACCACCACCCTCTTCATTGTAGATGAGGAGGAAGAATAAGATGCTCCGCGCCAGCAGAGGCGCGCGTTAAGAAATATCTGTGAAACCGCGGAAACACCGCGTCCCCACGCACGTCGTGGGGTTTTTCTTGGCAAAAATTTGATAAAGTTTGATACACTAATTATTGATGAACAGGATAAATAAAAAAGTACCAGAAATCTTATTGCAGTCACTCGGCAAAATTGCTCGCCTTCCCTTGCCAATTCCTGCCCAAGTGATCGAAAAAATTGACGAGAGTTTGACGCCGAACATGCGTGCCTTACGGTTGGTTCTAACCATCTCCGAAAAGCTCCTCAGTATGGGTGTGTCGGCTCGAGACGTGGTACATATGATGCTTGGCATCACCAGAACCTACTGTAAACAGCCAGTCCACATGGACATCAGTTCAACGCTCATCACCGTGTCGCAAGACCGCGGCATCAACCGTGAACCGCTGACTTTGATTCGCGCCATCACTCTGGTGGATGTCAATTACCAGACCATCCAAGCGCTGCAGACATTGTCCCGAGAAATCCGCTATCAGCACATTCACTTGAGTGAGGCTGAGGAACGGCTAGAAAAGATCATCAATCCTGAAAAACGTCATCCCCAATCTCTCGTCGCCCTATCAGGCGGTGCGTTGAGCGCTGGTGTGGTGGTGATGTATGGCGGTAGTTTACAGATGGCACTCCTGGCTATGGCGGTCGGCACACTCAGCACGGCTGCCATGCGTCTGTTATGGCGTGTCGGCGTGTCGGTATTTTTCACACAGATCATCATGTCACTCTGTATCACACTCATCGCCACTGCTGTTGTCTGTGTCAATACCAAGTTTAATTTGGCATTCAATCCGACACTGATTGTGATTGGTGGAATCGTCCTATTGGTGGCAGGTATGATGATCGTTGGTGCGTTTCAGGATGCAATTGATGAATATTATGTTACAGCAAACGCCCGACTGTTGCGAGTGCTGATGGCAACCAGTGGTATCGTGGTTGGCGTAGCTATTGGCCTTCATATTGCCACCAGATTGGGTATTAGTTTTCCAACCACCCCAGACCGTTTGACGTTGGTGGATAATTATACGCAGTACATCGGTGCGGCAGTCATCGCTTCAGCATTTGTCATTGGCAATCACGCGCCATTCTTTGGCACTATCTTGGCTGGCATCGTGGGAGCTAGCGGTTGGGGGCTATTTCAGCTGTTAACTGATGCCGGCTGGGATGTATTACTGGCGAGCGGTGCAGCAGCTGCAGCCATCGGTTTGGTGGCAACCTTCATGTCCCGACTGTGGCGCATCCCGTCTTTGGCTATCATCGGCGCGGGTATCGTGCCGCTGGTCCCAGGTTTGTCATTGTACAACGGCTTGATGGGTATCATCAGTCAGGCGCCATCAGACCCAGGCTACGTTGTCGCTTTGGCCAGTTTGGCACGAGCTGTCATGATTGGATTTGCTGTTGCTGTAGGCGCGTCATTTGGTAATGCCATTGGTCGTCCCATTCGCAGTCAAATCAGGAAGCTTTTTGTTGGGATACCGACGACTGCAGAGTAGCAGTTGACGCGTGAACAGCTTGCTGGGCGAATTTGCTAGTCAGATAGAACCATAACGCCCCAAGTCCACCAGCAGCGGCCTCATAGACCACGAACGAAAATTCTCGGTGCACAAATCCTTGAACACAGGCCATGACGGCAGCCACTGACAGCCCTAGCATGATGCTTTTTTGCTGGCGTGTGAACAAACTGGTGGTAAATGGCAGCATAAATGCGTAGAATGCAAAGACGATGATGGATAGGCGTGAAAAGATGTAGTGCAG
>CAUQMR010000022.1:0-7070 GCA_963519285.1 uncultured Candidatus Saccharibacteria bacterium
TGCTACCAAACTCAGCCTGGCAGTAGCTACTGCCTCAGCCTGCTCCAAAATGCCAGACATCGACTCCGCCAAGCACCACATGATGACTGCCATCATAGCGATGGCGATGTTAAATATAAACGAAGACAATTCACCGCGCTCACCCAGGGCGCTGAAGCTCCAGTTTACCCATTGTGGCTCTGAAGTTAAACATGCCGACAGAGCAATCCCCACCAGGAAAACGAGTGTCATCCAAACAGTCAACCTGGCTGGCGCAAGCTTCTGGGTTGACAGAATGAATGATTTCATGAATACATTATATCATATGAAAACCCCGGCTGTTGACCGGGGCTTTTTGATGATTATTTGTTGCGCTTTTCGATTATCTCTTGAGCAACATTTGGTGGAACTTCCTCGTACTGAGCTAGCTCCATGGTGCTGGCTGCACGACCCTGCGACATCGAGCGGATGTCTGAGGTGTAGCCGAACATGTTTGCCAGTGGCACGAAGGCCTTGACCAATTTGGCGCCGCCCATCAAATCTTCCATGGTGTCGATGCGACCACGACGTGAGTTCAGGTCACCGATGATATCACCCATGAACTCTTCTGGAGTGGTGACTTCAACTTTCATGACTGGTTCAAGCAGAATTGGCGTTGCTTGTTTGATACCTTCGCGGGCTGCCAACGAACCTGCCAATGAGAAGGCCAGTTCCGAGGAGTCGACATCGTGGTATGAACCATCGTACAACGTGGCTTTAACGTCAACTACTGGATAGCCAGCGATAACACCGCCCTCCAAGGTTTCACGAATACCCTTCATGACAGCTGGGCGGTACTCTTGTGGCACCACACCACCCTTAATTTCGTCAACAAATTCAAAGCCTTTACCAGCCTCGTTTGGTTCAAAGCGTACCCAGACGTCACCGTACTGACCACGACCACCAGACTGCTTGGCGTGCTTACCCTGGACTTCAGCCTTGCCCTTGATTGACTCACGGAAGGCCACTTGCGGCTCACCGATGTTCGCTTCAACCTTGAACTCGCGCTTCATGCGGTCGATCAAGATATCCAGGTGCAACTCACCCATGCCAGACATGATGGTCTGACCAGTCTCTTCGTCAGTGTGGATACGGAAGGTTGGATCTTCCTCAGCCAAACGCTGCAAGGCGAGTGCCATCTTCTCCTGGTCGGCCTTTGACTTTGGCTCAACGGCGATGGATACTGGTGGCTCTGGGAACTCGATGCTTTCCAGGGCAATCGGGTGCGCTGGGTCAGTCAAGGTGTTACCGGTACCAGTATTTTTCAGACCAACCACCGCAGCGATGTCACCAGCAGCGATCTTGTCGATTTCCTCGCGCTTGTCAGCGTGCATTCGGACGATACGACCAATGCGCTCTTTGTCGCCAGTCGTGGTATTCAGGACGTAGCTACCAGAGTTCAAAACACCTGAGTAGACGCGGATAAAGATCAATTTACCAACAAATGGGTCGGTCGCAATCTTGAAGGCCAAAGCACTCATCGGTTCTTTGTCGTCTGGTTTGCGGCTCACTTCGTCGCCAGTCTTTGGATTTTTACCCCAAATTTCGTCAACGTCCAGCGGGCTTGGCAAGTAGTCAACCATGAGGTCAAGCACCTTCTCGACGATGACACCGCGGCCGTCACCACCGGTGACCAAGAAGAAGTCACCAGCCAACACGCGCTTACGCAAGGCAGACTTCAGCTCGTCGATAGTAATCGCCTCTTCACCCTGGTCGAGGAACTTCATCATCAATTCGTCATCAGCTTCAACGGCATTTTCCACCAACAAACTGCGGGCGTTTTGGCATTTCTCCAGCATGTCAGCTGGGATTTCACCCTGCACCAACTCATGATCAGAAAAGTCAGTGTAGGTGTACGCCTTCATGTCGACGAGGTCAACCACACCATTGATGGTCTTTTCAAAACCAATCGGGATGTGAATTGGGAATGCTTGCTTACTCAAGCGGTTATGGATTGATTCCAGAGATTTCCAGAAGTCACCACCAGTTTGGTTGATCTTGTTGATGAAGCAGATACGCGGCACACCATATTTGTCAGCCTGGCGCCACACTGTCTCAGACTGCGCCTCAACGCCCATCTTACCATCAAACACCGTCACTGCACCGTCGAGGACGCGGAGTGAACGCTCCACCTCGGCAGTAAAGTCGATGTGGCCTGGGGTGTCGATGATGTTGATCTTGTGACCCTTCCAGAAACAAGTCACCGCTGCCGAGGTGATGGTGATACCACGCTCTTTTTCCTGTGCCATCCAGTCAGTGGTAGCGCCGTCGCCGTCGCCTTTGACCACACCGATTTTGTGGGTCAAACCAGTGCGGTACAAAATACCCTCAGTTGTCGTCGTTTTACCGGCGTCAATATGGGCAATAATACCGATATTTCTAAAATTTTTCAGCGGAACATTCGTCTCTGCCATAATTTTCCTTTATATTACGTTAATTTGTCGAGATCTTTGGTCAATTTTTTGGCACCAAAAAACTACTCTTGTTGCCAATTATACCAGATAGCTACAGAAAATAATAGCTCGATTTTATGGGTTAGTTCCCAGGATTATCCTGGCAATAATCCAGTAGGCTATCCCAGTTAACTCCAGCACTAGCCTCGTGCCTCATCTTGTACGTGTCGCACTCTTGCAATTTGAAGTTAGCATTGCGTAGAAAGATACCTAAGCCTGTTTTAGTATAGATTTGCTCATCAATTTGCGGCGTCGCCCTATCAATCCAAGACTCTACCAACTCTTCTGTAGCCGGATCCATTAATGCCAGCCCATGACCAGAGACCTTAACATACGTCTCTGCAAGCTCGTGTAGCCCGGGTACTTTATCCGGACTAACCACTAGACTACCAAGTACCTTCGGTACCAAAATTTCTGGGTCTATCCTAGCGCCACGTAGCTGATCTTCACAAAGACCTAGGCCAATCGCTACGCCTCTGACGGTTGCAACCGCAACATCTTGAAATTCACGATTAGGATTACCGGTGGATATATCCCGCGGGGTCAGAATAACCCCTAGTCCTCGTGCTGCCCTGTCGGCCATCCTTTGGCCTTCCTTAGGCTTTATAATAGAATCAAGGACGCGATTCACGGCATCTTGCTCTCCATGGGCCGTCTCACAAGCTGCTATATCCTCCTGCATTCGCTGGGCGGCACCAGTAAAGTCAATATAGCAATTATTCTTTCGGTCAGGTGAAAATTGTTTCTCATTCATCTTCTAACCATATCATAATTACACATATAATGCAAATCCGCCCCAGATTACCTGGAGCGGATGGTGTCTTGCATGTTCATCGATTAACCGCGAGCAAAGTGCGCAAAGGCGCGGTTAGCTTCGGCCATCTTGTGAGTGTCTTCCTTCTTCTTGAAGGCAACACCAGCTTCGTTGTAAGCATCAACGATTTCCAGTGCCAAACGCTGTGAGTATGGCATACCGCTGCGAGCGCGGGCTGACTGTACCAGCCAGCTAAATGCGTAGTGCAACTGCCGATGTCCCTGAACCGGGAACGGAATCTGGTAGTTGGCACCACCGACGCGGCGGCTTTTCACTTCAAAGTTTGGACTGACGTTTTTCAACGCTTTTTCAAACACTGCCAATGGATCTTCTGAATCCAGTTTCTTGGCAGCCGTTTCCAGCGCAGTGTAAACAGCGCGCTCAGCCGCCAATTTCTTGCCATCCAGCATTGACTTGTTGATCAAGCGCTGCACTAGCACGCTTTGGTAGCGGCGATCAGGTTGCAATTGGCGTTGTAGTTTCTTGGTAACTTTACGAGGCATGATTACTTATCCCCTTTCTTGGTACCGTACTTCGAACGGCCCCGCTTGCGGTTGTTGACACCCTGGAGGTCCAACGCACCACGGACGATGTGATAACGCACACCTGGAAGGTCAGGCACACGACCACCGCGGATCAAGACCACAGCGTGTTCCTGCAAGTTGTGACCTTCACCACCGATGTAGGCCCAGACTTCGTAGCCGTTGTTCAATTTCACGCGGGCAACTTTACGCAGCGCTGAGTTTGGTTTCTTTGGTGTCTTGGTCGTCACACGCACACAAACACCACGCTTGAGTGGTGCATTTTGGTCGTAGTAACGCGTTTTCAGGGCGTTGTGAATGCGACCCAGTGCTGGCGACTTGGACTTTTTCTTGGCCGTTTGGCGCGGTTTACGCACCAACTGGTTGATTGTTGGCATCCAATTTCTCCTTGGTTGTTTTACTAATGATGGCGATTTCGCCTGGCGGCTCTAATGAGTTGGCGCGCGATTTTACACGCAAAAACCAGCTTCTCTTAGCGCCTACGGCTTGGATTCAGCAACTCCGCCCCGTGTCTATACCTTTTCTGCCGAGCATTCGGTCTGTACACATTCAAACCACCGCCTGCTCCGAAAAGAGGAAACTCTGGGATAATTTTACCACACATAACCTAAAAAATCTACTGGTTTTTGACTCGAACGTCAACCTCTTCTAGGACGCCCTTCCACCAGGCCATATTGTCCTGAGAGGCATGCACTGCGTCCATAATCTTAAAGCCCATCACTGACATACCAGCCACACCTAACCGTTGAATCAATCGTTCATTATCTCTGATGGGGCTTACTTTATCAGCATCAGTGGCACTTACCGTCACCACTGCTTCGCGCAGCGAACGACGACTAGCACTCATCAGGTCACTGATAATATCATTTTTAGGATGGGTGATAGCTCGAGGATATTGCCACAAACCAGCCGGTCGTTGCAGTACCATTTTTGGTAGTAGTAATGGGTCTTCGTCGCGGCATCGAGCTGCCCAGTCAGGGTTTGCAGCGATAGTCTCTGTCAATTTATCACCACCGTGAGCAAGAAAACGCATGGCTAATGTGGCCATAGCCTTAGTCGGACGGGATGTTTTGTCAATCACTGGTGTTTCAAATAAGTCTAATTGCGATAAGCTCACTTCCCCTGGTGCATATTTTGCTGCTGACGCCGCCAGGTGCGAGCCCAGTGAATAGCCAACCAATCGCTTCACGTCACCGAAGTCATAGCCCTTCTGGTCGAGCGCCCTGCCCACAGCATCCCATTGCAATATTGACACTTTCGAAAGATCGCCTTCTTTTAGAGCTTGTTTAATTTCTGAACTCATAGGGTCTGCTTGTGGACTTACCCCTGAATTATCCACTGCAACTGCCAGTCCCTTGATGTGATCTGCCAAAACTTCCGTTCTCCCTTGCTGCTTTGCTCGCTCACAGTAGTCCGACCATTGCGAAAAAAGTACGGCAACTGGCGACTCACCATCCGAGAGCGTAGAATCCGCCAGATAAACAGACTCCCTCAACTCACTATCAACTGGTTGAGGTGATTGTATAGCATCTATATCAATAGGGCCAATTTGCTCAAGCAGCTCACTCATAGTTTTATTATACCATAAATTATCCTAATATACAATTCTCCCCTCTGGTATAGAGGGGAGAATATTGCACGGTCACTAGACTCGAGTGTGACTACATCTCTGAGAATTCTTCAACCATTTCCTCAGTGTTGTCATCAGTTGATGCTTCATCCTCTTCGACAGCACCGGTTCCTACTGGGATCTTGCGGCCGATGATGACGTTTTCCTTGAGGCCGTGCAAGTGGTCAGCGCGGCCAGATACGGCAGCGTTGATCAGCACGCGAGTGGTGTCCTGGAAGGACGCAGCTGATAGCCATGAGTCGCTCCAGATGGACACCTTAGTGATACCGAGTAGCAACTGGGTGTAGCTGATGAGGTTTTTACCCTCAGCGGCTAGTTGCTTATTGGTGTTCACTACCGCAGCCTTGGAGACGATGTCACCTGTCACGAAGTCGCTATCACCCGCATCTTCGATCTGGACACGGCTGAACATCTGGCGAACGATAATCTCCAGGTGCTTGTCGGCCACGTCTTGACCCTGAGCGGCGTAAATACGTAGCACTTCATTGATAATGTAGCGCTGAGTTGCCTCGACACCCTTCAGTCGCATCAAATCATGTAGATTCAATGAACCGGCTGTCAAGCGGTCGCCAGCTTCGACAACGTCATTAGCCTTAACAACCAATTGCATGGTGCCTGGGATTTCGTAACGAGCTGGTGCGCCAGCTTCAGCAGCGATGACCAAGGTGTCCTCAGCTGCCTCAACTACACCGTCAAATGGTGCGACCAGCGGACGAGTATCATCTTCGCCAGTTGCTAGTACGTCGCCAGCCTTGACGCTTGAGCCAGCCTTGACCACGATGGTTCGGCCGTCTAGCGGCAAGCGCTCAACCTTGCCAGATTCTGGGGTGACTTGAACGATGTACTTCTTGCCATCTTCCCAAACGTCAACTAACCCGGCAATTTCCGTAACAAACGCCTGACCCTTTGGTGTGCGCGCCTCGAACAATTCTTCAACACGCGGCAGACCTTGGGTGATGTCACCACCAGCAACACCGGAGTTGTGGAAGGTACGCAAGGTCAACTGAGTACCTGGCTCACCGACTGACTGAGCAGCGATAACACCGACTGGCTGATGATTACCAACCAATTTGCCAGTTGACATGTCAACGCCGTAGCTGCGTTGTGGGATACCGTTGAGGTTATTGGTTGATAGGACTGATTGGATCTTGACACTTTGGATGCTTTCATCATCATCAATTGAGTCGGCGATTTCACGAGTGATCAATTCGTCCTTATTAACGTGACCCGGAATCGTCTCAGCGGCATAACGACCAGCCAGGCGGTTCGAGAAGTCGATCATCGTTTCTTCAGTTTCTGAACGGTAAATTGCGTAACCTTCGTCGTCACCTTCAACGTCCTCAACCGTGAAGACGTCCTGTGCCACGTCGACCAAACGACGAGTTAGGTAACCTGAGTCAGCAGTCTTGAGCGCGGTGTCGATCAGACCCTTACGCGCACCACGGGTTGCCACGAAGGCCTCAAGGCTGGACAAACCACCGGTGTACGAACTACGGATTGGCAGCTCAATCTCGTGGTTGGTTGCGTCCATCTGGATACCAATCATGGCACTCGCAAGCTTCACGTTGGAAATATCACCACGAGCACCAGAGTTGACCATCATGGAAATACTG
>CAUQMR010000023.1:0-6084 GCA_963519285.1 uncultured Candidatus Saccharibacteria bacterium
CATAAGGTCCGAGGTGAGGATCAAAAGAAGAGGAGTTTTTATGAATAAATTTAAGAAAATCGGTATAGCTATCTCTTTGGGGATTGCTCTCATCGGTGGTGTTTGGATGGCGACTCCATCTAAGGCTGCCAATTGTAGTAACTTTAACGTTGTCCACTGTGGTACCAATTCTCTGTCAGAATTGAAAGCTGCGTATGCTCGTCCAGAGATCAAATCATTGTACAACCAATGGTATATCAATGACGAAATGGTACAAGGCGGCTCAAACATGCGTGAAGGTGTGGTTGATGCTAACGGAAATATTACTGTTGATGGTCGTGTTGTTGCCACCAATGCAGTCACTGTTCAGGCAAAAGCTGGTACGCGCCAGGTGACGCCTTCTCGTCAGTATAGTGCTGCTGGTCACACCTACTACCAGTACACGACTGGCCAGAGCTTTATCGACGGTATTACCCGGTACAAAATTTATGCTTGGTTTGATAATGATGGCAAGTTTATCACCGGTGTAATCAAGGATTGTGGTAACCCAGTCTGGGGTCCGCCGACAACTCCTCCGGCAAAACCTGTGTTGACTTGTGATGCGATGCAAAAAACTGCAGTATCTCGCGATACCTTCAAGTTCAGCACTAAAGCAACTGCCAAGGGCGGCGCAAGTGTCACTAGCTACACCTACAACTTTGGTGACGGCACTACTAAAACAACTACCTCATCTGGAATTCAACACACATACGCAAAAGCTGGTAACTATAAAGTTACCGTTACGGTGAATGGTAAAGAAGGCTCCAATGTTCAAAAAACTAGCCAAAACTGTCAGACGACTGTTACGGTTAATCCTGAGCCTACCATGGAAGTCTGCCGATTATCCGACAAGAAGTACCCAGTAACTATCAAGGCTTCAGAATTTGACGCTAAGAAGCACTCAAAGAACCCGAACGACTGCAAGGAAGCTCCAGCTAAGATCAAGGTTTGTGTCATCGAAACGAAAGAGATTCGTGAGATTAAAAAGGAAGAGTTTACTGAGTCGAAGCACACGACTGACATGAGTAAGTGTCAACCAGCGCCAACGACTCCTACTCCTCCAACAACTCCTGAATTGCCACGGACTGGTACTGAGAACATGGTTGTTTCAGTACTGGGACTCGGTGGATTGACCACGGCAGCTGTCGCTTACGTCATCAGTCGCCGCCGCTTGTAGATAGTTGACGATGAAAAATACCCGCTTGATATCGAGCGGGTATTTTGATTAGTTAGCTTTTCTTGCGAGTTGTGGGCTTTTTGGTGGAAGCTTTCGACTTGGTTGACGCGCGGCCACGGCGAGCGGGTTTCGCGGGTGTGGCTTTGAGAAGTTCCAGAGCTTGCTCATGGGTGATAGCTTTAGGATCGGTATCTTTAGGGATTTTAGCGTTTTTAGTGCCGTCAGTGATGTATGGACCAAAGCGGCCGTTGAGAACTTTGACGCCATCGCCAAAGTCAGCGATGTTTTTCTCGGCTTCGGCCTGGAGTTTGGCGGCGTAGAGTTCGCGGGCTTTCTCCAGGGTGATGGTGTGCGGATCTTCGGGCTTGATGGAGACGAAGAGCTTACCAACTTGGATGTACGGGCCAAAGCGGCCAATGTTGGCTTTGATGTCTTGCCCATCTTCGGTTTGGCCAACGATGCGCGGCAACTTAAACATTTCTAGTGCTTGCTCCAAGGTGACGGTTTCAATTTTCGCACCTTTTGGTAGCGGTGCGAAGCGTGGCTTGTCCTCGTCGTCAGTGGTGCCCAGTTGTAACATTGGACCAAAGCGGCCAAAACGAGCCAAGATTGGCTTGCCGGATTTTGGATCAATGCCGACTTCGCGGTTAGCACCGACTTTGCTACGGTCGATACCGCCTGACTGTTCGATCAATTTGTGAAATGGCGTATAGAATCCGTGCAGCATGGCGCTTTTGGCCAGATCAGCTGCAGCGATTTTATCAAATTCAGTTTCGACGTTGGCGGTGAAATCATAGTCAACGATTTGCGTGAAATGGTCGGTCAAAAAGTCAGCGATCAATTCTCCGCTCGGCGTCGGGATGAGTTTGCCGCGGGTGGAGCCGGTTTTTTCCTGAACGATGTCACGGCTGACTTCCTCGCCGTTGTAGCTGAGGACGATGACGTCGCGCGGCTGGCCTTCGCTGTCACCTTTTTCGACGTAGCCGCGGGTCTGCACGGTGTCGATGATGGTAGCGTAAGTGCTTGGCCGGCCAATGCCGAGATCTTCGAGTTTTTTGACGAGCGAACCTTCGGTGTATCTGCTCGGCGGCCGGGCGAAGGTTTGGCGGGCGGTGATGTCGTGGGTTTCGAGGGTGTCGCCGGTGTGGAGCTTTGGTAAGATTTCGTCTTTGCCGCCGCCATAGACACGCAAGAATCCGTCAAAGGTGATGACTTCGCCTTTGGCTTCAAAATGTAACGTGTCATTTCCTTGAATATCTATGGAAATTGTCGTCTTCTCTAATTTCGCTGCCGACATTTGGGATGCCAGGGTGCGGCGGCGGATCAGGTCGTAGAGTTTTTGGTCGTACTCGTTTGAGGTGACGGTTTCGCGGCTGATGTCGGTTGGGCGGATGGCCTCGTGGGCTTCCTGGGCGGAGGCAGATTTGGTTTTGAATTTGCGCACAGTCGAATAATCCGGGCCGTACAGCCGCTTGATAAAATCAGTCGCGCTGGCGATGGCCTGCCCGCTCAAATTGACCGAGTCGGTACGCATGTAGGTGATTTTACCGTCTTGGTAGAGCCGTTGGGCTGAAGCCATGGTGGCTTTGGAACTGAAGCCAAGTTTGGCGTTGGCTTCCTGTTGCAAAGTCGAGGTCGTAAACGGTGCGGCTGGGTTGCGGGTGCCAGGCGTCTTGGAGATATCGCTGACGGTGAATGTGGCTGGCTTGAGGCTAGTTAGGAATTCATGAGCGGCTGCTTCGGAATCAAATTTTTGGTTGAGCTCGGCCTTGAATTCTTGATTGTCGTGGATGAATATGGCGGTCACCTTAAACTGTGAGCTGCCCTCGAACTTCATGATTTCTCGTTCGCGTTCGACTAACAGACGTACTGCCGGGCTCTGAACGCGGCCAGCCGACTTACCGCCCGGCACTTTTTGCCAGACCACGGGACTGAGCTCAAAACCAACCAATCGGTCGAGGATTTGCCGGGCTTGCTGGGCCTGCACCAGATTCATATCAACAGTGCGAGGATTTTTGATGGCATTGGTGATAGCGTCTTTGGTAATCTCGTGAAAAACGATACGCTTGGTCGTCTCAATCGGTAGATCCAGCACTTTACAGAGATGCCAAGCAATAGCCTCCCCTTCGCGGTCTTCATCGGTGGCCAGCCAGACATTGTCTTTGCCGACAGCCTTGACGTTTTTCTTTAGCTCGGTGATGACCTTCTTTTTCTCAGGGTCGACTTCGTAGACAGCGAAAAAATTATTCGCCACATCAATCGGCGGCGTGCCGTCCTTGGTTTTTTTGACGATTGAGCGGATATGGCCCACACTTGACAGGACATGAAAATCACGGCCCAAATACTTTTCAATGGTTTTCGCTTTAGCTGGCGACTCGACGATGACGAGATTTTTCATAACTCTATATTATACCATATTGAGTGACCCATCAAATAATGGGCATTGGAGAACGCTATTATTTCTGATCACTGTTCATCAGGTCTCGGGCGCGCTTAACGTATTGTCCAGCTGCCACTGCTGCTACCGGAACATAGGCTGCAAAGCCCAGTCTACCTAGTCCCTTCAGTGTTTTGGCGGTTTTCTGATAGCCCAGAGACTCTGCTGAGCTACCGATGATGAGTAGTGTTGTGGTTGTCGCGACGAGTGCGCTACTGATGCGCCCTGCTTGGGTTGGACGAAGGGGCTCGCTCTCCTCGGGGAGCTGGTTATTTTTATACTCGGCAACAGCGGTAGCAGTGGCTTTTGTTGATTCTAAACCAGCGATTGTTCCCACCATGGCTTTTGATGCAGAACCTTCTTGCGATAGTTTTAGCAGTGCTGCTGCCGCGACAATCTTGTCTCTGATGGGGTCCAGCTTAATACCCAGTTTGGACCGTTGGTCGAGGGCATTTGCTAGTGAACCATCAAGTTTGTCTGACAATTCGCCAATGATCAAGGCGGCGATACCCTTAATGGTGTCGGCGTTTCGGATACCGTATATACTGCATAGCCCACCTACTATGGTAATGAGATTGGGTAGCGTGAGTATGTCGTCTGAGATAGGCTGCTCTTCTGGGGTTTCGGTGAGGTGTGACTGTGGTTGATGTTCTGCACTCATTGACAATATCATAACACTATGGCGAAATATATTCAAGCATAGGCGTTATCGTAGCGTCCAGTTGTTTGCCCCGAGTGGCTTGATCACGCCATTGATTTCCAGCATGGTCAGCGCTGTGGCAAAATCAGCTGCTGATAGTCCCGACTGTTTTTGTAGCTCATCGCCGTTGCGCACGCCATGTTTGATGAGCTGAGCAATGGCGATTTCAGCTGGTGTAGAGCCAATTGGCAACGCGCATTGGGTGGGTTGGGTGGATTTCCAGGTTGGGGCAATGGCGTTCAGTACGTCTTTGGCTGAGAGCGCTGGATTGGCACCTTGAAGCAGCAGGTTGTTGCACCCTGCGGATAATGGGCTGGTGATGTTGCCGGGAACGACAAACACGTCACGCCCTTGTTCCAGGGCGTATGCGGCGGTATTGAGCGTACCGCTACGTTCAGCCGCTTCGGTGATGATGATGGCGTCTGCCAGGCCGCTGACCAGACGATTTCTTTGCAAAAAGCTCCATTTGCGTATTTTCATGCCGTCGCCGCGCATCCATTCTGATAGGACTGCGCCGCCCTGGTTAATGATGTTCTCTGCTAATCCTCGGTTGCTACGCGGCGCAATATCTGGCAGTTCTGACGTGACGATACCGATGACTGTGCCGCCAGCATTGAGGGCTGCGGTCTGGGCGATGCTATCAACACCAAGCGCGAGCCCGCTGATGATAATCACCCCAGCTTGTGCCAGGTCTGTGGCTAGCCGTTCGGTAACCTCGCGTCCATAGCTACTTGGCTTGCGTGTACCGACGATCGCGACTCGAGGAGCCTGGCTGTCTGGAAGTTTTCCCATAAAACATAACCTTTTTGGCGGCTTGGCAATATTGACCAACCTCTTGGTGAAAATATGTTCCTCTGGTAGTACTGTATTGATTTCCATGACTTTTATTGCAAAAAGTATTGACACTATGTCAAATCTTTGCTATAATGATACACGATTGGTTGATCAGCGAGTTCAACCAAATGCACCTTATACCCCCTATTCTAACTATATGTTAGGTTGCGCGCAATGGCATTAAGTATCTTACCCTCCACTTCTTGCGTTAAACGTTACGCGCATACTAACCCCTTTAACTGCCCTTTTGATTAAGGCGACCTCTGTTTCATGGCGAGTACTAACTGTATTGACGATTCGTCAGGCGCCGGTCTTTTGGAGTTTTGACCGCAGACGCTTTGCTATGACATGGAAGCTCGGGTGGGTTGAAGGGTAACAAAGCACCAGGTGATGCCCACCCTTACCTGGTGCTTTTTTAGTTGAGAAATTTATTTTATTTCGTTTGGTGTTTTTGACAATTTTTACAAATGCCTTCTAGTTCAAAGTGGTGTTTGACGACGGTAAACTGATGTTTGCGGCTGAGATAGCCGACAAGCTGCTCCAATTCTGGTGTTTGGATAGGCTCAGCGTTTTGACAGCGGATACAGTAGAGATGGTGATGATGTGGGATGAATGGTTCAGCGAGCTCGTAGTAATTTTTCCAGCCAATAGCAACAGCGCTGACGATGTGTAGCTGGTCAAAAGTGACAAGGGTGCGGTAGACGCTGGCTCGGTCAACGTTTTTGCACTTCTTTGCAATGTCACTAATGGTTAGCGGAACAGCTGACCGTCGCAATACCTCAAATACTTGCTGGCGTGGTTTTGTCAGGCGCAAGTTGTGCTGTTTGAGTAGTTCGTCTATTGTCATATTGTTGCAATTATATCATTTATTGCGACAAATTTGCAATAAATGAGAGGGTTTGGCATTATGAAGCATTA
>CAUQMR010000024.1:0-5578 GCA_963519285.1 uncultured Candidatus Saccharibacteria bacterium
TGTCAATAATAGTGGCATTTATCACATATTATCACTCTCTCAGTAAAAACCTCGTCTGTTATAATAAGAGCATGTTTGATACCGCCCAACAACTCATCCAATCTGCCAACAATATCGTCATCATCCAAGCCGAAAATCCTGACGGTGACAGTCTGGGTTCTAGCTTGGCGCTGGAGGAAGTGCTGAGTGATCTGGGTAAAACCGTGACGTTGTACTGCCCAGTCGACATCCCTAAATATCTGCGCTACATCCGCGGCTGGGACAGGGTAGTTGGCGATTTTCCAGCCCACGCTGACCTGGCCATCATCGTGGACACTAGCGCTGATATTTTGCTCAGCAAGGTCTTAGAGACGCCAGGCATACGGCATTTTTTGGAGACACACCCAGTCTTGGTCGTTGACCACCACACCGCCGAATCAACCCTGAGCTTTGAGCACACCATGCTCTCTGACACGGTAGTGGCTACCGGGGAATTACTATACCAATTGTTCACGCATGCCGGCTGGACCATCAACCGACAAGCAGCGGAAAATTTGCTCATCGCCATCATGTCCGACAGTCTGGGCCTCACCACACCAAACACCACTGCGTCAACCTTCCACGTGGCTGGTGAATTGACCGAGCTGGGCGCGTCCAACGCCGAAATTGAAGAGCGGCGGCGCGAATTTATGAAAAAATCACCGGAGATTTTGGCGTACAAAGGCAAGCTGATTGAGCGAATCGAATATTTACTGGATGGACAATTGGCGTTGGTACACGTGCCGTTTGAGGAAATCCAAGCCTACAGCGACGCCTACAATCCCGGCGCGCTGATCGGCGACGAACTGCGACTGGTCGAGGGCGTAGCACTCAGCTGCGTCATCAAAACCTACCCCGACGGCAAGCTAACCGCCCGCCTGCGCGGTAACCTCCCGATCGCCGACACCGTGGCTGGCTACTTCGGCGGCGGCGGCCATCCGTACGCGGCCGGATTTCGCGTATATGAGGATTATGACGAGGTTGTGCGGGAATTAGTAACGGCGACGGATCAGGCTTTGCGATAAGTAGATTAGAGTTAAAACTTATGCAATTACTATATGACACGCCACGATCGCAACAGAGTTGATAAAAATACTACACCGCACTTTTGACAAAATCGCTTGACATTTTATTCTATTAGTGGTATAAATGAGTACAACTTTTGTTGACAAGTTGAGTAAATCATTGTCCGAAAGCGTACTTTGACAAGCAGCCTAGCACAGGATGAGGTTTTATTCCTTTTTGAGGAGAAAATAGAAAGAGGAATGGAATCTCATCCTGTGTTAAAGAACAACACTTAGCCACATTCACGTGGAGATGAGAAGAAAGGCAAGACCGTGAAGCTCGTCAACCCTTCTACAGGGGAGTGCCAAGGATACGTCCTGACCAACGCTCTTTCAAAATCCCCCACTAAGATCCTAACGACGATCTTCGTTAACAAGGAATACTGGGGAATGCTTGAATCTATAGACAAGGCTACTAAACAATTAGCCGAATCTTACGGTAGAGCGTTCGGACCCGCCGACAAGCACGACTTGTCTAGTGCGCTGGATGAATTCGAATGTGCAATCTTTACTATGGCCGCATATCGACAGATCGGAGGAGGATGTCCAGAGATTGAAAGCACAAATTCAAACGACCTATCCATCACATCAGCCTATGTTAAGCGCATTTTGCGGGATCGTATTGAGATACCCGTCTTAGAAAATGTAGCTAACAAAGGCATCGGCGGCATCGTATGCCTTCGGCTCGCTCTCTTCATGGCCTTAGCTTACGAGTTTGTGCTTGAAGAGGTTACAGTGGCACTTCACAACCAGTACCTCGAGCACTTCTATCATATGCTGATGTGTAAACAGGGAGCCGAAGACTGATAATCCGAGTCCAACTCGGCATGCAATAGCGGCAAGTTGTTCTTTTTTTACAAAGGCTGCTTGTCGCTATTCTTGAATTTGATATACCAACAGAAGCCCCACCTGGGGCTATTTTTATAGCAATTTTGAAAAAGCAGCTTGTCTGCCGTACAATAGAGTTGATGATACAGCTCCACAACACCCTCACTCGCCACAAAGATGAACTGAAACCGCTCGACGGACAGACGGTTCGCATGTACACCTGTGGGCTGACGGTGTATTCGCAGCCGCACATCGGCAACTGGGTTGGCTATATTTATTGGGATGTATTGGTGCGCTTGTTGCGCTGGCAGGATATCTCAGTTATTCGCACGCAAAATATTACCGACGTTGGACATTTGACCAGCGATGATGACGGTGGTGAAGACAAGATGGAGAAGGGGGCACGCCGCGAGGGTAAGACCGCTTGGGACGTGGCCAAGCAGTACATCACCATCGCCGAGCACGAAGCGTATGAGGTATTGAAATTGGTGCGGCCCGACCATTTGGTGCGGGCAACGGACTACATCCAACAGCAGATTGACTTTGCTCGCGGGCTAGACGAGAAGGGATTTTTGTACAAGATTGATGGCGACGGTATGTATTTTGATACGTCACTATTGAAAGATTATGGCAAATTAGCGCGGCTGGACGTAGCAGGTCTAGAAGCCGGCGCCCGAGTCAGCGTCGAGGGCAAGCGCAACATCACCGACTTCGCCGTCTGGAAGTTTTCACCAACCAACACCAAGCGCGACATGGAGTGGGACAGCCCGTGGGGTGTTGGTTTTCCGGGCTGGCACTTGGAATGTTCGACCATCGCTCGAGAGACGCTGGGTGATGCAATCGACATTCACACTGGTGGCATCGATCACATTCCGGTGCATCACACCAACGAAATCGCTCAGAGTGAGAGTTTGACAGGGCAGCAATTTGCTCAAATTTGGCTACACAATAACCACATCAAGGTCGACGGCCGCAAGATGAGCAAGTCGCTCGGTAACATCATCACCCTCAGCGATATCACCTCCCGCGGTTTCAGCCCGATGGCCTTTAAGCTAGCAATCCTCAGCAAACATTACCAAACCGAAGGTAATTTTACCTGGGAAATTTTGGAGGCAGCCCAGGCGCGGCTGGATCATTGGCGCGGCTATGCGGCGCTGCGGCACCAGACGCACGACACACTGGATGATGACGACGAGAAAGATGAGCAGGAAGGCACCGTGTCGCTGCTGGCGGCGCGGCAGGCGCTGGTTGAAAAGCTGAATGATGATTTGGATACGCCAGGGGCCTTGGCGCTGATCGACGAAGCGTTTTCACGGCTAGATCATGCGCCGTTAGAAAAAATCCATCGCGGCGGCTTGTTGCAATTGATTGAAATTATTGATGAGGTTTTAGGCTTGGATTTGGCGGCATCGACCCCTGACATCACTGACGATCTGAAGAGACTAATTATCCAGCGGCGTGGGGCACGGGCTGAGAAAGATTGGCAAGAGTCTGACCGCATTCGCGATGAACTGTTGGCGGCCGGTATCACCATTCGCGACACGCCAAGTGGCAGTGTCTGGACATGGAAATAGCCCGCCGACATAACCAAGCGAGCTAATTCATGAAACGTGCTGATTAATCTTCGTTTTTGATTTTCTTCACAAGCTTATTGAGCGATTTTTTACTTTCAAGGCGATTTTTCTTGGCCTGCTCCAAGTAGTTTTCTAGCAGGACCTTGACCACACCGGCCGCCGGGATGGCGATCAGGCTTCCCAATAGCCCACCAACATAGAGACCGATGGTCACCGATGACAGCACCATCAGTGCCGAAAGTTCTAATTTCTTTGACTGAATTGACGGCGCAATGAAATTGTTCTCAATCTGCTGGTAGATGATGAAGTAGGCAGCGTAGATGATACCAGCGGTGACGTTGTTAAAGGATAATAGCAACGCTATCAGCAGGCCAGCCAGAGTGGCGCCAAACATCGGGATAAGCGTCAAGATAAAGGTAACCATGACGGTCAACATTGCCAAGTTCGAGTCAATAGCTGGAAACGCCAAGCTCAAACAGAACACCACCACACCCGACAGCACAGCGTCGATACCTGACACTGTCAATTGTCCAGATACATACCCCGTGACGACATTGTACATCTGTCCAGCCAGTTTTTTATGATTTTCCATCTTGCTTTGGTCGTTGTAGAGTCCCCACAAGCGCTTCATCCACATCGGACCTTCCAGTAGCATCAAAAACGACAAAACCAATACCAAAAACAGAGAGCCAAGGAATGACGCCAGCGAACCTACGCTTGAAATCAAGTTGGTGCCTGCGCTGGCTGCCCACGATGAAGCCTGTTGTTTTAAGTTGTTTAATGTCGCGTCAACCTGTGGGCGCCAGCCATTTCTATCGATTAACTCATTGATGCCGTGCCACTGCGAACCAGCTTGATCAACCAAGCCCGGCACGCTCTCAACAAACTTGGCGGACTGCTGGACAATTGGCGGCACTGCAAACCACGCCACACAACCCAGTAGCGTCACCAACATGACATAGGCTAACGCCGTACCGCCCAGACGGCTTTTGCCAGGCAGCAGCTTCGCCAGAGCCGAAACGGGCCGGTTCAAAGCCAGAGCCAAGAACAAGGAGATACCAAGGAGAATCAGCGCACTCTTTGCCGAATAAATTGCTACTCCTGCCAGCCCAAAACCAATCACCACCAGCCAGAATCGCACAAATGTTTTTGTGTCTATTTCAATACGTACTTTCATATATAACATTGTACAATCTTATACCGAGTAGCGCAAGCAATACGAGGCGCCCAACCACTGAACGCCTCGCATTGTAACTGAATATTTGACGGCTAATTTTTCGCCGCTTCATCGCGCCGAGCACGCAAGACCGACAACGACAATTTGCTGTCATACTGCATGGCACCGTAGCGAAACAGTTTGACCGCCACCACAACCGCCACAAAGGCACTGGCTGCCAAAATAGCCACGGCGATAACCGCCTCGTGAACTGGCAAGTTACCGACGGCATTGCGGAGCAGTAGTGGAATTGGTGCAGTCAATGGGAAATAGCTGAAAAACTGCACAAATGGTGAATCTGGATATGATACAAATGCACTAGCACCATACAGTGGAGCAAATAGGGCAAGGATGACAATAGTAAACCAGGAGGATGCTTCTTTGGCGGTTGGCATCATGGCGCCAACCGCAACTAACAGACCGGTAAACATCATAAATCCTGTGGCAAATACCCCCAGAGCGATGCCAATTCTCACTGGATCGAATACCAAATTGCTCAAATCCAACGATGGTATATGCAGCTTTTGACCTAAGGTGAAGTACAACACCAATACCGGTACAATGATGACCAGCCCCTGAATCAGCGCCAGTGAAATCATCGCCAAAATCTTTCCGGTGATCAACGTCTTAGCCTTGACTGTCGTCAGTAGCATTTCCACTGTACGGTTTTCTTTTTCTTCCACCGTACTGTTGAGCATTTGTCCACCAAAGAAGGCAATTAACATATAGAACAGCACCAGGAAGAAGCCCGGCACGATCATCTCTTTCACGCCATCAAACTCGACACCGTTACGGTAGGTGGTCGTTTCAGTCTTCACTTTCTTTTGCAAAATTGCTTTGGACTGTGGATCTATTTTCCCCTCAATCGAAGCGGTCAA
>CAUQMR010000025.1:0-4966 GCA_963519285.1 uncultured Candidatus Saccharibacteria bacterium
GAATACAAGCAATATTAATACAGGTGCCGCCATACATCTTTGGCGACCGCTCCACCAGCGCTACCTTTTTGCCCGCATTTGCCAGCGCTACCGCCAATGTCTTGCCAGCTTTGCCAAAACCAATAATAAGTGCGTCAAAAATTGTGTGATTCATACTCCTCCTTTACCTGCCTTGTTTATATTTTACCATCGGTGGCACATTGTGTACAAATGTTTAAATTACGCTGCCAAGAGAGCCAGCGCCATCATCGGCCCAACACCAAGCGCGATATTCACTATCCAGTGTGCCACCGCCATCGGCGCTAGGCGCTGCTGTCTATGCACAATTATACCGGCAGTCATACCCCACGCCATAAACATTAAGCCATAAATTACCATTCCACGCCAGTCGCTGGCGAACATCATGTGTTGCAGCCCAAACAACAAACCTTGCACGGTAATCGCCACCGCAATTCCCCACCGCTTGGCCAAACCATTTTGCAACCAACCGCGGTAAACAATCTCCTCAATCGGCGCATTAATCAAAAACAAAACCGCGCCAAATAGACTGGTTGTCATCAAGATTTCTTTTGGCAATCCTGGGCTTGATTTGGCAAAAATATGCTCAAAATTCTGAAACATTTCCGCGCCAAACATCAAATACGTACTAACCATCAACACAATCACCATCGGTATGTAGGTTACAAACAGCCAAAGAAATCCCCAACCGATATCCTTACCTATGCGACCTTTTTCAAACCCAAGATACTGCCACACCGATACCTTGTGGCGACGAAACTCCCGCCAAATAACAACACCACAAATAATATTAACAAACGGAAAGTACAGCGCATCAAGCGGCGGAAAATCATTGCTAATGCCCGTCAATTTTAGTACAGCATAGGTCGTCGCTGCCAGCACAAACATTGCAGTAAGGCGAATCATCACTAACTTAAACGGGCTTTTGTTTTGCGATTCGTATACTGAATCCATATATTATACTCCTCTTGGGTCAACCTTATGATTTATAGTGCGTCTTATACAACATATTTGCCACCTCAAGGCTCTGATGAAAACCAGCAATGTAGTCGTTTGGGTGATCCGCCAGCTCCTCTTTTAATTCGTCGAGACCAATCCACTGCACGGCAGCAACCTCTTCAGATTGTAACCTAAAATCCTCTACAGCTTTATCACAGGGTACGTAATACCACTGGGCAAAATAACGGCGCTGACCATCAACAAATATCTTAGGACCCGCCTGCGGCTCAATATCCTGCAGCCCAATCTCCTCACTAAGCTCTTTGCGAATATTATCGTCATAGCTCTCGCCCTGTTCAACCGTTCCCGCTACGCTTGGACCCCATTTTCCAGCCTCATTTGAGTCAGCCGGGCTACGCCTTGCTAGTAGAAACTGACCCGTAGCATTGACAACCCAAGCAGCCGACACGCGATAAATATCATGCCCATGAGAAAGTTCCGATTTCAGCTTTGCGCCAATAACCGCATCTTTCTCGTCAACAATAACCCGTGATATTTCCATTAAAACTGCTCCAAAAAATCCAGCTTACCGCTCTCAAAATGCCGCACGTCCTCGATGCCGTATTTCATCATCACCAGACGGTCGATGCCGCAGCCAAAGGCAAAGCCGGTGTATTCATTCGGATCGATGTCGGCAGCTTTCAGTACGTTCGGGTGAATCATGCCACAACCCAAGAGTTCGATCCAGCCCTCGCCTGAACAAACTTTACAGTCTGTATTTTTGCCTTCGCAGAATGGACAACTCAATGCAAATTCAAAACTCGGTTCGGTGAACGGGAAGTAAAATGGATTGACGCGCACGTCAAGTTTCTTGCCGTAATATTCCTGCAAAAACTCCTGCAGTGTGGCGATGAGATTACCGACATTAACTCCCTTGGCGACATACACGCCCTCGACTTGATAGAACGTGTGCTCGTGCCGCGCGTCCAAATCTTCGTTGCGAAACACCCGGTCGGGCACAATAGCCGCTATCGCCTCGCCTTTTTCCAAATTGCCATGATATTTCTTCAGCACGCGGTTTTGCATGGTCGAGGTGTGCGCCGGGGCAATCAAGCGATCGCCATTAGCATCAGTTTCCTCGGTCATGAAGGTATCATAATCATCGCGCGCCGGGTGGCCCTTCGGAAAGTTCAGGCTCTCAAACATGTGGAATTGGTCGTCAATCTCACGCGACTCTTCCGTCACAAAACCCATGCGGTTGAAAATGTCAGAAATGCGGTCAATTTCTCGCATCAATGGATGAATCGTGCCCCGTTCACTCGGCAGTAAACTGGGTCGTGAAGCGTTGACGTCCATCGGCGCCGTCACGTCAATTGGCGGCAAGTCAACTTTTGATAATTCAGCTTCACGAGCCGTGATCAACCGCTCTAATTCCTGCTTCAATTCATTAACTTTTTTACCAAACGCCCCGCGCTCCTCGGCCGGTAACGTCGCGATGATGCCATACAACTCTCGCAGCTCCGTGCTCCGCAACACACTGCGTGGTTCAGCCGTCTCGGCTACTCGTGATATTAACACTGATCGAACTTCATCTAACGTTTCCATATCATCGTCCTTGCATTAAAAACATACCGACAACCCCTGCCGCCATGATCACAATCAAAACCCACGCCCACGCCAGTGTTGTCGTCTGTTTTGTGCCTTCTAGATATTTCACATCTTCCACGCCGTCCAAGCTAGCTTTCTCCTGCAAGCTCGACGCTTTCGCCTTTTCGCGTAGTTCCGCCGCAATGCGTTCTTGCAGTTTGCTGCGCTGATCGTTCTGACTTACAAATAATCCCATAACTACAGTATAGCAAATTATGCTATAATAGTCGTGATACTACTTTAAGGAGGGAATATGGCTACGAAGAAAACTTCAAAGAAAGCCCAGGTTAAAGCTACAGCAAAGAAAACTGCTGCCGCCAAGACCGAAACCAAAACGACCGTCAAGCGAGTCGTCACTGAATCTGTTGCGGCCAAAAGCAAAAGCAAGCGCGCCAAATTAGGTTCTACATTACCAAGCAACTTAATCAACATCGTCATCGCAGAAATCATCGGTACGTTCATCTTGACGCTGACCGCACTGTTCGCATCAGACGTCTTGTCATCAATGTACGTTGGTTTTGCATTGATGCTCATCGTTACTGCTATCGGCGGTATTTCTGGCGCACACGTCAACCCAGCCGTTACTTTCGGTTTGTGGTCAATGCGCAAATTAAAAACCGCTTTGGTACCATTCTACTGGGGTGCACAATTCCTCGGTGCCATGGCAGCAGTTGTGTTGATCGGCTCAATCACCAACAATGGTTTTGCGCTCAGTTTTAACCAATTCACTGCATTCTCATGGAGCGTCTTTGCCGTTGAACTGATCGGTGTTGCTGTCTTCATGTTCGGCGTCGCCGCAGCATTGAACCGCAAAGAGATCAGCACGACTGGCAAAGCCTTTGGTATTGGTCTGGCATTGATGATCGGTTTGGTCGTATCAGGCTCAGTCACGTCATTCGTCCGTGCATCAGTCATAGCCAAGATCCAAGATAACCAAGTTGCAGCACAATCAGAAAACAGCGAGCGTCCATACCCACGAGAAATTTACATCTCAGGCGCAACACTCAACCCAGCTGTTGCTTTGGCGGTCACAGAAAAGACTGACACTCAAGTGCGCAGCAATAGCCCATTCCCAGGTAAAAACGAGAAGAACTACTCTCGCTTCAGCCTGGAAGTAATTGTCGCAACACTCATCGGTGCAGCTCTAGGTGGCAACTTGTTCTTACTTATCAACTACCGCAACAAGGAAGAAGAGTAGATCATAGTTCTACTATAACGATATCCCGCCTCCTTTGGCGGGATATTTTTTAATCTTCCTGCGCTGGTCGATCGATTAGCTCTGGCTGCGTTTGATGATCACCGCCAGCGATCCGCACCACGTCTTTATCAATCTTGCCCAGCTCCTTGTACGAATTATTATAATGCCCGACGGTGGTGCTGAGACTTTTGCCCATCTTGGTCATCAGTTCATCAAACTTCTTAATATGCACACCCAGCTGGCCGACACGCACCTGAATATCCTTGGCCTGCTCTTCAATTTGTAGACTCCTCAGGCCCTGCAGCACCGTCTGCAAATATGCCAAAAAGCTGGTCGGGCTGACGATGATCACCCGCTTGTCACGAAAGGCATATTCAATAAGATCGCGGCTCGAACCGCCCGCACCAACATTGTTGATGAGCAGATCATAATATAGCGACTCTGATGGAATGAACATAAAGGCAAAATCCATAGTATTCTCACGCGGGCGAATGTACTTGCTGGTTTCGTCAATGCGCCCTTTCAGGTCAGCTTTCACCTTATTTAGCCACAGCTCGCGCTCGGCTTTGGTCTCGGCGTTGATCATCCGGTTGTAATTTTCCAAGCTAAACTTACTGTCCACTGGCAAAATCTGCCCCTTGTCCAGAAAAATCACCGCATCGACAATTTCGCCGTCCTTGAAGCGATATTGCATCTGAAACTGCTTGGCCGGCAGCACATTGTCCAGCACACTTTCCAGATAAAACTCACCGAACACGCCGCGCTGCTTGGGATTCTGCAAGACATTTTGCAGGGTTTTCAGGTCAGTCGCCACGTCGACCACCCGTTTGTTTGTTTCATCCAACTTAGCCAGCCGCTGCGTCACGTCCGCCACCAATTTGGCACTTTCTGACAGCTGCTTTTGTACCGAAGTTTGCACTTGAGCATTGCTGCGCTCCAATTTATCGCTGACTGATTCATTCAGCTTGGCGATGGTTCGCCCCAGCTCCACCACGTCAGTTTTGATGAGCTCGACCGATGACTGATTTTTCAGTTCACTTAGCCTTGACTGCAACACAAACAGCGTCGCGCCCAACACCATAACGAGCCTACCTCAGAGAATAATGATAATGAGTTCCCTACTCTTAGTGGAAAGGGCTTACAGCGACAAGACAACTCGCGCCA
>CAUQMR010000026.1:0-4529 GCA_963519285.1 uncultured Candidatus Saccharibacteria bacterium
AGGCCTGGAGGTGTGGGATAACAACAAATTCATCGCCAAAGACCTGAAGGAAAAGGGCGCGGTGTGGAAAATCGAGTACATTCGTCACGAATATCCGTTCAATCCGCGGTCCAAACAGCGCATCATGTACCGGGCGATTCCGTCGTGGTTCTTTGACATCCAGGGGCAAAAGCCGCTGATGCTGGAGCAGAACGAGCATATCAATTGGTTCCCGAGCCACCTGAAGCACGGCCGCTTTGCCAAAAATATCGAGCAAGCGCCAGACTGGAATCTGAGCCGTGATCGTTTCTGGGCGACGGCTATGCCGGTGTGGAAGGACGACCGTGGTACGGTCAAGGTGGTTGGCTCGTACGCGGAGCTGAAGGAATTGAGCGGCGTGGAGCTGGATGATTACCACCGCCCGTGGGTGGATGACATCACCTTTACGATTGACGGCGAGACCTTTACCCGTATCGACAAAGTACTGGACTGCTGGTTCGAGTCAGGTTCGATGCCGTTTGCCCAGCTGCATTATCCGTTTGAAAACCAGGCCAAGTTTGAGCAGAATTACCCGGCGGATTTCATCGTTGAGTACATCGGTCAGGTGCGAGCGTGGTTCTACTACGTGCATGCCGTCAACGCCGCCTTGGCAGAAATCGGTGCCTTTGGCGAGGCGGGCGCCCAGCACAAAAACGCCTACAGCAACGTCATCACCACCGGTGTGGTGGCGGGCAATGACGGCCGCAAGATGAGTAAGTCCTTAGGTAACTTTACCGACCCGAACGAGCTGATGGATAAGTTTAGTGCCGATAGTTTACGCTTCTTGCTGCTGAGCAGTCCGCTGCTGAACGGCGAGGATTTTGCCCTGCACGACAAGGACGTGGGCGACGTGGCGCGCAAGCTCAGTATGATTTGGAATATGTATGATTTCTTTACGATGTATGCGGAAGTTGATGGCTGGGAATTTAATGGTGAATTGAAAGATCCGCTTGGCGAGTTGACAAATCCGCTCGATATCTGGATTGTTAGTCGGCTGCATCAGCTGGTAGCAGAAGTTGAGCGTCACATGGATACCTACAATATCCCTGACGCGCTGAGCCCGATATTGCCGTTCCTGGACGACGCATCTAACTGGTACGTGCGCCGCAGCCGCCGCCGCTTCTGGAAGTCGGAAGATGATGGCGACAAGAACGATGCGTACCGCACGCTGCATTATGTGCTGGTGCGCCTGAGCTATATTTTGGCGCCATTTACGCCGTTTTTGGCCGAGGAATTGTATCATAATCTGACGGGCGATGATGAATCGATTCATTTGAAGGATTGGCTCACGGCTGGGGCAGTCAATGATCAGGCGTTGGCCGATATGTCCCGGACACGCGAATTGATCAACAACGGCCTGAGTTTGCGTATGAAGCAGGATGAGCATCAGGTGTCGATCAAGGTTCGCCAGCCGCTGCAAAGTGCGGCATATGCGGGCGCGAAGCTGGCTGAGTACTATGAACAGATCATGGCCGAGGAGCTCAATGTTAAGGAAATTCGCTGGATTGAGAGTCTAGACGAGCACTTGGCTGATTATGATGTGACCGAGGGCGTGATCAAGCCAGAGAGCTGGGTAGAAATTAATAAGCACTTAACGCCCGAACTCAAACGCGAGGGTCTGATGCGTGAAGTCATTCGCCACGTCCAAAGTGCGCGCAAAAAAGCGGGATTGCAGGTGGATGACCGGATCATGCTGCAACTAACGACGGATGACGAGCAGCTTCGCCAGGCGATCAACGAGCATGCGGAGGTGATTGCTGCTGAGACATTGGCGACTTTTGGGCAAAGCGACGTGTATTCGACCACAGTTGCGATAGAAGGTGCAGAGCTGCAGATTACACTTCAGCGCCAGTAATTCGTCTGCTGAATAACGGAGCTAGTATTGACGTATTGATGATAATGTGCTATCATATTTTAGGTAAATTGATAAAACAAACATATGAAAGTTACATTTTTTCATCCACGCATTCAGTTTGAACCGATTGATCCATTGGCTGATGGTTTGGGGGAGGAAATTGCGCGTGAACAGCAAGAACCTCAGGCCATTCGCTTGGATCAGTCGGACATTACTGATATTCAACGTTTTTGGACTGATGTTGAAGAAGACCTCCACAGAGGTAACTCAGTAGAATTTTCTGAATAACCCACGTCAGCGGCAACCGTTAGTGCTATAATTGGTACATGTTTGCAATCGAAGTGATGTCGCTATTGGCACGAGCAGGCGGTGGCGGAAGTAGTTCTAGTGGTGGCTCTGGTGGTGGCGGAATTTTTGCACTACCGGCAGTCGTGGCTGCTGGTGTAGCTGGTTTTGTTCGCTCAAAAACAGGCTCCAAGGCTGCCGGTGTGGCAGTGGGTATGGCGGCTGGAACCGTGGTTAGTTTGTTGTATCTTTGGGGCGGAAAGTTTGCTTTCATCGTGGCGATGATATCTACTGTCATCGGTGCCTTTGGTGGGGCGTGGGCTGATAAGTTGGGTCGGTTCCGAAAGGGCAGTGCAGCAGCGCAACGGTCCGTGCAGCAGGCAGCTGCTTCGGACGCGGCGTGGAGCCCAGAGCGGTTAACAGAGTATGCCGCATCAATTTTTGGTAAGTTCCAGCACGACTGGCAGCAAATGAATGTGCAATCAATCCGAGCCTACACGACTAAGCGATATGCAAATCACATCAGCTTGATGCTATACGCCCTGCAACGGATGGGTCGAGCGAATCACATGAGCAATATTCGCATCAAGGAAATTATCATCACGTCTGCCCATGATGACGCTAATGACCAGCAAGATCGTGTCAGTTTTGGCATTCTGGCTCAGGCGAACGATCAATTGATTGATACAACAAGCGGTGATGTTCTGACAGCGACAACAGAGGAATTTGGCGAACAATGGAACTTTGTGCGTCATGAAAACACTTGGCTACTAGACAGCATCGATCAAGCGACGGAAGAGGAGAGTATGCTGGTGCGGTCTTTGAGGCAATTTGCTATTACCAATAGGATGTACTTTAGCCCAGACTGGGGTAATCTACTGCTGCCAACCAGAGGTCAGTTGTTTAAGGCTGGGTTTAAGAATGCAGATATCAACAACCATATCATTGGCTTCTGGACGGGTGATTTGTTGGTCCAGTTATATACCTATCGCACCAAAGAAGACGAGTCAGGCGATCAATATGTGGTCGGGCAAATCAATCTGCCAAAATCATATGGTGGAATTTTAGTGGAGCGGCGCGGTAAACTCCTATCGCGCTTGAAAGCCCCGCGTGGATATAACAAAGTGTCTTTGGAATGGGGCGATTTCAATAAACGCTATCAAGTGTATGCGACTGACGAAAATCAAGTGACAAGTTTTGAGCTGCTCAATCCATCTTTTATGGCGTGGTTATACGACCAAGACATCAAAGTGAACATTGAAGTGGTTGACAATGTCGTGTATCTCTATGCAAAACTAAGCGCCAATGAGCAGCGTTACGAAGCGATGCTGGAAATTCTGAAGCGAAGTCACAAAGAACTAAAAATGTAAGGAGAAATCATGATCACTAAAGCTATTATTCCAGTTGCTGGTTGGGGTACCCGGATGCTGCCGATTACCAAATCAATCGAAAAGTGTATGCTGCCGGTGGGGACGCGGCCGGTGGTCGACTACATTGTGCAGGATATCGTTCGAGCTGGTGTCAAAGATATTTATTTCGTGGTGGGCGAGCAAAGTACTCAGGTACAGAGTTATTATCGGTCAAATATCCAGCTGAACGATTATCTGCGGCGTGCCGGTAAAGAAGATAAATTACCTCTAGTAGCGCCGCTGCGCGATGTGCGAATACATTTTTTAACTCAGCCAAGCACTGGTGGTTACGGCACGAGCATTCCCGTGGGCTTGGCGAGCGAATTTATCGAACCGGGCGAATCGGCCTTTGTGGTGATGGGCGATCAATTTTTCTGGCGTAGCGATGGCGGTTCAAATGCCGCTGATTTGGCAGAGTTGGTGGAGGCGCGTGGCTTGTCGGCCGGTTTATTAGGTAATCCTGTCGAGGAGTCGTTTATCCCGCACACCGGCATCATCGAAACTGACCAGCAGGGTAATTTTGTCCGCATCATTGAAAAGCCGAAGTTAGAAGAAGCGCCAAGTAACCTCAGTAATTCAAGCTTCTATGTCCTCAACAAAGAAATTTTCGAGCTGGCGCGGACATTACCCGCCAATCCGCAGCGCGGCGAGTTTGAGCTGACTGACGCCATCAACGCGTACATTGCGGGCGGCGGTATCATCGCGGTGGGCGAGGCCAAGGGTGACTACATGGAATGCGGCTCGCCGAGTGGTTGGCTACGTGCCAATAATGCCATGGCTGAGCTGCAGAAAAACTAGTTGCATGTATCGTCTGTCTCTGTTATAATTGGTCACTGATAGTAAATATATATTAAGGAACGAAATGAAAGCAGTCGTAAAAATCTCTGGCAAGCAATACATTGTCAGCGAAAAAGAGTCCCTCTTGGTGGATCTCCTCCCTGAAGGCACAAAAGAACTCACTC
>CAUQMR010000027.1:0-4410 GCA_963519285.1 uncultured Candidatus Saccharibacteria bacterium
CACACACACACACACACACCGATTGCGCCGCGAGGAGACTATCGCAATGATTTTTAATAAACCAGCTCAGGGTGGCGATGACGTATTCTCTGACGTTTTTATATCGTCACAACCCGCAGACCAAAGTATCTTTTCGGCAATGAAGAGATCTCCACATGTAGCACCACTATATCTTAATAGTAACGAGAATATTGGTGTCGTTTTCGAGAGAACCGCTACCGAGCAAGTTCTAGTAGTTGATTCGATACCTGAACATGCAGTAATGGGGACAGCCGGATTTGCTGGTCAATTTGCACCACTATTTATCCTCGAAAGCGAAGATGGTCGGCGGGCGAATTTTGATATCAAAAAATTGCAACAGTTATTCTCTGAAGTTGAGCAGCCAACTGAAGAGTCGCGCAAAGTTTATCCTGAGGATATTTTTGACTATATTTATGCATCGCTACACAGCCCAAGCTATCGCGAGAAATATAAAGAATTCTTAAAAACTGATTTTCCACGCGTGCCACGACCGGAGTCATGGGCGGAATTTTGGCGCAAAGCAGAGTTGGGTGGTCAGCTGCGTCAATTACACTTGATGAAAGCGTCACAAATTGGTGATTATGATACTACTTATCCTGAGATTGGTGATAACATAGTGGAAAAAGTAGTGCGTGATAGCAATCGAGTATGTATTAATAAGGATCAGTATTTTGGTAATATTCCAGATTTGGCGTGGGATTTTTACATTGGTGGCTATCAGCCAGCGCAAAAGTGGCTCAAAGATAGAAGAGGTCGTACATTGACTGCTAATGATATTGACCACTACCAGCGTATTATCAAAATCCTAATAGAAACGTATAGGATAATGAAAGAAATAGGGTAAATATAGCAGGATACTTGTCAGATGAATTGCATTTGGCTCAAAATAATCATCTACTATATCAGAAAGAGGAAGTAGTAACGGCTGCGTAGGTGGTATAATCTCCCCATATCAACAAAATCACAAAAGGCTAGGTGTATACGGATGAGTAACCCTACAGAAAAAGCACAAAATTCACTCCCTCTTATCAAAAAAGAGCATCGTAACAAAGTACTAATCACCCTCTTTGTCTTGACGGCGCTAGCCGGAGCAGGCTATTGGGCGGTTGTATCTGCGACTGGCAATAGTGCGCCGCCGGTGGCGCTTGCCCTGCGTTTGGCATATATAGCGGTTTTGTATATGCCAGTGCCATCGTACACCCTCTTGATTAGTTGCTATGTGCTTAGTGTGCCAGTACCATTTCGTGCGTTGTTGTCATTGAAACAAATCACAGCCAAGAAATATGCATTGGTCGCTGGACTGTTTTTGGCCTGGGTGGTATTGATGGTGGGCTCTGTTGTGATTCTTGGCTGGTTGTGGCCAGAGACGTTTGGTCACCTAGCGACGACAAATGGGCATTTGGTGCACAACCTCGAGAAGCTTATCGGCACGTCAGTTGATGCCAGCGCGATGAACTTACCGCCGATGCCGCTTGTCATGTTGCCGCTTGGTATCGTTGGTGCATTGATGGCCGGGCTAACGGTAAATGCAATCTTTGCGATGATGGAGGAGATACTGTGGCGTGGTTACCTCGCGCAGGCCTTTCACAAGAAGTACGCTATGATTGGTGTGTTGTGGGGGTTGTGGCATATCCCGTTGATTGCCCTCGGGTATAACTATGGTGCAGCAAATGCACTTCCGGGGTTAGTGCTGTTTGTAGGATTCTGTGTCGTGATGTCGCTTGTACTCGGTTTTGTCGTTGAGCGGACTCGGAGTGTGTGGCTTGCCGCGGTGTTGCATGGGACGTTTAATGGCTTTTCGTATATCATGCCGCTTTTGGTCGTTGGCGGGAGCTCACTACTCGCCAGCTCGGTAGTGGGTGTTGTCTCGCTCGTGGTATGGTTGGTAGTATTTCTCGGCTGCTATATAAGCACTACTTTTATACCTGCCACAGATCAATGTGCCAAAGACGTCAAAGCCAAAATATCTTAACTAGCCATACGCTAAGAAATCTATAGACAGGCAGCACGATATGCTATAATAACCATATGCATATTATTCTTGGTGGGACAAGTGGGCTTGGTCTGGAGATTGCTAGACAGCTCAGGAAAAATGGCAAGCGTGTGTTGGTACTAGGGAAGACGCATAATACCCATGAACACGGCGAGGGCTTCCCGTTGGATGTGTACTATCCCGAGCAGGTTGAAGCAGCGCCAGCGCGGATTGAGCAGCTGCTGGGTGGCGATGATATTGAACAATTTGTGTGGGCGGCGGGCTATGGTTGGCGTGGTAATTTTGAAGATCAGTTAGATGCACGCTCTATGGCAGAGGTGAATTTTGCCGGTCCATTGCCGTTGGTGCAGTGGGCGTGGCGTAGGATGGCTCGCCAAAACCAGAAGTCAGTGTTAACCATCATCGGCTCAACCAGTAGCGTCAAAGCTCGTGGGGACGAAGCGGTATATGTGGCAACCAAACACGCCCAAGCAGGGCTGGCGCGTAGTTTAGGTATGCAGGCTGATGAACAGAAATTATCCGTGAGAGTTGCCTTATTTTTGCCGGGCGCCATGAAAACACCGTTTTGGAATGGTCGGGAACTGCCGGTTGACTATCTGTTCTTTAACGACCCAGCCAAAGTGGCTGCGCACATCATCACTGCGGTTAATCACCAGCAGCAACCATTCTTGGAATGGGCGTTACCAAAGGGTACGTTGACGTAGGTTTTTTTCGTGATATAGTCAAGCTATGGAACTGATGGGTATAAACATTGTCGTTATTGGCGGCGGCACGGGTAGTTTTACATTACTGAGTGGATTAAAAAATTATACACACAATATCACTGCCTTGGTCAACATGGTCGACGACGGTGGGTCGACTGGGCAGCTGAGAGATGAATTGGGGGTTTTGCCGGCTGGTGACGTCCGGCAGTGTTTGGTGGCGCTGAGCACTTCGCCAAAGGTGAGAGACCTGTTCAACTACCGCTTTGACGAGGGTAGTCTCAAGGGACACGCGTTTGGTAACCTCTTCATGGCAGCCCTGGAAAAAATGACTGGTAATTTTACTGAAGCGGTCAAAGTCGCTGGAGAAGTGCTAAATATTCGAGGGCGAGTAGAACCGATTACATTTGACAATATAACGCTTGTCACGCGATTGGCTGACGGTACGGTTGTGAGAGGTCAACATGAGGCTGAATCATTGATCATCCCGGTTGGTGAGCGTCCGTGGTTAGACCTGGAGCCGACTGCTCGCATCAATCCTCAGGCGCGGCAGGCGATACTAGACGCGGATTTGGTGGTGATTGCGCCGGGGCTGCTGTATGGTAGCCTGGCGCCGGCCCTGTTGGTTAGTGGCGTAACGCGCGCCCTCGCTGAGACCAAGGCTAAAAAGGTGTATGTTTGTAACCTGGTGAACAAGCCTGGTCAGACTGATGAGTTCACGGTTGCGGATTATGCCAGTGAAATTGAACGGTTTGCAGGTGTCAAATTGGACCATGTATTGTACAATAACCATCGCCCGTCGCAGGAATTGATCGACCGGTATGCTAAAGATGGCGAACTGTTGGTCGAGTGGAACAAAGAAGAGCTGAAAAAGAAGCATTTTTACGCTTCGGGAAAACGATTGATCGCTGATGAAGTTTGGGAGAACACCAACGCTGCCAGTGACCCGCTGGCAGCACAACGCAGTTTGATTCGACACGACCCTGACAGAGTAGCACGCGAGTTGATGCGAATTTATTTTGCCTAGATAAATTGAGACTGTAAAGGAAGTACTATACTTGCAAAATATTATATTTTGTGATATAGTGTGATCTGTTGATTATGACAAATAATACACAAAAGTCAGAAAAGATGATTGATAATTCTGGTAATCCCTCTCGGAGAGGCGAGATATTCTTTCATTCTGAAGCCTTATCTAAGGAGCTAGTGGAGACGTTTGGTGGTCATCACATGACGCCAGCCCGTCGTTCGGCGGCAAGACTGATCATAGAGATGCCGACGGATATCGAGGAGAATGAGCGGATTGATTACATCACCTCGGCACTTGATAATGATGAAACGATAGTCAACGAGACTCAGCGAGATGTAGTGATTGGTATCCTTGAGGACTACAAAGTCCTGCAAGATTTGTTTGAGTCATATATTGAAGGAATTGATGAGACGACATTGCAGGGTAAAGCATTGCGGCTAGAAGATGGTCAGCAGATTCCTGATGATTTAGGAAAAGACAATACGCAAAGTCCGTGGTCTGAGAATCCGCCGATTCCAGCACCGCGTATCGATGATTTGATCAAAACGTTCTCAACTAAGGGTGAGGGTGCTCAGGGTATTGGACTAGAAACAGCGATGATCGTTGGGGCGGTAACACTTGCCAAATTAAAGACTACTCCATATCACGACGCAGCAGTCTATAGG
>CAUQMR010000028.1:0-3689 GCA_963519285.1 uncultured Candidatus Saccharibacteria bacterium
CGTCGTTGTCTGCTGATACCTTCGCTCCTCGCCCGCCAGTTCCGCCAGCTTCTGGGTGTTAATGGCGTCAACATCAACATTGACGGTGTGTAGTTCGGTGATATCACCGTCGGGCGGCTGAACTTCCGTTCGCGCCAGCAACATCTCAGCATGATGCCGCCTAATATCGTCGTTCCTCAGCGCCGTCAAAATCTCCAGGAGATGCTCGTCATTTTGCCGATATTGCCGCTCCAGATATAGCACCGCCGGCTGCAATTCCTGCCACGCTTCCGAATACACCACAAAACCGCCGCCCTGCTCGCCCGGACGATTGATCGGCGGCAATTGGAAAAAATCGCCACTCATCACCAGCTGCACACCACCAAACGGCTGGTCGTTTTCCCTGACGCCGCGCAGCACCCGATCGACTATGTCCAGCCGAAAATCATGCAACATAGAAATCTCGTCAATCACCAACACATCAGTCTTCATAATCACCTCACGCCGCGTTTTTGACAGCCGATCAAAAAAGTTGTTCACCAAGTGATCACTAACACCAATGCCGCTCCAACTGTGAATCGTATTACCGCCCAAGTGCGTCGCCGCCAGCCCCGTCGTCGCTGTTACCGACACCTTTTTACCCTGGTCACGCGCCTGTGCAATAAAAGTATTCAACAGGTGCGTCTTGCCTGTCCCAGCCGCGCCCGTTAGTAGCGCCGACCGACCGCTCATCAAAATCGCCAGCGCTAATTCCTGGTCCATACTTAACCTCGTGGCGGTTCGCCTTCTGGCTCGCCCAACAGTTTTTTCGATTTAATTTCGTAGCGCTTGCCGGTAATTTTACTCTCAATGTAATCCTCGTTGATCAGGTTCACGAACATGTCTAGATCATTACCGTCCATAATGATGATCGCGCCGTTATCATCACTCATCAGCTCCAGCTGCATCTCGTCAGCATAGTCCAACACCTGCTCTTGCTTGACCTCGCCGATTTCCAATTTCTGTAGTTTATTGATGGTCTTTTTGCGCTCCTTGACCAGCGCATTCAGATCCAAGCCTTCTGGGAAGCTCAATTTGTATTCCTTTTCAATTTCCGCTACTTTCTTATCGGCAATCACCTGCTTCTTGTACTCATAGCCAAACATCCGCTCAAACTTGCCTGGATTAAAGGCGAAAATATCCTGACCGATGATCAGCACCTGGTTATCATCCGGCACCTTAAAACCGACTTCCGCCTTAAACGCGCCAAACTTGCCGTCAGAAAACTCCCACGCTAGCGCGCTTTTGAGCGTCTGTCCCTGTTGGATTAGCTTCGCTGTATAAAAGACTTTTTCTGGATCATTCGGGTCAGTAAACCGTGCCAGCACGCCCTTCATCCGCTTGAACTCATGCTCAGCTTCCGAGAACTCCACGATGTCATCACGCTCATGCTCAATCAAATGAATTAAGGTTTCCGCTCGGCCAACCTTGGCGAGGTCTGTTCGCAGCAGTACGTTATCTTCTGCTTCACTCAACTCATAATCCCGCACGCTAAGGCCAGTGCCCGCGCCCAAATTGACTTGATTGATATAATCAAACAAAAATAGTGGTCGCAGCTGCTGTTCGACATCACCCTTCAGGGGCATGAAATACGGCGTGTAATTTTTATTAAATAAAAACAGCTCTATCTGTAAATCATTCTTTTTTGCGTCAGTTTGATTCGCCCACAAAAAAATATCAGTCGTTTCCCTCACTTCTTCCATTGCCCTAGTATAGCAATTTTTACTAGACACCGCCAGCTAAGTTGAGATTATACGCCTACCAAATTGCTCTTTTGCTGCAGTTAAATCTTCTTTACTAACCTCAATAGCATGGAGATCTGTCCGTTCTACTACATCGGACGGCGGCTTAATCATAAACAAACCAATCGCCAGCGCCGCCATCCTTAAACATTTTTTCGTCTCTTCCCATGTCAGTTTAGCCTCTGGATTAAGACCTTCCTTCACCATTGGACCAGCCAGCCCTTCAAGCCTGTCTCCCATGTTAGGATAATACCATGTAGTCACTATTCCCTGCTTTGCATACATCTCAGACGGTAGTGCTATATTTTTATCACTATCTGGATCAACCTTGCCAGCTAGTTTATCGTGATCCTTACTATCACCGACACCTGCCCTGGACATATAATGCATCACCACGAAGATCAACCGCCGTGGCAACACCAAGGCGTGCGTACAGCAAATCAGCCGAATCTGGATAGGAGTAAAACGGATGCAACTCAAGCTGCACGCGGTCTGGCACGTGTAATTCGCTCATATTTATATTATATCAGAAATGTATTATCTAGTCAATCTTTCGCCTTCACGCGCTCGGTTGGCCCAGGTGTCCGCCAACTCATTACCCTCGTCGCCCTCATGACCGCGCACCCAGCGGAGTTCCGCCTGCGAATTCGAATACAGCTCATATAGCTCACGCACGATGTCCAGATTTTTGATCTCGCCGCCCTTCTTTGTCCAGCCGCGCTTTTCCCAGCCTGGAGCCCACTTAGTTACTACGTTAATCCAAAACTCGCTGTCAGTATAAATCACACACGGCGCACCGTCAGCGTCCCGGAGCGCCGCAATCAGCGCCTTGCCTTCCATGCGAATATTGGTCGTCTCGCCATCCTCTGAACCCAAGATCCACGGCTGGAGATCGCGAATTACCGCAAAGCCACCCGGACCGGGATTTGGCGAAGCAGAACCGTCAGTATAGTAAATCGTCATATGGCCAATTATATACCATTCAGCGCTCGTCTCGCCATATCGCGAACGCGTTTAAGTAAGGATTTACGCCTATCTAATGCCTGCTCCTTAAAGTGCGCTACTCGTTCACGACTCTGGTTTGTCAGGTGATCTTCCTTAGCACTGTCATCAGGGCTCGTAAAGTAATCCTGCTTACGCTGCCAAATATCAATGACCGCATCAGCTGTCTCGTCAGTCATATTCACCAAATCGCCATATATCTTACGCAATTTAAAGAAGAAGTGTGCCGCTTTTTTACCAGTACGCGCCACCAAGCGAGCATCTGGTGTCGAGAACTGCATTTCAAATGGTGCAAACGGCACTCGCGTGTCACCTGTCTCGGAGAAACTAGTAATTTTTGCGTCAGTAAAGTCCCTACCGCTGTCTTTAAAGCTAAATAACTCCATATCAGCGTCAGGAATCATCTCAAGGACTGCCCTACGAACATTCTCCTGAAATTCTGGAGACCCCTTTATAACAAAGCATTCCTTATCGCGTCCAGGTGATGGATATGGCGTAATATTCTCATCATTCAGGGCATTGATCACCGCCTCAGCATACAAATCGGCCATCTGCTTATCATCATCGGCGATCACCACCATGCCATACAGATCAATCGGGTGAAGATCACCTTCATCCTTCAGCGGCTGAGAATGCGGCTCATAATATCCTATGCGCCTTAGAAACTTTTTCAAATACGAGCCTCGTCCCTTACCACGAGCTCGCGCTTCTGCCTTAATACCGTTTCGCGCTGCCACAGTACCAACTGCAAACAGTGTATTATGAGGTGAGGTTGTCTCCACAGCTGGCCGCAAATCTGGCTTACCAAGCAACCGAGAAAAAATTTGATTAATATTATTCATAGCAAAATTAAATCGCTCAGGATCGACCGAGTCCTTAGGACCAAAATGTAGCGATTCAACCCTATCTACTTCATCAATCAATGGA
>CAUQMR010000029.1:0-3297 GCA_963519285.1 uncultured Candidatus Saccharibacteria bacterium
ATAGTAATCTATTATCAGATTAAAATAAAAATGTATATACTTTGAATGTTTCCAAAATCTGACCAGAGGTTTTGTCTTGCAGGGATGTGTGATTATATTCTTCTGGATTAATAGTCGAAATTATTTCACAAAGAAAACTATTTACAGAAGCAAAACTATAAATTGCCACACCTAGTTTGTAGATATAAGCGTCATCCTCTGGCAAGGTTACACGAAATTGAGACCTTATTGGGTTGGTGTTTTTGTTCATCTCGTTTCCTCAATACTCTTTTACAAAGATCTGACGATTACAGTTTTGTGTGGCACCTTACCTAACTCACCGACAACACCTTTACCGTATGTGGCCACAAATTTATCAACATTATACACCCAATCAGCCGTACTCATCATTTAACTTCTTTCTCTATTTTGGCAAGATTCTCTTTTATCTTTACCTCTAATTCACGGCTCTTCGCAAACTGGCCCTCAAGCTCATCCGTTAACCGAGCAAATTTCTTGGCAAACGGTTCATCGTCTTCCTCGGCCTCTTCGACACCAACGTAGCGGCCAGGTGTCAGCACATAATCATGCTGCTTGATTTCTTCTAGATCAGCGACTTTGCAGAAGCCCGGCTGGTCAGCGTAATTCGCGCTGGCGGTTTTATAATCATGATATGTCTTCGCTATCCTGGCAATATCTTCTTCGGTCAGTTCGCGGTTACGACGGGTTACCATTTTACCCAAATTACGCCCATCGATGAACAGCACTTTACCGTGACGATTGGCACGATCACGCGACACAAACCATAGGCAGCACGGTATAGCTACATTAAAGAACAGTTGGCTCGGCAGCGTGACGATGGCGTCAACCATATCATTAAGCACTAACTGCTTGCGGATATCACCTTCGCCACCAGTTTGACTACTCATACTGCCGTTTGCCAGCACGAAACCCGCCGTACCGCGTGGGCTCAAATGGTGAATCATATGTTGAATCCAGGCAAAGTTAGCGTTACCCTTTGGTGGCAGGCCATATTTCCAGCGCGGGTCGGCCTGCAAATGTTCTTGACCCCAGTCGCTAATGTTAAACGGCGGGTTAGCCAAGATATAATCAGCTTTCAGGTCGGGAAGCTGGTCATCCATCAGGGTGTTGCCGTGTTTAATATTCGCATCAATGCCGCGAATCGCCATATTCATTTTGGCAAGTCGCCAGGTGGTTTCGTTGAATTCCTGACCATACACTGCAATATCATTAACGCGCCCAGCATGCTCCTTAACAAACTTTTCGCTCCAGACGAACATACCGCCGCTACCGCAACACGGGTCATACACACGCCCACTGTATGGCTCAAGCATTTCTACCAGCAGCTTGACGATGGAGCGCGGCGTGTAGAATTCACCGCCATGCTTACCCTCGCTATCAGCAAACATACCCATAAAATATTCGTAGACTTGACCAAGCAAATCTTTGGAATTAGTAGTATTAAATGTGATATTGGTAAATAAATCGATCAGCTCACCTAGGCGACGCTTATCTAGAGCTTCACGAGCATAATTTTTTGGCAAAACGCCCTTCAGACTAGGGTTGTCGCGCTCAATTGCCTCCATCGCACGATCGACCACTATACCAATTTCTGGCTGTTTGGCGCTCCCCACCAGGTGCTCCCAACGAGCCTCCTTGGGAATCCAAAAAACATTCTCCGCCAAATACCAATCCCGGTCTTCAGGATCATAATTCTCATCAACCGCCGCCTGATACCGCGCCGAAAACGCATCCGAAACGTATTTTAGAAAAATCAGTCCCAGCACCACATATTTATAATCCGACGAACTAATATTACCCCGTAGTTTATCCGCCGCAGCCCACAGCTGCCTTTCAAGATCCCTCATATTCATAAGGGAATTATAGCAGATTTATCCGGAATACTGTTCCCCCACCCCACGGTCTGCTACAATAAAACCATGTCCGAGCCGCGCGGAGTGATTTATGTTATGACCAGTGCCATTGATGGCTTGGTCAAGATTGGCAAGACCAGCACCGACCGCTTTGAGGCGCGCATGCAGTACCTCGAATCCAACGGCTATTCTAATATCACTGGGCTGCAGCGGCTGGTCGCCATTGAGGTAGATAATTACCACAAGAAGGAGCAGCTTCTGCACGAAGTCTTTAGCAAGCACCGCATTGGCCGGAGCGAGTTCTTTGCGCTCGATGAGTATCTTATCCAGCGGCTGCTGCTCGCCCTTGATGGTACGCAGATCTACCCCAAGCCAGCTCAATCCACCAGCAAGGCCGATTCGTTCGAAGCCGTTACCACCGCGCATCAGCAAGACCAGCGCTTTAGCTTTTACAAAAAGGGTATCGAAAAGGGCGCAACCATCTGCTTCATCAAAGACCCAGCTATCACCGCCGTTGTGGCTGGCCCACGCGAAGTCTCCTACGGCGGCAAAACCTGGCGCCTATCTGCCCTCACCCGCCTGATCTACACCCAGCGCGGCGAAGTCAACAACTCCGGCGCATACCGCGGCGCCGACCACTGGATGTACGGTGGTGTGAAGCTGACGAAGCTGGTGGATAAGGTACAGAGCCAATGACACACTCTCGTTAGTTCAGGTATCGATCTTTACTGAATCGCACTCAATCCAGGCTACATGGCACTTAATGAGGTAAGCTCATCAATCGAGCTACCAAGCAAAAGATAATCAAGAAAATCCCTCTATTGACAGACCCGTTATTGTTTTAATATACTATGAATGAATATAAAAATTTATTCATTCAGAACATTATCAATGAGGGAGTCACGAGCATTGGACAAGAAGCAAGCATTAAAAACCGCCGCCTATAATGTCTTCTCAAAAAAGGGTTATAAGGAGGCCGGGATCTCAGAAATTGCAAAACGTGCTGGCGTAGCAGTTGGTTCTTTTTACAACTACTACGACGGCAAGGAAGCTATCTTTCTGGATGTGTACGTTGAGGAGAATAACCGCGTTCGCCAGGCGATGATGGATGATATCGATTGGCAGCAGGACTTGGTTGAACTTGTGAGGCAGATTTTTGAGCAGTCACGAAGCCTGGTTTCGTCCAATAAAATCCTGGCGGAATGGCATAACCCAGCCATCTCTCGCACGCTGCGCAGCCACTATTCTTCGGGCAAAGGCAAAGCCGCCAATACCTTTCATCAGTTTTTAGTCGAAACCTTTACTAATCGTATGGTGGCGGAAGGACATTCAGAAGAGAAAATTCAGGATATTTTACAGGTTTATAATTTGTTTTACTACATGGATATACATATCACGGAAGGTGATTTTCCGGGTATCGGTA
>CAUQMR010000030.1:0-2859 GCA_963519285.1 uncultured Candidatus Saccharibacteria bacterium
GAAGGCACAAAAGAACTCACTCTCGACGCACTTTTAGTGATTGATGGTGATAAAACAAAAGTCGGTACGCCAACCGTCAAAGGTGTGGTGGTGAAGGCAAAGGTCGTTGAAGCAGAAGTTAAGGGCGACAAAATCCGCGTTATTCGCTACAAGAGCAAGAAACGTGTACACAAAGAAACTGGTCATCGCCAGAAGTACACCAAGATTCAGATTACGTCAATCAAATAATCGAAAGAGCCGCTTCCATCAGAGAAGCGGTTTTTGATGTCTGTTATTTCTGTTTTGCTCATGCTATAATTAGGGCAGGTAAAAAGGGGAACGAATGACAAAAATCATTGCGGTGACAAATCAAAAAGGTGGCGTTGGCAAGACAACGACAAGTGTTAATGTTGCGTATTATTTGGCAAAAAGTGGTAAGAAAACATTGCTGATAGATTTTGACCCTCAGGGCAACGCGACCAGTGGTCTGGGGATTGATAAGTCCAATCTATCGCGCACGATGACCGAGGTGATCACCGGTCAGGCGACACTACAAAGCGCCATCATTCAAACAGAATATAAAAATTTAGCGTTGGCTCCATCTACGCCGCATTTGGCAAATACTGAGGTCGAGTTGGCGCAGGCTGAGGGTCGGTTCATCAGGCTGCGACGGGCTATCAATAATTTACAGGGGTATTATGACTACATCATCATCGACAGTCCACCAAGTTTGAGTTTGCTGACGGTTAATGGTTTGATTGCGGCAAATTATATTCTGTTGCCAGTGCAGGCAGAATTCTACGCGTTAGAGGGGCTTGGTCAGCTGCTAGAGACCATGAAATTGATACGCAAGGGGCTCAATCCACAACTGGACTTGCTGGGTGTGTTGCCAACCATGATGGACAGCCGTACAACACTGTCAACGCAGGTTCACGAGGAAATCAAAAAGCATTTTCCGGATCGGGTTTTCCAAACCACCATTCCACGGAATATTCGCTTAGCTGAGGCGCCAAGTCATGGACTGCCAGTTGGCGCGTATGACCGCTTCTCCAAGGGTGCACGAGCATACAAGGCGCTGACCAAGGAGATCATAGGGAGGATTGGTTAATGAAGAAGGGGTTGGGCCGTAGTTTTGATTCACTTATTCCAACAAATCTGATCGATGAGTCATTTGATCCGACTGCCAAGCAAGACGGCAGACTTAGTCAGCTCAAACAATTACCGATTGAGCAAGTCATGGCCGATCCAGATCAGCCGCGTCGGATGTTTGATGAAGAGGCGCTTGATGAGCTGTCTGAGTCGATAAAGATTCATGGTATTTTACAGCCGCTGGTAGTGACAGGCAAAGCAGGTGCTTATGTGATCGTTGCAGGTGAACGTCGTTGGCGTGCTGCTCAGAGAGCTGGGCTGACCGAGGTACCGGCACTGGTGCGAACGCTGACTGGTCAGCATCGTTTGGAACTGTCTCTGATTGAAAACCTGCAGCGCCGCGATCTCAATCCTTTGGAAACTGCTACGGCATACGCTAAGCTGCGCGATCAGTTTAACCTGACATTGGATGAAATAGGGCAGCGAGTTGGCGGCAAATCGGTTAGCGCCATTTCTAACACCATGCGCCTTCTAAAGTTGCCAAAGGCCGTCCAGGAAGCTGTTTTTAGCTATAAAATCACTGAAGGTCAGGCTCGACCATTGATCAATGTGCCCAAAGAAGTGGCAGAAGAGCTGCTAGAGAAAATCATTGCTGAAGGGTGGTCTGCTCGTCGCATTGAGCAGGCGATAGTCCTTTGGAAAGAGTCCAAAAACAATCCATTTGAAAAGCGCCGTCCAGTCGAGATTCCTCATGAAGAAGTCGTTCAAAATTTGACCAAAAAACTGAATTCAAAGATTAAAATTCGCACCAATACGCGCGGCGCTGGGCAAATCATCATACCATTCAAAAATGCTGTTGATTTTGAGCGTATTCATCAACTGCTGAAAAAGTAGCTAAAATCCACGGATTTTAGTGATTGGCCAAATCCTCATGGAGACTGGTCCGACGATGTCATATAAAGGTATTGGTCCCATGCAGTTTCGGGAATCACACGAATAGTTTTCTTGTCGGTGGTCGCCCATAACGAAAATAGTCCCCTCTGGTACGGTAGTGTCAACATCGCCAGAGGTTGGTTGGCCGGGCTCATTTTTATTCACTGTGGTATCAGGATTAAACCCATGAATATGAGCGCTATTATACACCGTAACGACGCCATCCTTAACGGTGACACGTTCACCAGCAAAGGCGATAACTCGCTTCACGATGTACTCATCTTTATTTGTTGAAGAGTTAAAATTTGGGTTTTTAAAGACAATGGTTTGGCCCCGCTCAGGGACGTATCGCTTGTTTTTGATTTGTGCCGCTGTCACTGGTAGTCGATTGACAATCAAACGATCACCTGTGTGCATGGTCGGTTCCATACTGGCGCCTTGAACAGTAAAATTACGAAAAATAAAGGTATTAATCAATAGTGTGCCGACCACCACGCCAACAACAAAAACGATGAGCCCCAAACTGTCACGAATCTTTGGGTGTCTATCAAGAAAAGTTGCATCCATCCTATTTAGTATAGCCTGTATAGTGTGATATAATCAAGAGATATGGAGCTACTGCGAACCGTTAAACGCAAGTCATTTTTTAGTGAGGTGGTGTACCATCTGTTGAACATCAGCTTAGCTTTGGTATTATTTGGTATTACGCTCATGGTCCAATCACCAGTGGCTGCAGTGGTGTTGGTTATTTTGAGTAAGTGGCGTGTACTGGCGGTGAGGCCACGTTTTTGGTGGACGAATATCCAGTCTAACCTGGTGGACTTGATCGTTGGATTGAGCGTGGTGGCATTGCTGTAC
>CAUQMR010000031.1:0-2854 GCA_963519285.1 uncultured Candidatus Saccharibacteria bacterium
AACAAAGAAACCGGCACGGTTAAAGCCGGCGGATATATTTGGCATACCACCGGCTCTGGTAAAACCCTCACCTCCTTCAAAACCGCAAAACTAGTTGCCGACATTGAAGATATAGATATAGATAAAGTCATTTTCGTGGTTGACCGTAAAGACCTCGACCACCAAACCATCAAAACATACAACCAATACGCGGTTGGTACAGTCTCAGCTAACCACTCAACCTCGCAGCTAGCTAAGCAAATCGCTGACCCCGGCGCACGCATAATCGTTACCACCATCCAAAAGCTTTCTAACTTTGTGAAAGCTAATCGTGGCCACGAAATCTATGACGGCCATATCGTCTTTATCTTTGACGAATGCCACCGTAGCCAATTTGGTGACATGCACGCGGCTATCACAAAAGCATTCCGTAACTATCACCTCTTTGGATTTACCGGCACCCCGATTTTTGCGCAAAACGCGCGTTCCTCCGGTAAAGCCCGCCTGCGCACCACCGAGCAAGCATTTGGTGACCAGCTACATTCATACACGATTGTAGACGCAATCCGTGACGAAAACGTGCTGCCCTTCAGGGTTGAATACAACGACACTTTCCGCACGCGTGAGGATATCGAAAACTATAAGGTTGAAGGTATTGACACGGACTCTGTATATATAGATCCGCGCCGTATCAAAGCCGTAGTTTCGCATATCCTTAAGCACTTTAGTCAGAAAACTAAACGTAACTCCACCTACCTACTGGAAGACCAGCGGGTTCAAGGCTTTAACTCACTGTTTGCTACTTTCTCTATCAAAGCAGCGCGCGCATACTACGCTGAGTTTGAACGCCAGCAGCAAGACTTGCCGCCCGAAAAGCGACTGAAGATAGCCACTATCTACTCATACTCGCCCAACTCTGAAGACCCTGACACCGGCCTGCTTTGTGAAGAAAGCATGGACACGAAGGCTTTATCAGCAGATGACAGGGCCTTCCTGGATCATGTCATTGACCAATACAACAAAGAATTTGGGACAAACTTTGGCACTGACCCTGCACGCTTCGAAAACTACTATGAGCACCTATCAAAAGCGCTAGCTACCAAAGCTGTAGACCTAGTGATAGTGGTAGACATGTTCCTAACCGGTTTTGACTCCAAAACCCTCAACACATTGTGGGTGGATAAAAACCTGCGAGCACACGGGCTCATCCAGGCTTTCTCACGCACCAACCGGATCTTGAACTCGGTGAAAACCTACGGAAATATTGTCTGTTTCCGTAACCTGGAAGAAGAAGTCGAAGAAGCCATTGCGCTGTTTGGTAACAAAAATGCGCGCGGTCAGATACTTTTGCGTCCATACAATGAATACTTGTCTGAGTACATTGAGACAGTAAAGCAGCTACGTGAACAGTTCCCCCTGCCGATTGGTATTATTGCCTCTGAAGCGCAGCAGAAGAACTTCATCAACCTGATGGGTAAGATTTTGCGCCTGCGCAATATCCTCACGGCTTACGATGACTTCGAAACCGATGACATTATGAGTCCGCGAGAGTTAGAAGACTATCGCAGTATCTATCTAGACCTCTATCAAGATATCCGCACTAAACTGGGTGGAGAAAAAGAGTCAATTGTTGACGATCTAGAGTTTGAAATAGAACTGGTCAAACAGGTTGATATCAACGTTGACTACATTTTGATGCTTGTAGAACAGCACCGGGTAGAAAACGAAGGTGGGGACCGTGAAATCCCGGTAGAAATCTCCCGGGCCCTGGCGGCGTCGCCGTCACTACGCGGCAAACGTGACCTTATTGAAGAGTTCTACCGGCGCGTTTCCGCGCATGGGGATGTGACTAGGGAGTTTAAGGACTTCATTGATGAGCGCCGCGACCAGGAGTTAACTGAGATTATTGAGCGTTATCGCTTAAAGAGTGGAGCTAGGGAGTTTGCCTTTGGGTGTTTGCGTGATAACTATGTGCCTAGCGAAGGTGCAGGTCTGGCCGATATTCTTCCGCCTGCAAGGCGCTTTGGTGGAGGCGGGGCCTCTGCGGCCACGCGAGAAAATGTTGTAAACGAACTAACCAAGTGGGTGGAGCGTTTTAGGAACCTGGGGGAGGCGGGCCTGTCCCAGGAGTAGGTTTTGGGTTAGCGTGCCCAGCTTGCAGCTTGGTTTTGGGCCTGCGCCTGAGGTTTACAGGTAAAATCGTCCGTCGCCTATGATTTTTCAATACTGTTTTTATAGGTGAGGGACGATTTTGTAGGTAACGGCGGCGAGCTGGGCCTTGCCGGCGTCGAGAGTGAAGCCAAGGGCGCCGTCGGCACCAATGACGTAAGGAGGCCCATGGAGCAGGGGAGCGACAAAGCCCAGTGCGGTGGCGGCATCCTTTGCGTAGATGTAGATGGTCTCGCCGTCGACGATGGTGCGCAGGTTGCCGAAGACCGGGTGGGTGAACAGGGTCAGATCGGTGCTCATGTCGAGCCGCCTTCCTCAGAGGCGTCCAGGCGATGCACCGTGCAGCGCACTCGTCCTCTCAGGTGCTAGGCGGCGAGAGATATCGGTTGATAACCCCTCAGTGTGAGACTCTGTGGTGCTCATGGCGTATGGGCCTTTCTGAGCGGCCTGGGGTGGCAGCCTGGTGCTGCCATTGTTGGACCCCGAGAGGTGCTCACTGCACTGCCGACGAGGTAAGAAGTGTTAACTGGCTCTTCCGAGTTGAGTGTGGGTGAGTGGGTGTTGAGCGGGGGTTGCGGGTAGAGGTCGAGGTCCCAGGTGATGAGCGGACTTCTACCCCAGCTGTCTTCAAGGGCCTCGGGCGGTGTCTGGCCCTACCTGCTGCTGCTCCGTGTCGCTTGATCGTTGTGATCGGTGTGATCTGCTC